>NZ_JBXVVH010000001.1:0-339165 GCF_057219185.1 Lacinutrix sp. YIN62
ATAATGTTAACGATATAATCTTCGGCTTCAAAAGCATTGACACATACATCGTTACTTTTTAACTTAGTAGTTAAACGCATTCGTTTAGGACCTACACTAACATTGTCTGGCACATTAATAGCACCTGTCATTTTAAAAGCATTTATAACATCTATATCTGTTAATTCTTGAGTTTCTCCAAGATCATCAAAATCAAAATCATTATTATAATCTATAGAAACGTAAAGCCCTGATATCGCAATAAGAGGCGTGTTAATAGTAACGTCTATGAAATATTTATTGTTTTTAACAAGGTTAATATCAGTAATATTACTATAGTCTGTCACTTGAGATAAATCTGCGTTTGAAGAATTGTTAATGAGTAAATTACTCATAAAGAAGTCTTCCTCATGATAAAGTTCTACAAGAGTTATTCCAGAAGTAAATTCATTTGGAGGAAAAAAAGTAGGCGAACAATATTGAGTGTTTTGAGCTATTGCTGTTGTAATCATGGATAAGCCCAGGATATAAAATAATTGTTTTTTCATTGTTTGTTTGTTTTTAAATTATTTAAATCATTAGGTTGAGTATTTAAATACTTTATCATGTTAAAATGTTAATAAAAACATAAAATTAGTGATGTTTTACACTTTTAATTTTTCTGGTAAATAAAAGGTGTAATATACTCTGAAACCTAAATGAAGAATTATAAAATTGACTAGTATTCTTTTATTAATTCTTACTGTAAAGATAGCCTGTTTATAATGAATATAGGAGGTGCAGGATGCTTGTATGACATTTGTCACATAAAGAATTATAAAGTTTTTAATGCTTTTAAATAGCTTTATACTAAGTAAAAAGATACTTTATGTTATTGTTTTTTTTAAATAACAACATATTTTTTTATTAACATATATTTAACACATTTTTTATTTTTTTTAACATTTTATTCGTGATCAATTTTTATTAAAATTTAGTAAATCATAGGTTATGAGGATATAAAGTTGAAAGAGCAACCTATGTGTTGGTCTTCTTAGGAAATTATTATGATTTCTAATAGGATTAAAACTGCTAGTAGTTGTAAGCGTTTTATAAAAAAGTAATACTATTAAAGTATATATTTTATTAAATAATAAAAGCGGTCTTTAAACAATAATGTTAAAGACCGCTTTAGGGTATAGGGAGACTATATTTTAGATACTAATTTTTTATAAATTTCTTGGTAATCGTTTTTACTCCATTATTGAATTGTATAATATATAATGCAGGTTTAAGATTACTAACATCAATTTTATTTGCGTTTCCTGTTATACCAGTGCTTATTTTTTGTCCAGTAATATTGTATAAGCTATACTCTATATTTTTTAAAGACGTGTTTACATATAAAGCGTTTTGAGCAGGATTAGGGGAGATCGTTAAATTATAATCTAAGGCATTGTTATTAGATGTATTTAATTTTTTTGCTACCGCTGGTTCTATAATGTTAACTCTATAATCTTCAGCTTCAAAAACATTATCACAAATACCTCCATTGTCTAATTTAACAGCTACACGCATTAATGTAGTACCTAAGTTTGCGTTTGCAGGAGGACTAATAGGAAGACCATAGAAAAGGGGGTTTTCGTTGGAAACTGATATTTCTTGAGTTTCTCCTGGGTCATCAAAATCAGAATCAGAATTATAATCTATAGAAACATAAACACCTGCGGTTTCTATAATTGGTCTATCTATATTTATAGTTATTAAGTTAAATGCGTTTCTAAGAAGCGTTCCCTCTATGGAGTTATATTCTGTGATTTGATATAGATCTGCATTTGTATTATTATTAATATTGGAAATTACTCCTGGAGATTCAAGAGTTACAGAAGTAATCCCAGAATAAGAAACATTTGGAGCAGGAAAAGAAGGGGTGCAATATTCTTCTGTAATTTCAAAATTGGTGTTAGAAACATCAAAAAAGATGTTTCCTACAGCCTCTACTTTAATTCTATTTTGAGTACCAATGTTAAAAGGAACTATAATTTGTTGTATGCCATCGTTCGGTGTGTTGCTAACCAAAGTAATGGGAAAGGTGTTACCGCCATCTGTAGAGAGGAGAATGTTTACATTAGCAACATTTATATTGTTTGCTGTTGTACCTGCAACATCCCAAGTTACATCTTGAGTTGAGCCAATAGGCCACATTGCATTAGTATTAGGGCTGTTAATAACAAAAGGTCCAGCAACAGCATTAACCGTCACTACCATATCGTCAGAATCAGTATTACCGCCACCTATATGGTTATCTCTTACTGTAAACCTAAAGTTCATAGTTCTAGCGACTGAAGGAACTACTTCCCAGGTATTTTGAGTACTACCTGTTAGTACTGTAGCCAAATTGGGCATATATCTATTGGCTGAATTGGAAGGAGCTATGCTTCTGAATGCTGGACCATTAGGTGAAAAACTTACAGGAGGCATTATTATAGCTGGTTGATTATCATTTTGCTCCCAAGTATAACTTAATACATCAGCAGCATCTGCATCCATACCTTCGCCTTTAAGAACAAAAGGCGTAGATTTTGGAATCACATAATCATTACCAGCATTTGCTACTGGAGCATTATTACCTGTAGGCATTAGAGTGGCACAAGCATTAGCACTAATATGTGCCCACATTTCGCGAATATTTATAGCATTAAAATAAGCATCACTATTATTTTGTACATTAGGAGGACAAATACCTGCATAACCCATAATAGTAGAGCCACTGCCTGGTTCTACAGAAGCAACACTCCTTTGGCAATCATTGTTTTGAGTGTGGTTTGCTCCAAATTGATGTCCTATTTCATGAGAAGCATAATCGATACTAAAAGGATCATTTAATGGATTTGAATGACTAGTCAAAGCTCTTGCTTTACCTGCGGCTGCGCAAACAGATGGTGTTTGAGCTAAGCCATTGTCTGCCCCTTGTGCAAAAATATGTCCAATATCGTAATTAGCATTGCCTATTTCAGCATCAATTACAATTTGATTCTCATTAATTAAGGTACGAACATTATTATTTGTTAGGTTATCTGTAAGAGGGTTTAAAAAAATAATGTCGTCATTATCTGCTACAAGTTCCATTCTAACACCCAAATCCACTTCATACACACCATTTATTCTTACCAATGCTGTATTCATAGCGCCTAGAACAGCATTTTTTTTTGCAGCATCTGTTGCATTTGCTGGAACCATTTGATTATTTAAATGATATTGCGCATACTCTCCAGTACAGGCTAATGCTAATCTGTAGGTTCTAAGCATAGCATCGTCGGCATTTCTTTGCAGACCATTATGAGCTTTATTTTCATTTAAGTTGCTTTCGACGTGACATTCGAAATTGTTATCCCTTATTAAGTCATTCTTAAGGTAGGCTGTGTAAGTTTCTCTATTTACAGAATAGGGGTCAATGTAACTCGTTTGTTTTCCTATTGCAGATATCATACTGTGAAACCCATCATTAGAAACACTAAAGCGAATAGTTGAACTGGGATTATTTACTTGAACACCTTTATACGATTTGATAGAAGGATATTTAGCAGATAATATAGGGCTCATTACTGGAGATTCGAAGATTCTAAAGGTTTCCATTTTTCCTTTACCAGAAGGGAATTGTATTAAAATACCAGCCGCTTTATTAGATACTCTGTAAAGCGATACTTGCTTTAGTTGTTGCTTTAGCTGGTCTATTTCTAACTTATATAAGTTTTTATCAGGCAAGTCCGCTTTGTTCTTTTTAATTAACTTGTTTGTTGTACGTGCTACCTTTTTCCACGGATTCGAATTCTGGGAACTTATGCTTGTAACCATAAATAACCCCATAATAAAAAATAATTGTTTTTTCATTGTTGATTAAGTTTTAATAATTAATAAAAATGAAATGAAGTATCTTTTAATTAATTGTTTTTTTGTGACACACTTAAAGTATGTTGTAACCAATGTAATTACATTATCTATCTCTATATCATGCATTAATTGAGAGATTTGGGGAGCAGTGATACTACAAGTTCAATAATGAGAATTATAAAATAGACTAGTATTTTTTTATAATCCTGAATTAAAGATACTGTGTTTACAATAAATAATTTGTGGTTTTTGAGGTTTGTCGTTTAGGTCACATTGTCATTTTTTAAAACATTTTAAAGGGGGTGTAAATTGTGTTTAAAGCGTGCAAAGCTTTGTTTAAGTATTGCATCTTGAAAGTTATCATTCAAGTTTGTTTTAGTGTATATTTAACTTTTATTTAACTTTTATTTAACTTTTATTTAACTTATTTTAACTTTTATTTAAGAATTTTGAAAAAGCTTGTTATTGTTTGAAACATTGATTTCACACTTATATTTTATAATAAGCATTCTTTTGCTGTATAGATTACATAAAAAAGCTCCTATGACTATTTTTTAATAGTTATAGGAGTTTTATAGTTTTAAACAAAGAATTATTTTAGAAGGATTATAAGTATGTTATCTCTTTGTTTTATTACGGAAACTTAAATGCATATGTTGTGTTCGTTACAAGACTATTATTGTGTTAATATTATTGCGTTTTTACTTCTAGTCACCATTTTTTTATGCTCTAATTTTTTTATAATTTCTGAGGCTGAAGATCTGGAAATATTTAGGTCAAAAATAATTTCCTTAAATGAAATGGCCAACCGTTTTGTATTATTCACAAAGCTTTTTGTTTTTAAATAATCGAATAATCTAGTTTCTTGAGAAGAAAAAGCTAAGCTATCATATATAGACAATAAAGAGTTAATATTTTCTTGATAAGAAGCTATCATAGCGCTCTTTAGGTTGAGGTAGTCCTTACCCCATTCTTTTATTTTATCATTATCGACAATCAATAGTTGTGTGTTTTCTAAAAATTTGATTGTAAAATTAATAGATTTAACTTTATTGTAGTCTGTTAAATTAATGACATAGCGTCCATTAGGGAGAAAATGATATAGAAGAATAGAGCCTTTGTTATTTTCTAAATAGAGTTTGGCTTTTCCGTTTATAATGAAAGCCGTTTTGGCATGATAATTTTTATAACATAGTGTATCTCCTTTTTTATAATTTTTTTTAATTGAATTGTTAATAATTTTCTGTGATAAATTTTTTTCAAAGTGTAACATAGGAGGATAAATAATAAGTTTTAGAAAAATGTTATTATGCAACCTATATAGGGATAAGGAAATAATATAATATGGATTTAAGACAAGAACTCTAAAATTAATCTTAGATAAAATAAATTAGTGCATTTAGAAGGTACTTTCTAGGAAACATTCAATACACAGCAATAAGAACAGGGTTCATTTTATAGTTTCAATTTGATATTGTGTTTGAAATGGATATATAGTTGTTTATATAGAAAAGGTGTATTTCACTTTATTATATATAATAAAGTTAATTCTAAAGCAAGAATATATTTAATAGATTTTAGTTAAAAGTATTTTATTAGGGATTTAATACCATTATTAAAGTTGTTTTGACTTATAGCGTTTTATAAGGGGTAAATATTAAAAATTTAAGGGTTAATACTGAGTGTTATGATTAATTACTAAATATAATATAAAGATATGCGTTTTAATTTATGGATAGAATAAGTTTATATAGTTTCTTTTTATTGCATTATTTGATGTGTTTATATCATTTGTTTTTTGCGAATCAATACTGTATCTATATAAAATCATTAGAATATTGTTTGATGTTTTTTTAGCTTTTAATACAGTGTTTTATAGAGTGTCGCTTTTTATTAAAATGATATAATTATCTTTTCGTTTAATAATAGCTTCCTTTTCTAATTTTTTTAATAATCTTGATACGGTTTCTCTTCTTAAATTTAAATCTTTGCTAATCTCCTTTAAAGCTATTTTTAAAACGCTTGTATTTAATATACTTGCTCTTTCTATTAAATAATTGTGTAAACGCGTATAGGATGATTCAGAGATATAATTAGATAGCGATTCTGATAATTTTATAGAATGATACTGAAGAGAACTAATAATATATTCTTTTAGTGCTTTAAAATCATTACTCCAGGTCATAATTAATTCGTTAGGTACTTTAATCAAGGTTGAGTTGTCCATAGAAATCATGGTATGTTCAATACCGTAATTGTTAATTAATGAAAACCCATTTATGATGCATACTTCAGAATTGGACAAATAATATAATAATATTTCTTTGTTTTTATCTTTTAGAAGAAACTTAAGATTGCCAGTTAGTAAGAAATAAGTTGTGTCGTTATAAATTTCATAAGGATAATAGAGTTGTTCTCCTTGTTTTAAATTAATAAAAAGCGCATGTTCTTTTAATAAGGAGATTAATTTTTCAGGCAAAGGAAGATTATATATTAAATTTTCTGTTTTTGTGTGTGACATAGGAGTTAAAATAGTGACTTAATGATGTTAATTTATTAGATGGGCTAGCTGTATCTATCTAGAATACAGCTGTGGCATTGTTTGTTTTAAGTCAAGTAAAAACAGAGCTAATCTTGAATAAATAACGTTCGTATTTATTCAATAAAATCAATTAAGATGGTGTTAGGGTAGGGAACCTCACTATTATTGAATCCATGATTTTTGAATTAATAATTAGAGATCTAAATTAGTTAGATTTTCAACATCTTTATTTTAATTCTATTTTTTTGTTTAACAAAAAAATAGAATTAAGATTATTTGATAAAGGTATTTGTTTAGGGATTTAATACGATTACTCTGCTTTTTTAACTTATTATGATTTACGAGTACTAATAAGTTTCATCTGTATTAAAATATTTAAGGGTTAATGTGTATATAATATATAAGTCGCCTAAAGAAATGATAACTTACTTTTTTTACTATAAATAGATGAAATATTTGTATGTGAATATAAGTGATTTATAATCATGTATTTAAAAATGATTTTATTTGAATTTAATAAACGGGATAAGATTAAAAGCCCCTATTTATATGTAATTTTATAAGAGGTATAATTAATAAAGTAAAATAAAAAAGAAGAAAAGAACTATAACCGTTTTTTCACTATTAGCTTAGTATTATGGCATTTTTATTTTTAACAATTAAATTTTTATGTTCTAATTTTTTTGTGATTTTAGAAACAACACATCTTGAAATATTTAAATCTAAGGCAATTTCTTTGCAAGTAATATTTAAACATTTTGAATTATTAATAGTACTTCGTGTTATTAAGTAATTATAGAGTCTAGTTTCTTGACAAGAAAAAGCTAAACTACTATATACAGACAACAAAGAATATATGTTTTTTTGGTGTGCAGAAATCATGGCGATCTTTAAGTTTAAAAACGTATTACCTAATTCTTTGATTTTATGATTATCTACAATTAATAATTCAGTCGCTTCTAAAAACAATATTTTCATTTTAAAAGAATACTTACCACTTAAATTCATTGTGTTAATGATGTTACATTGATTAGGAATAAAATGCTGTAATAAAATGCAGTTGTTTTTATCTTTTAAAAATAGTTTCGCTTTACCTTTTATAATAAAAGCTGTTTTTGAATATAGCTTTTCAAAAAAAATAGAATCTTGTGTATTATATCTTTTTTTTTCTGAATTTGTAATAATTATTTCTGATAGTTTTTTTTCAAAATGTAACATAGGAGTTTAAATAGTAAATTTGGGGTTAGTATTACTAAGTAAGTCAGCTGTATTTGAGTTAGGGGCACAAATTATAGGCAGCGGATTTAATATTTTAAAGCCATTAAGGCTAATTAATCTTGGATGCTTTTAAATGTTGTAAAACAAACTGATAAGTGCGTTCGTTTCTCATTTAAACCCTGAAAAAGAGAATGAGAAGAGAAAGCTATTATTGGAATTTCTTTAAATTCTAACGGATGTAACTGAGGGGTTAAAAGGTAGGGTTTTGGTTAAATAATAATAGATTTATGTATTCAGTACGTTTTATGAAGGTATTTATTTAGGGACTTAATACATTCACACAGTTTAGTAATTTATGTTGTGTGTTTATTTATATTCATTTATTTTTAGGAGTATTCATCTATTTAAATAATAAGGATAGATTAAAAATAAAATTATAATTACTTAAGTCTAAATAAATTCAGTGAATAGGGTGTTTTATTCAGTAAACAAAAAAAATAAAAAAGTATATGCCGTTTTAGTAAACCTTCTTGTTATGTATAGAGGTTAATTCATATCTAATTACAACGGTTTGGGGAGCGGGAGTTGTTATTTATAATGGATTAAATTATGAATAACGCTCTTTTAATTAAGACGAAGCGTGTGCTAGAACAGAGTAGTTAAATTAGAATATAGAGGTAATATGTGAGGTGTGTTTACCTAATTTAAATATTTAAGAATGATTGCTTATTATAAAGGGGACTAAAAAAATAAAACAGCCATAATACTATAGCATTATGGCTGTTTTGTTTATGATATCTCTATTTGTATAAGAGAAATGTATTTTATCCGTTAAGCATTACAGGCATCACAAGCATTGTAACATATTCACCTTCATCTAAACCATCAATTGGCGTTAGAATTCCTGCTCTGTTTGGCATGCTCATTTCTAATTGCACGTCGCTGGCATTTAAATTATTTAACATTTCTGTTAAAAAACGTGAATTAAAACCAATTTGCATATCATCTCCATGGTAATCACAAGTTAACCGTTCCTCAGCCTTGTTGCTATAATCAATATCTTCAGCAGAGATATTTAATTCAGAGCCGGCAATTTTTAAACGAATTTGATGCGTCGTTTTATTAGAAAAGATACTAACCCGCTTTACAGAGTTTAAAAACTGTGTACGATCTATACTTAGTTTATTTGGGTTTTCTTTTGGAATTACAGCCTCATAATTAGGATATTTTCCATCAATTAAGCGGCAGATAAGTATGGTGTTTTCAAAAGTGAATTTTGCATTAGAATCATTATACTCAATAGTAACCTCTTCATCACTGGCCGCTAAGATTCCTTTTAATAAGGTTAAAGGTTTTTTGGGCATTATAAATTCGGCAACCTGTGAAGCGCTAACATCTTCACGCGTATATTTTACTAGCTTATGTGCATCGGTTGCAACAAAAGTTAAATTGTCTGTAGAGAACTGAAAAAAGACACCGCTCATTACCGGCCTTAAATCATCATTACCAGCAGCAAAAATGGTTTTACTAATGGCTGTGGCCAATATATTCCCAGCTATAGTAGTTGCACTAGGGTCTTCTAAGGCAACGGCTTTAGGAAACTCATTTCCGTCTGCATAAGCTAAAGCATATTTACCATGGTTAGAGTTAATCTCTACGGTATTGTTGTCTTCAATAACAAAGGTTAAGGGTTGTTCTGGAAATGTTTTTAAGGTATCCAATAACAAACGCGCAGGAATCGCAACACTGCCAGTGCTGTCACTTTCTATGTCTAAAACAGAAGACATTGTTGTTTCTAAATCACTTGCAGATACGGTTAATTTTGAGTGGTCTATGTCAAATAGAAAATTATCTAAAATAGGTAAGGTATTCGAACTGTTTATAACACCTCCTAAAACTTGTAATTGTTTTAGTAAATAAGTACTTGATACTATAAATTTCATTTGGTTGTTTATGTAGTATTATTATTATCATAATGATAAAATCCTTATTTATATTTCAATAACGAATGAAATGTCTTTTTGGTGAATTTTACCTTCTATAACCTTACTGAAATTCTCTCGTAAAGTTATTTACACAAATATATTATTTAACTCTTTAATATTGAAACAAACTTATTAACAGTTTTTTTCTGTTATTTAGAACGTTTAAGAAGCCTTAATTATGCTTTTAGTGAGTATTTCTTTTTTCTTCTATAACTCAAAATAAAGCCGAAAACACTTAGAATTAAGAGTGGTAGGAGAATGTTAATCAATTGCCATTTTGTTTTTTCTTTAACTATTTTTTGTTGGTCTAGAAAAGCGATCGCAACTTCCTTGGTACGAATGTTTATAAGTCCATCGTCATTTAAAAGGTAGTTTACTGCATTTAATAAGAATTCCTTATTGCCAAAAGTTTGTAAAGTACCACGATCGAAACCTAATTCTTCGGGGCCATTTCTACCAACATCGTTCTTTATAACATCACCATCTGCAATGAGAATCATTTTGGTTTCGGTTCCTTTATCTTTATTATTTTCAATACTAAACGGTTTCACTCTATTGTTGTAAACAGAAGTAAATGCACCTTCCAATAAAACAGCTAGTGTTTGTGACCCTTTATTAAAGCTTTTAGGGTCCTTTTCTTGCCTTACAGATTCTAAACTTACAACTTTAGGCGTTCCTTCAAGTTTACTTAAAGGGGCACTTTGTAATAAAATCGTTTTTTTTATGCTGTTTTTTAAGGTATCTATAGGGTTAGCAAAATCAAATTTTAAAAACTCTAGGTTATTTACAATGGGGTGCTTATTAGGACTTTTTGCTAAAGGCGAATAAGTCCAAGGTAAATTTTGTACTCGAGACTCACTGCCTTCTCCTTGTGCAAGGGTAATGGGGGCAGAATATAAAGAACTAACTAATAGCGGGTTTATACGGGCGCCATATTTAAAAAAGAAATTCGTAAGATTTAAATCTCTGGTAGTGGCAACATTTTTACCTTCCGCGTTATAGAGGCTATCTTTCTCCATTGCCACTGCATCTATAAGCCAAATGCTTTTTCCTCCATTCATTGTGTACTGATCGAGTACAAATTTTTCTTCCTCAGAAAAAACCTCTGTCGGTTTTGCAGAAATAATTAGATCGAAGGTGTTTAACGATTTTAATGTTTTTTGCGGACTAGAAGCGACACTATCTAAAGTAAAAGGGGCTATAAAATAGTAGTCCTTAAGCGTTTTTATAAAATCAAAGATGTATTTATCCTGTAGTTGCCCATTACCTCTTAAAATGGCTATTTTTTTATGCTTAGGATTGACCAGTTTGTTAAACCCATCAGCAAAGGCATATTCTAAATGCTGTACCGAATTGCTAACCAAGTCTTCTTGGCTAGAACCAATTTTGGTTTTTGCCAATTGAATTTTTACAGTTTGATTATTAAAGCTAGCCAGTGCCCAAGGAAATATAACGGTTTGTGAGTTTTTTCCATTGTTTTGAACATTTAATTCCATTGGTGTTAATCCACGATCATTCAATTGTTGAATATTACGATTTCGTGTGGTCTCATCTTCAATAGGATTAATGAATTTAAATTTAATGTTGTTATTGTAAGCCGAAAATTCTTCTAGTAGTTGTTTCGTCTCTGTTTTGAGGCGTCTAAATTCTGAAGGGAAATCATTTCCTTCTAAAAAAACATCAATAATAATAGGAGAATCTACAGCTTTAATAACATTTAAAGCCGCTTCACTTAGTGTGTAACGTTGGTCTGAAGTTAAATCAAAACGTTTGTAAACAGAGGATCCAAAAATGTTTAGTAACAATAAACCTAAGGGAATGATAACAAAATGTAATCGTTTTGTGGGTTTTGACCCTGTGGTATTAATACGTTTTACAGTTAAAAAAATAAAGATTAGAGTTAGGCTTATAAAGTAAAGCATGTCTCTCGTGTCTATTACCCCAAGACTCATGCTTTTAAAATGGGAACGCATCCCTAATTGCTCTATAAATGAACTATTGCTTAAATCGGAAAGCCCTTCGAAACCGATGTAAAATAAAAAACATAAAAAAACAGCGCTAATAAACGCTACAATTTGATTATCAGATAGTGTCGATGAAAAAACACCAATAGCTGTATAGGCTCCAACAAGAAATAACAATCCAAAATAAGAACCTACTGTACTACCAAAATCTAAATTCCCAATAGGATTTCCTAATTGGGTTACTGTGTAAACATAAAGTAAAGTCGGTATTAGTGCTAAAATGATTAATACGAAAGCGCCAAAATACTTTCCTAATACAATATGTAAATGTGTAATGGGCTTTGTTAATAAAAGCTCTAAAGTCCCTTGCTTTTTTTCATCACTAAAGCTACGCATTGTAACTGCAGGAATTAAGAAAATAAGGATCCAAGGGCTTAAAAGAAAAAACGGAGATAGATCGGCAAAGCCGTAGTTTAGAATGTTAAACTCTCCTTTAAATAGCCATAAAAATAAGCCGTTCAATATTAAGAATATGGCAATCACCATGTAACCAATTGGTGAAGCAAAAAATGAGTTTATTTCTTTTTTAAGTAATGCAAACATTAAAAATGATATTGTTTATTTTTTATCAAATATATTAAACTGTATTTAGATATTAAATACCTTTAAATATAACAAAGTTTAATTCTATAAATAATACGTTTAATTAAGCGCAATTAGAGGAAATAATTAGTCTAAGCTAACTAACTTATCTACACTCCAAGCCTCAGGTTTAGCATTAAACATAGGCTTAGTTTGGGACCAAATGGTTTTAAATAAATCGGAATGTCTATAGTTTTCTAAATCCGCTTCAGTATCCCAGTAGCTATACGTGAAAAAGAGGTTAGTATTGTGTTTATCTCTGTATAACTCTAAGAACTTACAGCCCTCAAAAGCGCGAATATGTTCTTTTACAGTTTCAAAATTACTAAGAAAATCAGAAATGTTTTCTTTAGCGAAGCTCATTTTTACAATACGTACAAGCATAAAAAAGGTTGTGTTTGGGGTTAAATAGAGGCTTTATTAGTAAAATTTATAGTAACTGTATCTCTTAAGTTAAGGCCCATTAAGGTACTTGCACTTCCAACAGAACGGCAGTTGCTTTTATATATCGCTATTTCTAAATAATTCGAAGAATTGAAAACGACCAAACCTCTGCCTTCATCATTTCGTTTATCCTTGTGGATCTTAAAATTAACGATGTCACTATATTTAGAGTGTATTTTATTAAACTTATAATTTCTAGCCGATATTTGAAAAGTACGCCCTTTTTGTATACTTTCAAAAAAAGACTGTCTAATATTAGTAATTACATTGCCGTAATTATCTATATAAATAACACTACCAATAATTTGAGTTTTCTCCTCATTTACATAAGGAATCAAATTTTTAATAGGTTTTATTTTTTTTATTTTTTTCCCAATAACCCCCAAAGCACCGCCTCGCGCAATATGGCATGCCACCTTAACAAAAGCATCTAAAACAGGGAAACTGCTTTCAATTCTATCATGGATATTAATTTCAACAATTTGTTCTGGCGAAATTTCAGAGCAAATCATGCTCATAATACCATTGTTAGCACAAATAAAATAATGATCGTTTAATTGAATCGCAATATGTTTATTTTCTTTATGAATTTCGGAGTCTATTCCTATAATGTGAATTGTTCCTTTAGGGAAACTACTATAAGCATTTTGTATAATATATGCCGCTTCAGGAATATTGAATGGTGAGACCGAATGAGAGATATCAACAATTCTGGCATTGGGGAGTTCACTATAGATAGCACCTTTTACCGCACCAGCAAAGTGATCTTTCTCACCAAAGTCTGTTGTTAATGTAATAATAGCCATGAACTAATTGTTGATATTTTTTTGAATTAACAAACTTAAAATTGTGTAAGTTTGTTAATAGGTTGTTAGTACGCACATACAAACAGCAAAATTAATAAAACTTAAGAAATAAACTTAATTAAATCGTCTAGCTTTTGAATGAAATTGTAATTGAACTTGAAGAAATAAGTCCAAAAGAGTTTTTTGGAGCAGGAAATGAAAATATTGTACTACTAAAAAAGTATTTTCCTAAATTGAAAATTGTCGCTCGCGGCACAAAAATCAAAGCTTTTGGAGAAGCGGATTTGTTAGATGAGTTCGATAGGCGGTTAACCATGCTATTAAAACATTTTGCGAAATATAATAAGCTGGATGAGAATGTAATAGAACGTGTACTTACTAGTCATAGTAGTGATGATTATGCAACGTCGCAAAAAAGTGGTGATGTTATTGTTCATGGTGTGGGTGGAAAAATGATAAAACCACAAACAGCAAACCAACGTAAACTCGTAGAGCTTATGCGTAAGAACGATATGGTTTTTGCTATTGGCCCAGCAGGAACAGGAAAAACGTATACAGGAGTTGCACTAGCTGTACAAGCATTAAAAAATAAAGAAGTAAAGCGTATTATTTTAACACGTCCTGCAGTTGAAGCAGGGGAAAATCTTGGGTTTCTTCCAGGCGATTTAAAAGAAAAGTTAGATCCATATATGCAACCACTTTACGATGCGTTACGTGATATGATACCAGCAGAGAAGTTAGGGCAATACATAGAAAATGGAACCATTCAAATAGCGCCTTTAGCCTTTATGAGAGGCCGTACCTTGGATAATGCTTTTGTTATTTTAGATGAAGGTCAGAATACAACGCATAATCAAATGAAGATGTTTTTAACCCGAATGGGGAAAAGTGCAAAATTTTTATTAACAGGAGACCCAGGACAAATAGATTTACCTAGACGTACTATTTCAGGTTTAAAAGAAGCGCTTTTAGTATTGAAAGATGTTGAAGGTGTAGGGATGATTTTTCTAGATGACAAAGATGTTATTCGCCATAAATTAGTAAAGAAAATCATTGCAGCCTATAAGCAAATTGAAAATGTAGAATAACTTTAGAATATATTCAGAACTATTTAAAAAGATAATGAGTAATACAATAACAGATTCCAATTTTAACTTTCCAGGTCAAAAAAGTGTTTACAAAGGAAAAGTGAGAGCCGTATATAGCTTAGAAAATAACAGATTGGTAATGGTAGCGACAGATAGGTTAAGTGCTTTTGATGTAGTCATGCCCAAAGGAATTCCCTATAAAGGGCAAATATTAAACCAAATAGCAACAAAATTTATGGCAGAGACCGAAGATCTTGTTCCTAATTGGTTAACAGCAACTCCAGATCCTAATGTGGCTATAGGAGAACAGTGTGAGCCTTTTAAAGTAGAAATGGTTATTCGAGGCTATATGTCTGGACATGCTGCTCGCGAATATAAGGCTGGTAAACGTATGCTTTGTGGTGTTGTTATGCCAGAAGGGATGAAAGAAAATGATAAGTTTCCAGAACCAATCATTACACCAGCGACAAAAGCAGAAATGGGAGATCATGATGAAGATATTTCTAGAGCAGATATTCTGAAAAATGGCATTGTTACAGAAGCAGATTACTTAATTTTAGAAGACTATACTCGAAAACTCTTTCAAAGAGGAACAGAAATAGCCGCCTCTAGAGGGTTAATTCTGGTCGATACTAAGTATGAATTTGGAAAAACTAAAAATGGAAAAATTGTTTTAATAGATGAAATTCATACACCAGATTCTTCGCGTTATTTTTATGCCGATGGCTATCAAGAAAGACAAGAGAAAGGGGAGGCTCAAAAACAATTGTCTAAAGAATTTGTAAGGCAATGGTTAATCTCTAAAGGGTTTCAAGGTCTTGAAGGGCAAACAGTACCAGAAATGAGTGATGAATATATAGAAAGTGTAAGTAAACGCTATATAGAATTGTATGAGAATATTATGGGAGAGCCTTTTGTAAAAGCCGATGTGTCTAATATTCAGGAACGTATTAAAATAAATGTAGAAACTTTTTTGGCAGGCTAATAACCACTGCTGTTGTTGTGTTTTTAATAAGTAATAAAATAAATATTTAAAACGGAACACTAATTTAGTGTTCCGTTTTTTTAGTTAATGATTTTCTAATACTTTTATTATCTCGGAAGGTTCAGCGCGTTCTGTGTAGTGTTCGTTAACGAAATTATAAATAATCGTACTATTTTTATCTATTACATAAGTAGCAGCCAAAGGTAATTCGAAATCTTGATTACCATTGTGTTCGTCTACATGTATATTGAACTCATTTTTATATAGGTCTTGTAGTTTTTTTTGCATTTTAAAAACCAAACCAAAATCCTTGGCAATCTTATTGTTTACGTCACTTAACACTTCAAAAGATAATTTGTTTTTTTCACTGGTGGTTAAAGATGCATCTGGTAACTCTGGAGAAATAGCGATTAATACAGCATCGTTAGCTTCAATCTTAGCTATACTATTTTGTAATGCTTTGAGTTCCATATTGCAGTAAGGACACCAACCACCTCTATAAAAGGATAAAACAACGCGTTTGTGTTTTAAAATGTTCGACAGTGTTATTTTTTTATCCTTAGCATTAGATAAAGTAAAATCCTTAACAATATCACCAACTTTTAAAGCTTTTTTGACTATTCCAGATTGTATTAAATCATTAGTAGCATATTCCATAATATCTACTTTTTCTGCGTCTAATTTTTTTTTAGTAGCAGAAGCTCTTGTTTCTAATTGCTTTTTTAAAGTTATATTCAAAATTTTAAATGTATTATAATGGATAGGCTTTGTCGGAACAAAAAAGGATTCCTTAATTAAGGAATCCTTTTTTATTATTAGTAATTAAGGTTATTCTATAATAATACGCTTATTAATGACTTGTCCAGCGTTTTCAATATTTAAAATGTAAACAGCGGCATCTAGTTTTCCAAATTGGATGTTTTTTGTAAATGTTTTTGCTGTATTACTGAATGATTGATTATTTATTAAACGGCCTCTTAAATCGTAAAGTTTAATATTAACATTTTCATTGTTTTGAGTATTGAATGCTATGTTTAGTTCCCCATTAGATGGGTTTGGCCATAATGATAAAGTGTTCGATAAATTAAACTTATTTGTGTTTAATAAGGCTGTACCACAAATCTCGATAGAAAAATCTAAGAAGGTTCCTCCATCTTCAGAAGGGTAGTCGTCTGTAGCTGTTAATATCCAATCACCTTGAGAGTTTTCAGTATTAAAGACTGATAAAGGGTTTTCAGGTTGTATTATGCCTCCAACAGCTGGAGCTGAAGTACTACAAACCACAGGGCCTGCTGCTTGATCATCATAGGTTACCGCGATGTCATCAGTACCATCATCGCATTTACTGTTGGCTAATAAAATAACTTCTGTACCATTTGGAGATGTTATTTTTAATTCCATATCGCCTGCCCAAATGTGATCTACATTTACAGTAACATTAACATCGGAGATTACGATGTTATCGTTAATATTTATGGTTGATGTAATTACATGAGAGGTTGATCCTGAGTCAGGTATTGGAATGTTGTTTTCTGTTGAGTTAAATGTGTCACAAGAAACAGATGCTGTTGTAAAGCTATATGTTGATGAATACGACGATTCACCACAACCATTTTCAGCTTTTACCCTCCAGAAATATTGAGTAGCTGCACTTAAAATAGGGGTGGTAAATGAAGTGTTAGAAGATTGATCTGAAGTTGTATTGGTGTTAAACCCTGTATCTGTAGCAGTTTCTATAGTGTAGGATTCGGCTCCTGAAACTGCTGCCCATATTAAGTTTACAGATAAAGCTGCGTCAACTTGACCATTACCAGGACTTGTTAAAGCTGGTGTGGTAGGGCTAGATCCCGTTATTGTTAAATTTACATCTATGGTATTGGTTATTACACCAGTTCCTGTTACTGTGATGGGGTAGTTTCCCGTTGCGGCACCGTTTAAATTCCCTATGGTTAAAGTAAAACTTCCATCAGCACTTAATGATGAAGGGCTAAAGGTTGCTGTCGTTCCGCTTGGTAATCCAGTTGCTGAGAATACTGTAGGATCTGTGTTGCCGCCTGTTGTTGTGTAATTTAAATTAAAAGTCACTTCATTTGTTGTAGCACAAATACTTTGATTTGTATCTGTTGCTGTCATAGCAAAACCAGGATCCGCAGAACATGAAACTACATTAGGTTTGAACTGAGATTCTAGAGTCATAATAAACGCTTCAGCTACAGATATTTGACCTGCGCTGAACATAAACATACAAGCATCATTTACATAATCCATATAGTTCATAGTTAATACTTTTTCCCCAGCATCACAGCCATCAATGCTACCATAAGCAGGGCAGCCAGGAGTACTCGTGTTTTGATTAGGTGTGTCGGCGATACCATCATCAGTACTACATGATCCAGAAAAACTATGTGGTAAATTATAAAAGTGTCCTAATTCATGGGTTACTGTTCTACCTAAGTTAAAAGGGGCTCCAGGAACAATTCCAGAATTAGGGCAGCCAGAACCAGAACCAAAGGCTCCTAAGTTCATTGTTACAGAATCTCCGTTAGCAATGCTTCCTCCTAGCGGCGAAAAACCGAGTAGTCCAGCGCCAATATCTTTAATTAAAAAATTCATATAACCTCCCCAAGCAGGATCCGTTGAGGTACCATTACCATAGTTATAACCAATGGTAACAGCGGGACCGCCTTCAGTCATCTCTGGGTCTATACCCGTTGGATGGTTTGTTGTTGCAATGCAAAATAGTACATTGGCGGCACCAGTATTTACACCAGGATAAAAAGGCGCTGCAGCTGCCCAGTTTGAAATATCTGGATTTGTTCCCGTATAATCTTCATTTAAAATATCGACTTGGTTTTGGGCTAATGCTTCTAAGCAAGCACGATCAGACTCTAATCCGCTAGGGTAGTGAACCGCTACGGGTATTATAATGGGATCGGTTCTTCTTGATAGATCTTTTCCTAAAAGATTTTTAGCTAATTGCGCTTTAAATTTTGCTTGAGACTTTTTGTATTGTCTTTTAAACTCGGGGTTCTTCATCTGTTCTTTCATGTATTCTACCATGCCACAACCTCTGTCGGCCTCTTGGCTGTAAGATGTGAAAAAGCATGCTAAAAAAGCAATCATAAAAAACAGTTTGTACGTTTTGAAAGTAGTTTTTTTGCTCATATTATTTTCAGGGGTTAAGAAATTAAGCAATAAAAGTATTATAAAATTAACTGTTTAGCAAAAAAATAACAGTATTTATAAGAATATTGTATTTATGTTAAAACCTATGGGTTTTCTAGGAATTAATAATAGATAAGTATAAATTATATTATGGTTTTAATGTTTTTTAAATTTGTATAAATATTAATGTAATGGCTAAAAAAGGACAAGCGAAGAATACCAAAAATAAAGCGAAACATACTAAATTGATGGCAAGAAAGAAAAATAAGTTGCGTAATGAAAAAGCGTTACGTGAAACACGTTTAAAAGCAATAATAAAAAAAGCAAATGAAGGTTAGTCTATTTTTAGACAAGAAATTATGTTCTTTTTATTATTGCGTGTTGTTGTAAAAAAAAGATAATTATCTCCGCCATCTTTAATCGCTAGTTTTTTTCTAATATTTTGAACACTATCAGGGAAATTCCGAACAGTAACATTCGCCTTGATTAAATTTAGTTCTTTTTTATATGCTTTTTTATTGTAATCTACTGTTTTTTCAATTTTAAAACGCCTTCCAGGGAAATTTATTAGTGTAGTACTAGTATATAAATGAGAGTGTTTGTGTAATTTATATATGTTTAATTTTTGGGCTATAGAGTTAAATGCACCTGATTTTAATAACGCTGCATTTGGTTCATATAGATAAGCTAGTGGTTCACTATAATTTGCTATAGCTAAAGACTCTTCATTTAAATCAAAATCAAAATACTGTTGGTCTTTTTTTAATATGTTAATTGTTTTTATGTTCGTTTTTCCTTGGTAACCATATTCTAAAATCCATAATAATTCTTTTACATCATTGTTAACGGCTATGCTATGAATGGTTTTTACGTTTTTTAATTCCGTAATGCCAATGGATATGTCTAAAAGAGGAGAGGTTTTTAATATTATATTTTTTGAGTGTTTAAAAAGGGAATCGATATGTTTTGGGACATTTGGTAAGCAGTCATTAAGCAAAAATACTTTTCCTTTGGTATCATTTCTACGAGAAGGGTCAATGTAGATGTAATCAAAATCAAGTTCTTTTTGTTTTAAGTAATCGAGACCATTTTTATTAATGCATTTTATGTTATTTGCATTTAATAGTTCGTAATTGTACGAAACTATGTTAGAGAGTTTTGGGTTGATTTCACAATGTGTTACCTCATGAAATTGCTTTGCAAAATAATAGCAGTCTACACCAAAACCTCCTGTAAGGTCTATTATAGAATTTCCCTTTATTAATTCAGCTTTGTATTTGGCTGTTATTTCAGAAGAGGTTTGTTCTATGTTAAGTTTATTAGGGTAGTATATGTTTTGAGTATTATACCAAGTGGGGAGTTTTTTTTGACATTTTTTTTTAGCCTCAATTTGTTCTACAATTGTTTTGATATCAACTAAATGCTTGGGCGTGCCTTTAAGCAAGATTGCTGCAATATTAGTATTTAGGTTTTTGTTTATAAATTCCTGATTTATAGTCTTTAATATAGCGCGTTCCAAAAGGTTTAATTTAGAGTCCTTGGGTTAGTTTTTTTACAATTTTATTTTCCGATAAAAATTCTTTCAATACAACCTTAATGGCGGTATAAGCAGGAACAGCTACAACTAATCCTATAATACCAAATAAAACTCCTGCGATTAATATGATTAAGAATATTTCCAATGGGTGAGATTTTACACTTTTTGAAAAAATAATGGGTTGACTAAAAAAATTATCTATTAATTGTGCAATTATAAATCCAATCATAACATATAATGTTTTTGGAAGTATAACATTACTAAAACTTTCACCTAAGTTACTAGTCATTGTTAAGGTTAGCATTAATAGGGCGCTTACCATAGGACCGACGTAAGGAATTAAATTTAATAGTGCCGATAAAAATGCTATCACAATAGCATTTTTAATACCAAATAGAAGTAAAACGATCGTGTAAATAACGAAAAGAATAAGGATTTGAAAAATTAAGCCCACAAAATACCTAGAGAGTAAATCTTTTATTTTTGTAAACGATTTTTTAGACCGTAATTCTTTATTGTCGGGAATTAATGTCATGATGCCATCTTCAAATAATTTACTGTCTTTTAAGAAGAAAAAAGAGATAAATAAAACGGCAAATAAGCCAATACTAAAACTACCTAGACCACTAACAATAGAATTTAAAAAGTTAGGAATGATTGTGTAATCAATTTTACTTAAAAGATTAGATTTTTGTAAAGACTGTTCTATGTCTATACTTTGCATGTTAAAGTAAGAAATAACTTCTGTATATAGGTTTTCAATATTAAATTTTAGTTGGTCTATGTTTAATAAGGATAGACTCTGACCTTGTTCTATAATTAAAGGAATAAAAAGAAGTATTAAGCCAATAAGTAAACCTATTAAAGCAATCATAGTAACAATAACAGCTAAGGTATTGTTAAATTTTAATTTTTCTCTAAAAAATAAAACAATAGGTCTCCCTACAAGGGATATTACCGCAGCTATCGAGATGTAAACAATAACAGACTTTATTTTGACTAAGAAGTAGATGAGAATCAATGCGCCAAGAATAATTCCAAGCGATTTTAATATGCCTTTGGATATTGTATTGTAATTCATATAGTAAATATACACATTAATTATAGCTTTTTGTGATTAAGCTTGTTTAGCGGAGTTGTTTTGTAATCTCGTAAAGTGCAATATTAGCTGCTTGAACGACATTCATACTACTGTTTTGTCCAAACATATCTATATGAATAATAGCATCACTTGCGTTTAAAATGGTTTCGGAAACGCCAAAGTTTTCATCTCCAATTATTATTGCTATTGGTTTATCTTTTGAAAATAGATGTTTATGTACTGCTCGACTCGTATCTGTTATTTCTAGAGATAGGATGCTGTATTCTTTAGATTTTAAATGATTTATTACTTCTAAAGCATTATCACAAATTGCATAGGGAATAATTTTTTCAGTAGACCGCGATGTTTTTGTCATTTTCCTCCCCATAGGAATTTTATCGCCACAAAAAATAATTTTTTCTACTCCAAACGCATCAGCAATACGAAACAAACTACCAATATTAGGAGCATTGGTTACATGTTCACAAACGAGTGTTATAGGGAAAGTCTGTTTAGTAAAATTTGAATTGTAGTGATTAAGTTGCATCTATTGTTTTAGTAATGGTTTTAAATCATTGGGATATATGAAATGAGACTTTGTTTAATTTTCAAAAGCATATTTTATAATATTGGCTCCCATTTGTAATGCTTTTAGTCTTATCTCTTCAGGGTCATGATGTACTTCAGGGTCTTCCCAACCATCTCCTAAGTCGCTTTCTAAGGTGAAGAGTAAAACGAGTCTGTCTTTGTGGAATAATCCAAAAGCTTGAGGGCGTTTACCATCATGTTCGTGTATTTTAGGTAAGCCTTTAGGAAAGGTGTATGCCGATTTAAAAATAGGATGAGTATTGGGGAGTTCTACTAATTCTTGATTAGGGAAAACTTTTTTCAATTCTTTAGTAATGTATGGCTGCATTCCGTAATTGTCATCGATATGCAAAAAACCTCCAGACATCAAGTAGTTGCGTAGGTTTTCGGCATCATCATCACTAAAAAACACATTCCCGTGGCCAGTCATATGTAATAATGGGTACTGAAAAATGCCTGAGTCACCAACGTCTACAGCGGTAGGTTTGTTTGATATTTTTGTATTTATATTTTCATTACAAAACGTGATTAGATTAGGTAAAGCTGTAGGATTACCATACCAATCGCCTCCTCCTTTGTATTTTAAAATAGCCAAGTCTTGTGTAAAACCATTATATAGGGTTAAGGATAGAACAACAGTAAGTAAGGTTGTGAGTCTATTAAATTTAAATGTGCTATATGTCATAACTTCAAAAATAAAAAGAATTGGTATGTAAAGCCTATTTTTAACGATAATATTACTTTAGTCATAAAAGCGTACCTTTAATTCTGTATGTATTTATGAAACTAAAAAGAAGAAATAGGATTTATACAAAAACAATTTAGCCCTAAAGATAAACGTTATTTATACAGTATAGATTATAGTGTTTCATTAATAAAGGCAATAGTGTGACAGGCTACTATAGCTGCTGTTTCTGTACGTAATCGTGTTTTTCCAAGCGTTACAGGGGAATAGCCTTTTTCGAGAGCAAGTTTAATTTCTTTGTTACTAAAATCGCCTTCTGGTCCAATGAGTATTGTAATGTCTTTATTGGCGCATACTTGACCTTTTAAAGATTGCTTTTTAGTGTCTTCACAATGTGCAATAAAACGATCGCCATTATACTCTGTTTTTAAAAAATCCTTGAATGTAATGGCTTTATTAAAATTAGGTAAATAGCATTGTAGTGATTGTTTCATAGCAGATTGTACAATCTTTTCAAGGCGTTCAGGTTTAATTATTTTTCGCTCACTATGATCACAAATAATAGGTGTAATACTAGTCACTCCAATTTCCGTAGCTTTCTCTAAAAACCATTCATAACGCTCGTTCATTTTTGTAGGCGCAACAGCAAGGTGTAAATGGTACTTGGGCTTAGGTTGTTGTACCTTAGAAATGATATTTACAGTGCAGGTTTTTAGTTCGGCTAATGTGATTGTTGCTGTAAATAACCAGCCTTTACCATTGGTAATGTGCATTGTATCTCCAGGTTGTTTTCTCAATACTTTAACAATGTGTTTACTCTCTTCCTTAGGGAAGGAGAATTGAATTGTTTCTTCGTTTATTTCTGGATTATAAAATAATTGCATTAGGCTTTTCTGTCTACGACTTTTAAAACTTTAACTTCTTTTATTGTTTTTATTCTATGTGTTTTTAATATGATATAATAGCCTTTATTACTTGGCGTTCGTACTGTGTATATATCGCCTAAGTTATTATTTAAACTACTAACTTCTTCTTCTATTTCAATAGGCATTTCACCATCTTTAAACCATCCAGAGTCACCCCCATTAAATGCATTTTTGTCCATGGAATATTTTTTTGCAAGGTCTTCGAACTTTATTCCATCGTTATGTTTTTTTATAACAGCTTTTGTGATCTCATTTATTTTTTTAAGATCAACACTATTTCCATCCAAAAATACATAACTTATTCTATAATGCGGAGCTTTAGTTTTTTCAATGATTTTATAATGCACTTTACCAAATTCTACATCTACAGTTTTACGGCCTCCAATAGGCAGTGCGATAATAGCCTTGGCTAATTTTGTCTTATGTTTTTCTTCATTGAAGGCAATAAGTTTACTTTTTTTATACTCTTTTGTGCTTAAAAAAGCTTCAGCTTCTGCCACAGTGGTAATTGAGTCTAGTGTTTTTTTTATTTTTTTCTGAGCAAAAACAGAAGTTGTAAGGCATAATATTAAAATAAGTAAGGGGTTGTTCATGTGTTTAGAGTCAAAATGATTAATGCTACAAAAAAACAAAATATAGGATTGTAATTCATCATAATTGATAATTTTATTACGGAGTATTTAATGTGTTTTCTTAGGCTTTAATGGAAGTGGCTTATAAATAAGGTATTGGATTTTTAACGCTTTATAATTTTTATTTTTTTCGAGAATTAAACGCTCTGTTTTCTTTATAAAAGCTATGGGTACAGTTTTTATAAGTTTATAGATTAAGCGCAAACTTAAGTGTTTATTTTAAAAGCGAATTATATTTTCAATCTAGCAGAAGCCATTATATTATTTTCGGCAAAATCATCAGCTAAATATTTTAAATAACCAACAATAGCGATCATAGCAGCATTATCTGTGGTAAATTCAAATTTAGGAACATAGGTAGACCATCCAAATTTATGTTCTCCATCTTTTAAGGCTTGACGTATACCTGAATTAGCAGAAACACCGCCACCAATGGCAATGTGCTTAATACCTGTTTGCTTTGTGGCGAGTTTTAATTTGTCTATTAAAATACCTATAATGGTATATTGTATAGATGCACAAATATCGTTTAGGTTCTCAGAAATAAAGTTAGGGTTTGCCTTTACTTCACGTTGAATAAAATAGAGAACGGCTGTTTTAAAGCCAGAAAAACTAAAGCTTAAACCACTAACTTTGGGTTTTGTAAATTTAAAAGCTTTAGGGTTTCCTAGTTTAGCACGTCTGTCAATTTCAGGCCCAGCAGGGTAGCCTAAACCCAGTATTTTTCCGCTTTTATCATAAGCTTCACCTACAGCATCGTCTATAGTTTCACCGATAACCTCCATTTTAAAGTAATCGTCTACTTTTACGATTTGAGTATGGCCACCAGAGATTGTCATTCCTAAAAACGGGAAAGGCGGTTTACTATAGTTCTCTTCTTCAATAAAATGAGCTAAAATATGTGCTTGCATGTGGTTTACGTCTATTAACGGAATGTTTAAACCATACGCCATAGATTTAGCAAACGATGTGCCTACTAGCAACGAGCCCATTAAACCAGGGCCGCGTGTAAAAGCAATAGCATTTAATTTAGACTTATCTATCGCTGCAATTTTAAGCGCTTGGGCTACAACAGGGACTATATTTTGCTGGTGCGCGCGCGAGGCTAGCTCTGGAACAACACCGCCATATGCTTCATGTATTTTTTGACTTGCGACAACATTACTTAGAATTTTTCCGTTGTGTATAACAGAGGCAGCTGTATCGTCGCAAGAACTTTCAATACCAAGGATGTAAATATTTTGTGAAGACATTAGTGAATTTTAGGCACAATTATTGTTAATTTTGAAAACTTATAAATGCACCTAATAAAAAGGTGTATTTATAGTGCAAATGTAGTTTATTCTTAAAGAAAGTTATAACTTTAAATTCGTATCAAAAAAATATTAAAAATAATAGCTAAGTTGACAGCAATTTTATTGTTGCTTTTCATCATTTTGGTGTTGCTGTTTTCTATTCCTGCTGTTCAAACTCGGTTAGGGAAATATCTTACAAATTTACTAAATGAAGATTATAAGACAAATATTAACATAGAAAAGGTTGGACTTCAGTTTAATGGCGATGTAGAGCTTAAGCAGATTTTAATTAAGGATTTTAAGAATGATACGCTTATTAGTGCATCCGAACTGAATACTTCAATTTTAAATTTTAGAAACCTATATAATAGTAAGCTCAACTTTGGAGATATAGATTTAGAAGATTTAATTTTAAATGTAGTGACGTATAAAGGTGAAACAGATACAAATTTAGATGTTTTTGTTGCTAGATTTGATGATGATAACCCACGGAAAGAAAAAAGTGATTTCCTATTATCATCCAGTGATGTTTCCGTTTATAGAGGAACGTTTAGGCTGATCGATGAAAATAAAGCAAAACCAACGATTTTAGATTTTAGACAATTGAATATTAATGCAACCAATTTTGTAATTAATGGAAGTAATGTCGATGCTAGAATTAACACATTAAGCTTTAGAGAAAGTAAAGGTTTGGTAATGGATAATTTATCGACCAATTTTGGGTATACCTTAGACCAAATGACCTTTGAAAATTTAAATGTTAAGACTGAAAAATCGACATTAAAAGGTAATTTAAGGTTCAATTATGATCGTGAAGATTTTAAGGATTTTGAAAATAAAGTACAACTTAAAGCTAATTTTACAGAAGGAAATATTGATTTTGATGAGTTAAATATCTTTTATAATGAGTTTGGTAAGAATAAGCAAGCGCAATTAAGTGCTCAATTATCTGGAACACTTAATAATTTGAATGTAGAAACTTTAAAATTAACAACCAATGCAAATACTAAAGTGTATGGGGATTTTAATTTTAAAAATTTATTCCACAGTGCCGATAATAATTTTGAAATGACAGGGGATTTTTCTAATTTATCATCAAATTACAATGCTTTAAGAACACTGCTCCCTAATGTCCTTGGCGCTTCAATTCCTTCTGTTTTTAGTAAATTAGGGACATTTTCAATAACAGGAAATACCCATATTACGTCTCAAGACATCAAGGCAAAATTAAATATCGATACCAATATCGGTTTTGTAAATTCAGATTTAGAAATTTATAACGTCAGTAATATAGATGCCGCGTCTTATAAAGGAAATATTATTTTAAGTGCTTTCGATATGGGCGTTTTTTTAGATGATCCTAAATTGGGGAAAATATCATCCAACCTAGACGTGGATGGTGTAGGATTAAAAAAAGACAATTTACAGGCACAAATAAAAGGAGATTTATATTCTGTTGTATATAATGACTATACCTACGAGAGTACCATAGTAAATGGGAAATATCAAAAAAATGTATTTAATGGCGCATTAATTACTAACGATAAGAATCTGAAATTAAAATTTAAAGGATTGGCAGATTTATCGAATGCAGTGAATACATTCGATTTTGTAGCTAATGTAGATTATGCCAACCTCAAAGCCCTTAATTTTTATAATCGAGATGACATTTCATTGTTTAAAGGAAAAGTGACGATGCAAATGAAAGGGACAACTATAGACGATGCAATAGGTAATATTTCATTTAATAAAACAAGCTATAAGAACGCGAATGACGATTATTACTTCGAGGATTTTGTAATAAAATCATCATTAAATGATAACGAAAGAATTATAGAAATAAACTCTCCAGATATTATAAAAGGAGAAATGCGAGGGGAATTTAAACTCAATGATGTGGCAAAGTTGTTTGAGAATTCTATAAAAGACGTATATATAACAGAGGTCCCAAACACAATAGAGACCAATCAATACATAAACTTTAATTTTAAGATTTATAATAAAATAGTAGAGGTTTTTTATCCTGAAGTAAAATTAGGCAAAAACACGTTTATAAAAGGCCGTGTAGAAACAGATGAAAAAGAGTTTAAACTGACTTTTAAATCTCCAAAAATTGAATTGTTAGATTATTTTGTTAATGAAATAGAGGTGCAAGTAGATAATAAAAATGCACTGTTTAATACTTCTATAGAAATAGACAGTGTTAATACTAAATATTATAGTGCTTCCAAGTTTAATTTGATTAATGTAACATTAAACGATACACTGTTTATGCGATCAGAATTTAAAGGAGGTAAGCATAATACAGACGATTACAATCTTAGTTTTTATTATACTATAAATGAAGACGAAAAGACTGTTGTAGGGTTTAAAAAGAGCGATGTTACTTTTAAAAATAACAAGTGGAATATTAATAATAAACGCGATAAATTTAATAAAATTGAATTTGATAAAGGCTTTCAGAATTTTAAGATAGATCAATTGGTTATGAATCATCATGATGAGGAAATAAAGCTATCTGGAATTATTGAAGGCACAGAGAATAAAGACCTTCAGCTAAATTTTAAAAATGTAGATTTAGAAAAGATAACCCCTAGATTAGATAGTTTAAAATTAGCAGGAAATGTGAATGGAAAACTGGATGTTTTACAAAAAAATGGTAGCTATTTACCAAACTCTACAATAACAATAGATAGTTTAGAAATTAATAGACAAGCCTTTGGCTCTTTCGATGCGACCATTACAGGAAATGAGACGCTTACTAATTATAGGGTAGATGCAAAGATAAAAGATGATGTTTCAAAATCGTTTTCAGCTATAGGTAATATCGATGTTTCAAACGATACACCAACAATAAATTTAGATTTAAATTTTAACGCATTTAGTATAAAGCCATTAACATCTTTGTTAGACCCTGTATTAGATAATATTCGAGGGGATGTAAGTGGGCAGGCACAGGTTGTAGGAAACCTTAATAGTCCAGATATTAATGGAGAATTAACCATAGATAAAGGCGGACTAACAGTACCATATTTAAATGTAGATTATCGTTTTGTGGATAATGCATCAGTATCATTGAGAAAACAAAGTTTCATTTTTAATACAATAACTATAGTAGATACAAAAGAACTCTCTATAGGAACAATAGCCGGCTCAATAAGTCATACTAATTTTGGGAATTGGAAACTAGATTTAGAATTACAAAGCCAACGGTTACTTGTTTTAAATACGAAATATAATGTAGATGCTTTGTATTACGGTAAAGGGTTTATAGGTGGGCAAGTTAATATCTTTGGATATACAAAAGCATTAAGAATTAGTGCCGATGCACAAACCAAAAAAGGAACAGAATTTATTATTCCTTTAAATGATTTAGAATCGTTTGGAGATAATACATTTATTCATTTTCTAACGCCAGAAGAAAAACAAGCTAAATCTGAAGGACGAGCTGTTGAGGTTGAAGAAATAGCAGGCTTAGAATTGGATTTTGATTTAGATGTTACTAATGATGCTTTAATAGAGATTGTTATGGATAGAGAGGCTGGTAGTACTATTAGAGGGAGAGGTGTTGGAGGCTTGAAATTCGATATTAATACAAATGGAAAGTTTAATATGTATGGCGATTTTATTGTATGGGAAGGGGTGTATAATTTTCTATATGGCGGTTTTGTTCAAAAAGAATTTATAGTTAAACCTTACGAAAGTAACTTACAATGGAATGGAGATCCATTAAAAGCATTAATAGATATAAAAGCAATATATACAACACGAACAAACCCCTCTCCGTTATTAGATAATCCTATAACGCAAAGCATTCAAACCGAATTGCAAATTCATTTAACAGGAGAATTAGAGAAGCCAGATCCAGATTTTCAATTTGAGTTTCCTAATATAAGCTCCACTTTAAAGTCCGAATTGCAATACCGATTAGACACTAAAGAAGATAGAGATAAACAAGCTTTAAATTTATTGGTTACAGGAGCGTTTAATAGAGAACTTAAAGATTTAAATGTTACAGGGACTTTAACAGAACGTCTTAATGGGTTAATTAATGGATTGTTTTCTGATAGTAACGGGAAACTTCAAGTAGGATTAAATATAGAAACAGGGCAAAGTACTCCAGATTTTGAAACCGAGAGTAGAGTTGGAGTAACATTACAAACTAAAATTACCGACCGTGTACTTATTAATGGTAAAGTTGGAGTGCCAGTAGGCGGTGTAAGTGAATCTGTTATAGCAGGAGATGTGCAAGTCGATTTTCTTTTAAATGAAGATGGAACGCTTATAGCCAAAGTCTTTAATAGAGAGAACAGTATTCGTAATTTTGGAGAAGAGATAGGCTATACACAAGGGATAGGAATATCTTATTCTGTAGATTTTAATTCTTTTGAAGAATTGCTTCAGAAGATATTTAATAAGAAGGCCAGTGAAAAAGAAACTCCTGTTGAAGAAAAACAAAAAGATAAAAAGAAAGATAATCCATTTTCTGACGACTCAATACAAATGAAAGAAAAATAGAAACTTTAGCATTTAGGATCATGCAGTCTGGCCTTTCTTCCTATATTTTTATTAACAAAATGATATCATAAAAGTCTTCCCTTAAATTTTAACAAAACCATTGTCATTTGTTAATTTTCTTTTATAGCTTTACCTAAATAAACTAGAGAATTAATGTCAAAAACAATAAAAAAAATAGGTGTAATGACTTCTGGAGGAGATTCTCCGGGTATGAATGCCGCTATACGATCTGTAACAAGAACTTGTGCTTTCCATAATATTGAATGTGTAGGAATTTACCGTGGGTATGAAGGCATGATTGAAGGCGATTTTAAAGCACTAACGGCACGTAACGTAAAAGGGATAATAAACAAAGGCGGAACAGTTTTGAAATCGGCACGATCTAATGCCTTTAAAACAGCAGAAGGGCGTAAAAAAGCATACGATGCTTTGAGTGCAGAAAAAATAGATGCTCTTGTCGTAGTGGGAGGCGATGGAACTTTTACCGGGGCTTTAATATTTAATCAAGAATATCAATTTCCTGTAATAGGTATTCCAGGAACTATAGATAATGATATTTTTGGAACATCGCATACATTGGGATACGATACCGCCTTAAATACGGTGGTCGATGCTATAGATAAAATACGCGATACCGCAAGTTCTCACAACCGTTTATTTTTTGTAGAAGTTATGGGGCGAGATGTTGGGCATATCGCTTTAAATGCGGGAGTAGGTGCAGGAGCAGAAGAAATATTAATTCCCGAAGAAGACCTTGGTTTAGAACGTTTGTTAGATTCATTAAGACGCAGTAAAAAATCAGGAAAATCTTCAAGTATCGTTGTTGTTGCCGAAGGCGATAAAATAGGTAAGAGTGTTTTTGAGCTTAAAGATTATGTTGAAGAGCATATGCTAGAATATGAAGTGCGAGTGTCGGTTTTAGGACATATGCAACGCGGAGGCACACCTTCGTGTTTCGACCGGGTACTGGCAAGTAGAATGGGAGTAAAAGCTGTAGAAAGTCTATTGGAAGGAAAATCTAATGCAATGGTTGGTTTAATAAATGATAAAATGGAACTAACACCATTAGAAAAAGCGATAAAAGGACAGTCTAAAATAAATAAAGAATTAATACGTGTGTCCGATATAATGACCACATAATATAAAGAAATAAAATTATGGCAAAATTAAAATTAGGAATTAACGGATTTGGAAGAATAGGACGAATTGTGTTTAGAGCCTCCGTTAAACGTGATAATGTGGAGGTTGTTGCAATAAACGATTTATTAGATGTTAATCACCTTGCATATTTATTAGAATATGACTCCGTACATGGGCGATTTGATGGTACAATAGAAGTGAAAGAAGGACAGCTTATAGTAAACGGAAAAACAATACGTGTAACAGCCGAAAAAGATCCTAAAAATTTAAAATGGGATGCCGTAGATGCAGATGTTATAGCAGAATGCACAGGGATTTTTACAACTCTTGAAACCGCAAATTACCATATAGAAGCAGGAGCAAAAAAAGTAGTGATTTCGGCACCTAGTAAAGACGCTCCAATGTATGTTATGGGCGTTAATGATAATAAATTAACTAAAAGTGAAACCATTGTTTCTAATGCCTCATGCACAACCAATTGCCTGGCGCCTATGGCTAAAATAATAGAAGAACAATATGGTATTGAAGAAGCATTAATGACAACCATACATGCAACAACGTCTACGCAATATACTGTAGATTCACCATCAAAAAAGAATTATAGGTTAGGGCGTTCGGTTATGAATAATATCATTCCAACAACTACAGGAGCTGCAAAAGCTGTAGGAAAGGTTATTCCAGAATTGGAAGGGAAATTAACCGGGATGGCATTTCGTGTGCCAACAGCAGATGTTTCTGTTGTAGATTTAACCGTAAGAACGAAAAAGGAAACCTCCTTAAACGACATTAAAGCGGTATTTAAAGCGGCTTCAGAAAATGAATATAAAGGTGTTATAGGGTATACAGACGAAATGGTTGTTTCTCAGGATTTTGTGAGCGACAGTCGGACAAGTATTTTTGATGCTGAAGCTGGAATAGAATTAAATTCTAAATTTTTTAAATTAGTCTCATGGTATGATAATGAGTTTGGCTATTCTAATAAATTGATAGACTTAGCAGAAAAAATAAATACTCTATAATAATACAATTAATCTATGATTTTAATAGTTGATAGCGGGTCTACAAAGTGCGATTGGATAGCCATAGACGAAAACGGAAACCAATTACTTGAAAAAATAAGAACCAAAGGATTAAACCCTGCCATTCTAGCAGAAAAAAAACTAAAGAAAACCATAAAAAAAAACAAAGCATTAAAAGAGCATAGGGATAAAGTGTCTCGTATCTTTTTTTATGGTGCTGGCTGTGGTACTGAAAAACCAAGATTAATATTAAAGAAAGTTTTAGAAGACTTCTTTATTAAAGCGAAAGTTACGGTTAGTGAAGATACAATGGCAGCGGTTTACGCTACTATAAATAGTAAAACCGAAGCAGCTGTAGTCTGTATTTTAGGAACAGGATCAAATTGTAGTTATTACGACGGGGAACAACTACACCAATGTGTGGATTCTTTAGGATATTCTATAATGGACGATGCTTCAGGTAATTATTATGGAAAGCAACTTTTACGCGATTATTATTTTAACCATATGCCAGAAGCTATAAAAGTTGCTTTTGCAGATAAATATAATTTGGAGGCCGATTATATTAAACATAATTTATATAAACAACCCAACCCTAACGCTTATTTAGCGAGTTTTGCCGAGTTTATGTTTTTAAACAAAGGGTCTCAGTATATCAAAGACATCATAAAAAAAGGGATTACGATGTTTGCGACTAATATGATATTACAGTACAAGGATAAAATAGCATTAAGCCCTGTTCATTTTGCAGGATCTATAGCTTTTTTCTGTCAAGATGAAATTAAAGAAGTCGCTGAAGAATTAGGTTTTAAAGTCGGTAATTTTGTGCATAGACCCATAGAAGGCTTAGTAAAATACCATATTAAGAATTTGGAGTAAAGTACTAAGAAATAGTAGCTCTAATTAGTTGTAAGCAACAAATTTAGGAGTTATTATTGTAAAATATCAAATATGATAAGAAGTGTTTGCAGAGCTTCCTATAAGGAGAAGTTTATATGTTTCTCAAAACCTTATCATATTTGATGTTTTTATTGTTAATTTACTGTAAAGTAATATCAATAATACCATCAAAAAGTTAAGAACTATATAGATACTCTCCTTTAGCAATAGTTATTTTTTAATTTCGTTACAGTTATATTTTATTATTTTTAGTCCAATTGGTATAGCTTATAAGTGATATTAAGTATTGTTTTAGTCACTTATTACCCCAAAGGCATTAAATGTAATACAAAAGGCAGTTAATAGTGTTCTATTTTTTTCATAAATTAGAATATTAATCCTCCCAGAAATCAGGTTGGATGTTTGATGAAATAGCAGTGCAATCTCCACAGGGACGATTTACAATCTCCCATATAGGTCCTAATGGAATTCTAAGTATAGTAGAGTTACCACCAACTTGTTCTTCAAATAAATAGCGAAAGATTAATTCGCGTTCTTCAAATTCGTTCGCGGGATTTGAAGAATCTAGTTCTAATATTTCACAGGCATTCAAATATTCGGGTTGTGTTAAGTCGAAATCATTATAATTAAAATAGATTCGCTCTTCAGACATAAAAGAAACATCAAAATACCCTACAACTTTTTCATTACTGTTAGTGATAGAAAACAGATTCCCTGGTACGTGACCAGGTTGATTTTCAGATAGAATACTAGCGTTGTTTCCTAAATCATTAATTAATTTATAATAATAGTAAGATTCTAAACTTTGTGTGTACTGTTTTACTAAAATAGAATAACGATCCCTTATAATACCATCATCTTTTTTAATAAACCGTACAGGGAAACGAGAAACATTATTTCCTTCTAATTGAGTTGTACTTGTTTGAATAATATCTGTATTTGTAGCAGAATTAAAACATGTTTCAGCCTCTTCAGTTCTACTAACAAAAATAACATTATTTAAATCTGGGGATTCTGGATTGAGTAAAACAGGTTCAAAGGGGCAATAGTATGGCGCAACAACTTTGTAGGTTTCTTCATATTCATATCTGAAATACTGAGTATCAGGATCTGTGTTATTGCTATCTACAAAAACTTGAACACCATCTCCTTTATTAGGGTCGTTTATATATTCTGCATATAAATTATCTATTTGAGATGCAGGCGATAATATTGTAGGGGTAGAATTGTATTGTTTGCCTTCAACGGTTACAATTTCTAAAGTATAGGCTATGTTAGGTTCTGCTTGAAATTCAATATCAGAGATATATGTGTTTGTTTCATCTTGTGAAAAAGCAAAACTATTTCCTTGGGCATCTATAATATTAACACTAGCATTATTTTCAAATATGAGTTCTGTTTCCTCTAATAAGAAAGTTTTAGTTAATTTTACTTCTTGATGTTTTAATTCATTGGTAATGTTCGCTTCAACCACTAATACACTTTCAAAATTTTGAGTATCGATTTCAAAAGATTCTTTACAGTTAAAAGACAATAGAATTAATAGGATTACAATATTCTTATATAGGTTTGTTATTTTCATTTTCTAGAGTTTAAAATTAATTTAGCACCCACTTTATAATCTAAAATGTCAAATATAACAAGAAGTGTTTCTAGGCAGCTTCCCTAAAAAGGAAAAATTTATACGTAGCGAAAAAATCTTATCATAGTTGACATTTTATTGTTAATTTATTGTAAAGTAATTTGCTGCAGAAATGAATTCTCCTTTGGAGTTATAACCTTTTAATAAAACTTCATAAGTGCCAGAATTATCTGAGGCATAAGTTTTAAAACTCAATGTGTCCGTTTTAAATTCTACATTTGATTCCCATAACAATTGTCTTCTATAGTCTGGAATTCTATCGTTTTTAGAGGTTGAATATTCTGGCTGATAATATTTTTTTATACTTACAGGTTTACTTAAGCTTAATTCTTTTATATAATCGCCTTTTAATGAGGGTTTAAAATCTTGTAGAAAAGTTTCTATATCTATAATGCCATCAAAAAGTTTTGAACTGTATAGGTATTGCCCTTTAACAATAGTTATTTTTTTAATTTTGTCACATTTATATTGTATTAAATCATCATTATTTTGCACAATAATACCATCAACCAAAACTAGCGGGTGTAAGTTAGAAATTGTATTTTGGCCTGCTTCTGAAGCTTCATAATCGTATACAATAAATCGGCTAGATTTTTTGTTTGCTCTAACTCTAACAGCAGCATCTAATATAACTTCTACAAACGTTTCTTTAACAGTCTTAAATCTAGTATAGTCATCAAGGACATATTCTATTCCAAGAGGGGCATAGAACGGTTGTTGAGGAGCGGTTTTTATGAGACTATCTTGTTTTGTTTTGTAATAGGCGTTTTCTATTTGATTCTGTATACTACGTTGTTCTATAGAGTGTTCAAGATTAGAGTTTATTTTTAAATGGTCAAAATGCAACTCATTATAGTTATTATAAAGATTGTCGTCTAGTTTTATTTTGAAATTTTCTCGATCATTTTCTAATACCTGAAAAAGCGCCTTTTCACCAATATAATTTTTATCTAGGTTAAAAAAGAACTTCCCTTCATTATTTGTTTTTGCAATTTTAAAAATATAGTCTTTTCCCGGAATTGAAAGCGAAACATTTTTGTTTTTTATGGCTATAGGATTCTCTTTGTTTATAATGTTTCCAGAAATTAACTCACCTCTTAATTCAGGGAGGTGTAGTGTATCTGATTCTTTTCCCATAACATAACTCTTTGTTTTAGAATAATCGATATTTATAGAATCTAATTTTCTTATAGAAAGATTATAATGACCATGTTTTATTAATTCTCCTCCGCTGGTTGCAATGGAAATATGTATAGGCTCTCTTTTTTTAAAACTCTCTTGAGATGGAGTTATTGTTACATCTGTGGTGTTTACTGGGGTTTTTTGAAGTTTTGCAGTTTTATATAACTCTAAGTTTGTTATAGTGTCTTTTGAGGTTAAATTACTTGAAGAAAAAGGATTCGCTATGTATATGTTTTTAATAAATGCATTTTGTTTAATATTGTTTTTAGTCCAATTGGTATAGCCTATAAGTTTATAATGACCAGTTTTTACTTTTGAAGGAATAAAAAAGTCACCTTGAGCAATACCTTGAACAAGTTTTAACTTATGCTTTAATACTGTTTTTTTATTAGCGCCCACTAATTCAACATAGCCAATTTTACTAATAGTACTTAAAGACTCTCCTTCAAAGGCAAAAAAATTATAGTATAGATATTCACCAGCTAGAACAAAATTAGTATTGGTTATAACCTTAACCTTTTCTTTTGGTATCGTTCTGGTATTAATATTAAGTGTTGTTTTATTCACTTGTTGCCCCAAAGTCATTAAATGTAATAAAAGGGCCATTAATAGTGTTATATTTTTTTTCATAAATTAGAATATTAATCCTCCCAAAAATCAGGTTGGATGTTTGATGAAACAGCAGTACAATCTCCACAGGGACGATTTACAATCTCCCATATAGGTCCTAATGGAATTCTAAGTATAGTAGAGTTACCACCAACTTGTTCTTCAAATAAATAGCGAAAGATTAATTCACGTTCTTCAAATTCGTTCGCGGGATTTGAATAATCTAGTTCTAATATTTCACAGGCATTCAAATATTCGGGTTGTGTTAAGTCGAAATCATTATAATTAAAATAGATTCGTTCTTCAGACATAAAAGAAACATCAAAATACCCTACAACTTTTTCATTACTGTTAGTGATAGAAAACAGATTCCCTGGTACGTGACCAGGCTGATTTTCAGATAGAATACTAGCGTTGTTTCCTAAATCATTAATTAATTTATAATAATAGTAAGATTCTAAACTTTGTGTGTACTGTTTTACTAAAATAGAATAACGATCCCTTATAATACCATCATCTTTTTTAATAAACCGTACAGGGAAACGAGAAACATTATTTCCTTCTAATTGAGTTGTACTTGTTTGAATAATATCTGTATTTGTAGCAGAATTAAAACATGTTTCAGCCTCTTCAGTTCTACTAACAAAAATAACATTGTTTACGTCTGGGTATGGTAACTCTGGATTCACTAAAACAGGTTCAAAGGGGAAATAGTATGGCGCAACAACTTTGTAGGTTTCTTCATATTCATATCTGAAATACTGAGTATCAGGATCTGTGTTATTGCTATCTACAAAAACTTGAACACCATCTCCTTTATTAGGGTCGTTTATATATTCTGCATATAAATTATCTATTTGAGATGCAGGCGATAATATTGTAGGGGTAGAATTGTATTGTTTACCTTCAACGGTTACAATTTCTAAAGTATAGGCTATGTTAGGTTCTGCTTGAAATTCAATATCAGAGATATATGTGTTTGTTTCATCTTGTGAAAAAGCAAAACTATTTCCTTGGTCATCTATAATATTAACACTGGCATTATTTTCAAATATGAGTTCTGTTTCCTCTAATAAGAAAGTTTTAGTTAATTTTACTTCTTGATGTTTTAATTCATTGGTAATGTTCGCTTCAACCACTAATACACTTTCAAAATTTTGAGTATCGATTTCAAAAGATTCTTTACAGTTAAAAGACAATAGAATTAATAAAATTATACAATTCTTATAAATGCTTGTTATTCTCATTTTTTAGAATTTAAAATTATACGTTATTGTGGGGACAGGAATAGAAAATATGGACGTTTTATATGCTTTTATTTCTCCTTCATCATTTACAAAAAATACAGAATAAGGATTGTTTCTTCCTAAAACATTATATACTGAAATATTCCAAAAACTATGAGCTAACTTTTTAATTTTATGATTTCCCTCTATATTTAATCCCAGATCTAAACGATAATAATCTGGGATACGAAATTTATTCCTATCACTATATAAGACCTGTTCACTACCAGCAAAATTGAATTTACCTACAGGATATGTAATAGGGCGCCCTGTTTGGTACACAAAATTAGAAGAGAAACTAAAGCGATTTGTTAATTTGTAGTTAGCAACTAAACTAATGTCATGAGGTTTGTCATAATTAGCAGGAAAAAAATTACCATTATTAATGCGTTCTTGTGGGAACTCACTATCTAGTTTTATTTGAGATTTTGAATAACTGTATCCTAACCAACCATTCAATTTTCCTTTTTTCTTTTTTAATAAAAATTCGAAACCATAAGCTTTTCCTTCCCCTTGTAATAATTCTTGCTCTAAATCTTCATTTAAAGTTAATTCAGCACCCACTTTATAATCTAAAATATCCTTCATTTTCTTATAATACCCTTCCAAACTTATTTCTAAGTCACTATTATCTATGGTTTTGTAGAACCCTAGAGAAAATTGTTGAGCCCTTTGTGGAGTTGTATTAATATCTGAAAGCTTCCAAGTATCAGTAGGTGACGCAGTTGTATTGCTAGATAATAAATGTAAATATTGAATGGTTTTATTGTAGCTGGCTTTTACTGATAGGCTTGGTAATAGAAAATAACGCATAGAAAGTCTTAATTGGAGCCCTCCATATGTTTTTATAACCTCATTCTTGTCAAAAGTGGCAACTTCTGTGATAGAGGATTCATCTCTGGGGCTATCTTCATCATATATATTTTGGCTTCTGGGACCTAGAGCTGAAAAGGTCGAGTATCTCAAACCAAAATTCAATAATAGTTTATCATTTATTGTAAATAAATCAGATAGGTATATAGCCGATTCTAAGCCCTTTTCTTCTTCCAATGTTTTGGGAGCAATAGTGGATTGCTCTCTATGAGGAGAGATTTTTCCGGGTTGAATTTGATATAATTTGGAACTTATACCATAATCAAATTTATGCTTTTTACTATGTAAGTACTGCATGTTTAGTTTAACTTGTGTTTCAATTATTTTATAATCGAAGTCAAAGTTAGTATCGGTTTGCGGATCATACTCAATACCATATTTATATTGACTGTTTACAGCAATTACCTCTCCTTTATGCTTATCGTTAAAAGAATGATCCCATTTCATAGAAATTAAAGCATTACTATAGTTGAAAATCGAATCAGAAGTTATACTAAACCTATCGTTACTATAATACGCTGTAGTTTGGAATTTATTTTTTTCATTTATTTTATGATCGTATTTTATAATGCCATCATAAAAGGACGCTTCGCTATTTTTTAAAGATTCTTCATCTAAAGATCGTAATATCCATCCAGAATATGTTGCTCTAACGGCTGTTGTTAGCGATACTTTATCTTTTACAATAGGGGTTTGTAAGTTTAAACTACCTGTTACTGGACCTATAGCTCCTTCTCCTGAGAATTTTTCGTAGTTTGGAGCTTTCGTTTTTATATCGAAAACAGAGGATAATCTGCCGCCATACTCAGCTGGAATACTCGCTTTATAAATGTCTAAAGAACCTGTTGTAAAAGGGTTTATTGCCGAAAAGAAGCCTAAAAAGTGAGATGGATTGTAAATAACGGCATCATCCAAAAGGATTAAATTTTGATCTGTACGACCACCACGTACATTAAAACCAGAAGAGCCTTCACCAGTTGTTGTAATTCCTGGTAGTGTAGTCGCTACTTTTAAAACATCTCTTTCTCCTAATACTATAGGTATGTTTTTTAATCCAATGATATCAATTCGGCTAACACCAACGATGGCTTCCTTTATACTTGAATTAGTAGCAGATTCGATAAGAATTTCGTCTAATTGCTCAGCGGCTTCAGGAATGACCAGTTTTATAGTGCCGTTTCCATAAATTAAGAGCTCTTTTATAGAGTCATCGTAGCCTAATAGTTTGGTTTCTAAAATGATGAGCCCAGAGGGGACTTTTAAAGTAAACTTCCCTTTAGCATTAGTTGTAACCCTTAAATCTAGATTTTGAATAGATACAATCAAGCCCTCTATGGGCTCCCCTGTATTTTCATTTAAAACAGTCCCTTTTAAGGTATATTCTTGCTGCGCTTTGAGTTGCTCTTGCTTTCCTATAGTTTGTAAGTTTTTATTCCCGTACTGATTGTAGAAAACCGCGTCATTATTTGTTATTGATGAATTCTGGGCTTCTTTAAAAAAGCCATCAGGTATTTTACTATATATTGTATTGTTATTGGTTAATATAATATTGTTGTCATATCTATAGAAATTAATAGAAGAGTTTTTTAATAGATCATTGAGAATGAAATTTATGGATTTATTATTATATGTTTTAGATAATGTTTTTTTTTCAAACCACTCGTCTAAAAAGAAAAAGGATAGGTTCGATTTTTTTTCTAATTTTAAAATAGCGTCTTTTAAATTGATGTTTTCAAATGTAATGTCTAAAGACTCATTGTTTTGAGCAGAATAAAATTGTATATAAAATAAGAACAGTAAACATAGGGTTATTCTTTTTCTCATATAATTAGTTTCGATTTGTATTATTGGTTAAAGTAGCAGCATCCATATATTTAAATAAAGACACCATAAATTCATATTTACTTTTTTTAAGTAATTGTTTATTTGATTTATAAAATTTGACTACAGTTTCACTATAATGGGGGAATAATTTTTTTAAAGACTTATAAGATTTTATTTTATAAATATTTTCTTTATAATATATATAGTAGTTGTCATACATTTTAGAAAAAATATAAAGCACTTTATTGTCTTTAATTTTATGCTTCACTTCTTTTTTTCGTTTAATAAAAAACAGGTAATCTTTATTAGATACTATTAGTTCCACAAAACCAAATGTGCTATTCGTAGTATTTATAAGGTTATCGATATTAATAAATTTGTGATTATCTATTGTAAAAGAATTAACTTTACTTTTAATAAGTTCTAGGTTGACAAAACTTTTTTCATCAGAAAGTTTACTTACTAATGCGTCTTTATATATATCATATTTTAAGTCTATATCATAGAAGGCTTGATTATCATAAACTAAATGACCTTTTTGATATTTGGGTGATTTAAAAAAGAGATGGTTGTCTAACGAGGACCTGTAAATATCATAATAACGTTTACCATTATATAGTTTTGTGTTTTCAAGGCCTATTATTTTGTCAAAAACAATTAAATCTTTACTATTAGAATTAGTGTTTTGAGCAAAGGATGAGGTTACGATAAGTGTAGAATAAAGAATAAGTAGGGGTATTTTTAAATTCATGCGAGTTATTAATTATATATGATTAGTTATTAAAATAATTTAACTATAAATTAATAGTGCATTAATAAAGGAAGTATACCTTTTTAAAAAGAGGGAAATTTTATAAAAACTGTTTTATAAAAAAAAGAGTACTGTATTAGAATAAGACTACAGTTCTCTTAATATAATTTTAGCATAAAATGGGGGTTTCGATAAATTTTTTAATAGCACTAAAGCAAATATAACTAATTATTTAGTTAAAACTAATTTAATTAAAATAAAATAGCAAAGTGGTTAATTTATTTAGGATAATTAAATTTTAGTGTTAATTAAATGAGCTAGATAAAAGGTGCGGCTAATTAAAAAGAATAAGATTAGGTACAGGTTAAATTTCTTAGATTAAGAAAGAATTTAAAAAATTAAAGATGTACTTTAAGCCAATCTCTTAATTCATAGAAGTTTTGAGGTGCAACACCATGACCAACAGGGAATTCACTGTATTTATGTTTTATATTTAGAGTCGATAAAAACGTGGGTGATTGCCTGGCCCAATCTACAGGAATAACTTGGTCGACACTGCCATGAGAGCAATAAAAATTTAAGGATTCGTAATTTTTAGGGGCTTTAAGATCAAACAAATCCTCATTAATATAACCGCTTAGTGCAATGATATTTTTTAATTTTTCTGGATAGGTAAATGCAACCGCATAACTTAAAATACTCCCTTGGCTAAACCCTAAAATAGACACGTTATTGGCATCTACAGGATATTTAACAATCATTTCATCTATAAACTTAGCGATTAAGTCACGAGATTGTATGGCCTGTTCATTATCACTCCATTTTCCTTGGTCTGCATCAAAATTAATCGCATACCAAGCATTTCCATAAGGTTGTATTGGGTATGGTGCTTTTACAGAAACAATACATAGTTCTTCTGGTAATTCTGTTGCAAATGAAAACAAGTCGTTTTCGTCGCTGCCATAACCATGACATAGAATAAGCAACGGTGCATTTTCTTTTAATGAAGATTCACGCACGATATAAGATAAGGATGAGTTTGTCATTAATTATTTGCCTAAGTTTGAAAATATTTTTTGATAGAGCGCACCTAATAGCGGGACTTCTTGGGTTTTACCAGAAATAGCTCCTATTAAACCAAAAATGAATAAAATACTAAAGCCAATCCAAAATGCTGAAGAAATCATTATGCTATCAAAAGCACCAACAAAATAACCCAATATCATATAGGTTAAGCATAGACCTAAACCTTGGCGAGAGTGAAAGGCAGTAAAAGGGTTTTTCTTATCATTATTTATAATTATGGCTATTACCGCACCTATAATAGTTAAATAGGCTACAGCGGCCATTGTTTTGCCTGCTTCTACAGTGTTTTTATTCATAATTTATAATACAATTTCATTGTTTGTTAGCACGCCATAGGTTTTACCTTTTAAGACTTTGCCTAAAAAAATACTGTTCTTAGATGTCGATAAAATATGTGCTTTTGTAAACGTGTATTTGGTGTTTGGATTAAAGAGCGTTAGGTTGGCTACCTGCCCTTCCTTTATAGGGGTGTCTTCTAATCCAAACCGTTTTTTACCTTTGGTAAGTAGTGCTATTGTTTTTTTTGTTGAAAATATGCTGTTTAAAGCACCAAAGGCACTTTCTAAACCAATAGTACCATATAAAGCGTAATCGAATTCTACTTTTTTATCTTCTATAGCTATTGGGTTGTGATCACTAGTAACCATATCTATAGTACCGTCTTTAAGGCCTTCAATTAACGCATCAACATCTTGTTGTGTGCGTAATGGTGGCGAGACTTTGTAATGCGTATCGAAATCGATTAATGCTTCATCTGTAAGTAATAGGTTGTGTATTGCTACACTACAACTTACATCTAATTTCTTTTGTTTTGCTTTTCTAATCAAGTTTACAGACTCAGATGTAGAAATGGTAGGAATATGTAATTTGCCACCAGTATATTCTAGAATGTATAAGTCGCGCGCAACTTGTAATGATTCTGCAAGAGTAGGCGTTCCTTTTAAACCTAAAGAAGTACTGGTTATATTCTCATTCATAACACCGAGTCCAGAGATTTTGTTGTCTTGAGGAAAAGAAAAAACCAAGCCATCAAACCCATTATTGTATTGTAAAGCTATTTTTAATAAGTTGGGATTGCTAATGGGCGTTTTATAGTCGTAAAAGGCTACAGCGCCAGCGTTTTTCATATCAAAAAGCTCTGCTAAATCCTTACTATCACTATTTTTTGTTAAGGCTCCAATAGGCAATAATGTAACAGGGCTTTCTTGTGATTTAGCTTTTATAAACGTAATGTTTGAGTTGGTATCTATTACAGGGTTTGTATTTGCTTGCATTGCAACAGCAGTAAACCCTGAAGCAGCAGCTGTATCTAATCCATTCTTAATAGTTTCTCTATCTTCAAAACCAGGTTCCCCAAAGCAAACACCACTATCAAACCATCCTTGAGAAATATGAAGATCCTCTAAAATAACCTCTTTATAATTAGCTGTGTTTTTTATGTTCTTGTCAATTTTTACAATACAACCGTTTTCAATTAAAAGATCTTGAGTTGTATTATGGAATCCACTCTTGGAATCAATTATTGTTGCAGATTTTATGAGTACGTTCATTTAAAATATTTTAAGATGAGCATTTCAATAATTAAAAATAGTAATGCAAAAATAACAAACCATTTCCATAAGGCATTTATTTTACTATCACTTTTTATAATGTCAAAAAAATCGGGGATAGAGTTGGAAACGTTTGCATTTTCAATATTAGTAAAATCATGATAGTTAAGATGACTCTCAGCTCTATTGTAATTATAACTTACGTTTTCGATAGCAATCGTTTTGTTTTTTATGGTGTAAATGCCAGCTATATCAGGGGTTTCATTTGTTGTAATATTAACTCTGTTATTATAGTATTGTTGCTGTGGAATAATACGCGTATGCCCATTGTCTAAGGTTAGAATTTCATCTTGCTTTAAAGTGGTAGCTACATCGTAAGTATTCTCATTATCAATAGTATAATATAGTTGTGCATTTTTTAAGCTACGCTTGCCTATATTATAGAATGTAGGGACTATTAAATTAATCTCTTTAAAATTAGAATGTTTCTTATTTAAGGGGGAACTGAAAAGAAAAACAGATTTGTTTTGAGATAAAAAAGGTTTGTTATCCTCAAATAGGAGTACAGCAGAAGCCGTTCCTATATTTTGGGGGTAAAACGCATTTACCTTCGGGTAATTAAAATTAGGAACACGTTTTTCGAATACACTTGTATAAATAGGATGTGCGTAATTAATATTTGTTAAACGCTTTTCAGAAGTATTTAGGGAGCCAAAAGGCGAGAATCCGTATGTGGATAAGGCGGTATTGTATAGTTGTTCGTCTATGTTTATAGAAGGAATAATAATAAGTGTTCCTCCTTTATCTGTAAACGCTTTTAATGCTGTTTTTAAGGCGTTAGGAATTCGTTGTAATTCATTTAAAACAATAAGGTTTTGATTAGTGATAGCGTTGTAGTTTAATGTGCTAAACTTAGAAGCGGTATAATCAAACTCGGAAGCACTATATATGTGTTTTAAAAAAGTATCATCTGCTTCGTTAATACTTAAAACTTTTATTTTTGGAGCTTTATTGATATTGAAATAAAAACTGTTATCAAACTGTAGCTGAGTATCTTCAATTTTTAAAGTGCCATTTACAATCGTGTTTGCTGGTATGGTAAATGTTGTTTTTGCTGCTTTAGTTATAGTAATTGATGTTTTTGCAAATAATTTATCATTGGTATGCAAAGCTACAGGAAGGTTGTCTATTGGCGATCCACTGTTTTTTAGGTGTACTGTTAATTCTAAATTATCGGGCGTTTGTTTGGAAATAAATAAGCTATCTATCGCAACATTATTTGTATTTACGGGTTTTAATTGAATATAATGTACCGTTATATCTGTATCGTTTTGTGTTTTTAAAGGAAAATCTTTACGCTGAAAGTCACTAATTAAGACCAAGTTTTTAATAACGTTTGCATCCTTACTAAAGTATGCCTTACTTTTTAATAGAACCGCCTCATAGTTTAATTGGTTTGAGGCATAATCTAATTGCAATAAATCGTTACTAATAGCTTTAATTGTTGTATTGCTATACAGAGCGTTATTGGTTATTATTGTAATGTTATCCTTTTCAGGAACACTACTCATTATATCTTGAATCGCGCGCTTTAATAAAGAGCCTTGACTACCTTTAGCCTGCATGCTAAAAGAGTTATCTAAATAAATAACGGTTTCTGTTTTTGTATTAAAGGTTTTATTTTTTGCCGTAAATGGTTGCGCAAAAGCGATTACAATAGCAGCAATTAAACCTAGTCTAGTTAATAGTGTTAACCATTTTTTTATTTGTGAACTCTTACGTGTTTGTAAAACAACTTCTTTTAAAAAAGCGACATTAGTAAAAGCTTCTTTTTTGAACTTACGAAGCTGAAATAAATGAACAATAATGGGAATTAGCAGAAAAAATAAAGCGTAAAGAAGTTCTGGATGTTTAAACTGCATTGTTGATTTTGATTGTTCAAATATAAAGAATAATTAGTAATCCTTTAATAGAAAAAGGCTAACAAAATAATAAATTTTATTCTAGCCTTTTTAATAGCTTAGATATAGAGGAAACAAACGATTCTATTATCTTAAATATTTAATAGGTTTAGAGTTGTTGTAAAATTTAAAAAAATAAAATTATAAGCGGGAATAGAAAAGGCAGTTGCTTTAATTATTAAAAGGGTCAGTTATATAATACAAAAAAATAATAAGTGCCTATTAACAGAAGAAAAAATAATCGGACATTGCTAACATATTCTGTGTTTTAAAGTAATCTTTTATTTCTATTTGCTGCTGTGAGTTTGCAACGCTTATAATACTTTGCGGGTGCTTAAGTTGTTCTAGATACTGAAAAGGTTTTAACTCTTGCTCATAGATGTGTTTTCCTATTTTTTTTGGGTTGTCACAAATCCATTCAAAAGGAATGGCTAAAGCGATTAATTTTTTGGCTAAGGTTTTGCCTTTTTTTCCAGCGCCCCAAATTACTAAAGGTCTAGATTTAACATGATCTAACTTTAAAAAATACTGAAGTTTAAGGTCTAAAAAACTATTTTCGGCATAATTAGAGTCTATTCTAGAGGCTCGCGTACCATAATCTCTCCAGTAATGTAATATTTTGTCACAAGGAATAACCTTGTATTTATGCTCATAAAAACGAAATGTTAAATCATAATCTTCAGGGTAGGTGTTTATATTAAAGGCTTCTATAGCTATTAAGTCATCACGGTGTAACATCCAGCAAGGCGAAGGGATAACGCATTCTTTATAAATATCGGTATAATTACTTCCTGTGATGGTAAGGTGATTTAACCAATCTTCATATTTTTTATAACCCTCACTTATACCTTCTTTAGAGAAATAACGGACTAAGCCTGTAGCTACACAATGTTTTCCGTTAGACTTTAAGTTTCGTAATAAGGTTGCTAGTTTTTGCGTATGCATAATATCATCGCTATCCATTCTGGTAATATAGCTCCCTTTGGAAATGCTAAACGCTAATTTTAAGGCATCGATAATTCCATTTCCCTTATTTTTTAAAAGCGTGATTCTTTTATCTTTCTTTGCATAAGATGCAGCAATATGATAACTGGAATCTATAGAGTGATCGTCAATAATGCATAACTCCCAACGGGAATACGATTGGTTTAGTATTGAATCTAAACATTCGGCTAAGTAAGCCTCGGTGTTTTTAAAAGGAATTAAAATACTAATTAATGGGGTTTGCATTGTTGTATTAAATTAAATTTTTATAACACAAGAATAGGTTTTTTAAATCGTAAAAAAAAGCAATCTTACATTTCAACAAATTTTTAATGTGTGTTTTTTAATTATGCTTAAATAAGAAGTAAAATTCCGCATAGTTGCATTTTAAGCGTCTATAATATTTGTTTGTTTTTCCTAGATCATAAAGATTTCCTTCATTTTAAATAAAGGTGCATATATTCTAAAAGCATAATTATCTCGATAAAAAAGTTTGTTGTTATTAAATGTATTTTATAAATATGTAAAATATATTTTATATATGTTATAGGTTAATTTATTAACTTAACATTTATTAACAAAATATTCATAAATAAACCTGTAACACATTGTACTTTTATGCGTCATAAATGTGACTTTAACTATCTAAATAAAACAAAAACAATGAAAAAACAAGCATTTGCCACGGTATTGGCTGGGGTTCTTTTAGTGGGTTGTAATTCTACAAAAACAACAAGCTCTAAGGCTAGCGATTTAGCAACCAGCAATCCTATAGTAACCACTTTGGATTTAACCAAAGTTGTAGAAGACAAGGTTCCTGTAACTATTAATCCTGGGCGATTTACAACAGATACTATAACCTATAGGCTACCAAGAGTGGTACAAGGGACTTATTCTGTGAGTGATTTTGGAAAGTATATCGACGATTTTAAGGCTTTAGATTACAAAGGAAACCCTTTACCTGTAAATAAAATAGACACCAACTCATGGGCTATTAGTAATGCTGCTAATTTAGATAAAATTGAATATTTTGTAAACGATACTTTCGATACAGAAATTAAAGGCGGCATAGGCGGCGATGCGCCTTTTTCTCCAGCAGGAACAAATATAGAAGAGACAAATTACGTATTAAACCTTCATGGATTTATTGGGTATTTCGATTCTTTAAAAAATAACCAGTATAAATTAGATGTTAGTGCACCGTCTACAATGGTAAGAACATCCGCTTTACAAGAAACAGGAGTAAAGTCTAGTGCCGATGGTAAAACATTAACCGCTAGTTATTTTGCACCACGTTATTTTGATATTACAGACAATCCAATGTTTTATGGGGCTTTAGATGTCCAAGAGTTTCAGGTTGGAGATATTAAAATAGTATTAAGTGTTTACTCTCCCAATAAAGTACATTCCGCAGAAAAAATTAAAGCGGTAATGGAAAAAATGATGAAAGCTCAAAAAGCCTATTTAGGCGATGTTAATAGCACTGCGCGCTATGATATTTATTTATATCTAGCAGGACAAAATGAAGGCGCACCAAAAGGGTTTGGCGCATTAGAACACCATACCTCTACAGTGGTTGTATTACCAGAAGCTATGCCAGATGACGCTTTAGCTAAAAGTATGATTGATGTTGTGGCACATGAATTTTTCCATATTGTAACGCCTTTAAGTGTGCACTCTGAAGATGTACATTATTTTGATTATAACCAACCTACCTTTTCTAAGCATTTATGGATGTACGAAGGAGTAACAGAATATTTTGCAACATTGTTTCAAGTGGATCAAGGTTTAGTTTCCGAAGATGAGTTTTATGCTAAGATTATGGGGAAAATTAAATCGGCTTCTGGAATGAATGATGCGATGAGTTTTACAAAAATGAGTGAAAACATTTTAGACGAACCTTATGCTGCACAATACGTAAATGTATACCAAAAAGGCGCATTAATAGGGATGTGTATTGATATATTAATGCGAGAAGAAAGTAAGGGAACTAGAGGTATCTTATCTTTAATGAAAGCATTATCGCTTAAATATGGAAAGAATAAGCCTTTTGATGATGATAGTATTATTGCAGAAATAACTGAAATGACCTATCCATCTGTTGGTGCGTTTATAAAAACGCATGTCGAAGGAACAACGCCTATCGATTATAATACATTCTTTGAAAAAGTAGGGTTAACGGTAGCAGAAGCAAAAGTAAAAACAAACTATATTCAAAATGATGGTGCATTTATTTTTGTACCCAATAGAACAACAGGAACGATAGCTTTTTCTGAAGCAGTAAAAAATAATAGTTTTTGGAATGATAATGGCGTGTTACCAGGAGACATTATAAAAACTATAGATGGTGAAAGCCTTACAATGGCTAATGCTAATCAAGTATTATCAAAAGCGTTTTTATGGCAACCAGGAACAGAAGTAGATGTTAGATTAGATAGAGAAGGAAAGGAAATTGTTGTAAAAACAACCTTAACACAGTCTTATACTACGGGCACAAGTTTAACCGGAAATCCTGAGGCTACAGCAGCGCAAATTGCATTACGTAATGCATGGTTAAAAGGCTAATGATTTATTAATTTTAACCCTGATATTTTATTATTTGGTTAAAAAAATAAAAAGAATAAAAAAGCCTTCAAACTTAAGTTTGAAGGCTTTTTTATTTGGTTAAATTCTAGTAGTTTTGACATTAATAACCATTATAAAACAGAAAGAATGCCAGGATTTGAACGCTTTGGAGCGCAAGAACGAAAAGAAGTACAAGATGTCTTAGATAACGGAGTGTTAATGCGGTATGGCTTTGACGGTATGCGGAATGGCCATTGGAAAGCTAAATCATTAGAAGAGGAGTTACAACGTGTATTTAAAATAAACCACGCACAATTGGTCTCTAGCGGAACAGCAGCTGTATCTGTAGCCTTAGCTGCAGCAGGCATAGGAGCAGGAGACGAGGTTATTATGCCAACCTTTACTTTTGTTGCTAGTTTTGAAGCGATAATGATGCTAGGTGCTATTCCAGTATTAGTAGATATAGACGATACTATGACTTTAGACCCTAAAGCTGTAGAAAGTGCCATAACACCCAAAACAAAAGCGGTAATGGTGGTGCAAATGTGTGGAAGTATGGCAAATATGGACGCCTTACAAACGGTTTGCGATACACATAACTTATTAATAATTGAAGATGCTTGTCAAGCTATAGGCGGTTCATACAAAGGGAAACCTTTAGGAAGCATAGGGGATTTGGGTTGTTTCTCATTCGATTTTGTAAAAACAATTACCTGTGGTGAAGGGGGAGCTGTAATAACAAATAAAAAAGACTATTATATTAATACAGATCATTATAGTGATCATGGACATGACCATATAGGAAATGATAGAGGTGCAGAAACACATCCTTTTTTAGGATATAATTTTAGGATTTCAGAATTACATGCAGCAGTTGGTTTAGCACAAATAAAGCGATTGCCAGAATTTTTAGAAGTTCAAAAGAAACATTATACCATTTTAAGAACGGCATTATCTCAAATTCCTGAGGTTACTTTTAGAACTGTTCCAGAAGGCGGAGAAGAGAGTTATGCCTTTTTAAATTTTTTCTTACCAGATTTAGAATCTGCTAGAAGAGCAACACAAAACCTTAAAGAGAATGGTGTAGATACCTGTTTTCATTATTATGATAATAATTGGCATTATGTTCGTAGATGGGAGCATTTAAAAAATGTAAAATCATTATACCCAGTAAATTCAGAACTTAAAAAAGGTTTAGAGAATCTATCATCTAAAGATTTTACGCAATCCGATCATTATATAGGACGTAATATTTCGGCTTTAATAAAGTTATCTTGGACAGAAGATGAGGTAAACCAAAGAGCTCAAAAAATGGTTGATGCCATTAAGAAATCAATTTAAAAATGAAAGCTATTTTATATGATAAAGTCTTGATAGAGTTTGTCATATAAAATAGCTTTTTTATATTTCGGTTCCAAAAAAATATGCCCTTAAATGGTTAAAATAGTTTAACCATTTAGAACTAAAAGGATTCTTTAATAAGTAACGTATTCCACAATTTCTAAACCGTAACCAATCATTCCTACACGCTTTGTTTGTTGCGTATTAGAAACTAGTTTGAGTTTGTGAAGGTTTAAGTCATGTAATATTTGTGCTCCAATACCAAAATCTCTATCATCCATTTTAATTGCTGGCGCTTTGGTAATCACATTTTCTTTTTGGGTGTCTTTTAAAATGCTTAAGCGCTTTAAAAGGTTTAAAGATTGTGATTGCTGATTAATAAATAAAACGGCACCTTTACCAGCTTGGTTTATTACATTAATCATATTATCTAATTTCTGGTCTACATTATTGGTTAGCGTCCCTAAAATATCATTATTGACTAAGGTAGAATTTATACGAGTAAGAACCGGCTCATCTGCAGTCCAATCTCCTTTTGTTAATGCAATATGCACTTGGTTATTCGTTGTTTGTTGGTAAGCTCTTAGTCTAAATTTACCAAAACGCGTTTCTATATTAAAATCTTCTTTCTTGTTAATTAAAGAATCGTGATCCATTCTATAGGCAACCAAATCTTCTATGGATACAATTTTTAAATCGAATTTTTTAGCGACTTCTATAAGTTGCGGTAAACGTGCCATTGTGCCATCTTCATTCATAATCTCCACAATAACACCAGCGGGCTGTAAACCGGCCAAACGTGCAAAGTCTATAGCTGCCTCTGTATGGCCAGTACGTCTTAATACACCACCTTCTTTTGCAACTAAAGGGAATATGTGACCTGGACGTGCTAAATCAAAAGGTTTTGTATTAGGGTCTACTAATGCTTTTATAGTATGTGAACGGTCGCTTGCCGAGATTCCTGTAGTCACACCATTACCTTTTAAGTCTACAGAAACAGTAAAAGCGGTTTCCATAGGGTCGGTATTGTTATTTACCATCATATGTAAATCAAGATCTTTACATCTTGTTTCAGTGAGTGGTGCACAGATTAAACCTCTGCCGTGAGTGGCCATAAAGTTTATCATTTCTGGTGTTACTAATTCAGCAGCAGCTAAAAAGTCACCTTCATTTTCTCTATCTTCATCATCAACAACAATAATCACTTTGCCGGCTTTTATGTCGTTTATGGCCTCTTGTATAGTATTGAGTTTAAACTCTGTTTTATGTTCTATTTTGGTAATCATTACAGTGGCTTTTAGTTACACAAAGATATTGCTTATTTAGGATTAAAGTGTAGGTTGAGATTTGATTTTTCTATTTATGAATAGATGTATCATTGGATAGAGGAAAAATCCAACAATTAACATTAAAGGGGAGTATAAAGTACTTTTTTCTTTTTTTATAAATTGTACAGTGTTAATTATCAATAAGCTTTTTACATAATAGACGGTGTATACAACGAAGGAAATGGCGCTTAATTGTATTACAGCTGTTGCCCATTGGGGCAATTTATTGTTGTTAAATACAAAATATAAAATGAATAAAATTAAAGCGATAATATAGCCTATGTACGAGATAGAAGCTATTGTTTTGTATGCTTTAAATACATTGGTTTGCGTTTCTTGTGTTTTAAGAGTATTTGCATCCTCATAAAGCTTGTCTTTTTGGATATTTTTTTTATCAGAAAGAATTACTGGAGTATCCAATTTAAGTTCGTTATCGATTTTCTTTTTTTGTAAAAAATAATTTAAAAAGTAAATAGGAAATCCAAATAGAACAAAGATTAAGGCGTTTGGAACAGAGTTTATATCCAAATGCTTCGCTAAGTTCGTATACTTTGAAAAGGATTTTAAGAATGAAAACAGAAAAATAACGCCTATAATAATGCCTGTAATAAAAAGTATATTACCTGCTAAAGGTAAATGATTGTTTTTTAGAACACTTCCTAAAATAGTTAACGGAAAGGAAAGGACATATAAAATTAAAGCCAACTTAGAATCTTCATCATAAGCAGCCTTTAGACGAACGGCATCTTCGTATTTTAAATTGGTAAAGTGCCCTCCAAATTTTAATTCTTGAGAGGTAATTCCTCTAGTATTTAGAATAGCCACAGCAGAATTTTTATAGGTAATACTATAATCATACTGCCTATAGTTTTGTATAAGATCTATTAGTTTATTGTTTTCGTAGCCTTCTAAACGTGTATATTCTTTAGAATCCTCATCGAAAACAGCTTCACTGCTAGCTAGCGCTTTTGTTTTGATTCCAAATAATTTTTTAAGCGGTTCTAAAATGCCATCTGTCTCAAATAACCCTCTATCTTTTGTTGCCCTAGAAGTTAAATAAATACTTAATGGTAGCATAATTAACGTTGAGAACCAAGTGGCTATAACCGGATTAAAAGAACCATCTTTAGCACTGTTTTTAGCGAAAATACCAATAAAGTGGTAGGATAAAAATAAAACAATAGCAATTACCATAGGTAAGCCAAGACCACCTTTTCTAATTAAAGCGCCTAATGGAGCTCCAACGAAGAAAAGTATGATACATGCCAATGATAGTGCAAATTTTTCATGAAAAGCGATTATATGTTTATTAAACATAATCGTTTTACTTTTTATAAGGCTATCTTTAGTCGCGATATTTTTTAGAGTACTCGACGATGCATTTAAAGCATAGTCTAATAGTTGAACTTTGCGTTTTGTTTCAAATAAATCCAGTATATTGCCAGCAAATGGAACATTAGACAAAGTATCTTTTTTAACTTTTAAAGCCAAATTAACGGTGCCTATATTAGCACGGGTGTATAATAAATCGGCCGTTGTGTCGTAAAGTTTTACACGTTGCTCGTCTAATGAGTCTATGGCATAATGCAGCTCATCAACACTTAACATTGTATATTTATTACTATAACTTTTATTATCCATATCGACTGCATTTAATAGCGATAGGTCAATAGTCATTATGTATTTTTTAAACGTACTCTTGTTAAAGGGCTTTTTTAAGCGTTTTTTATACTCTTTGGGAGGAGTATCGTCATAGTGGTAACCATCAAAAAGAACTAATTGTAAAATATTAGAATCTTCGCCACTTATTAATTCTCCTGTTTTAGCTTTTATAGTTTCATGATTACCAGGTTTCCCTTTTTTGCTTTGGTGAATAACAATATCTTCTAGAAATTGCCCACGATCACCTGTTTTTTTAACCACCTTTATATTGAATCCGTCAATTATTTGATTAAATTGACCTTCAGCAATGGCCATAGCAGGTTTTACCTTGGCGATATTTTTTCTAAGATTATAACTGTTGTATTGTGCCCATGGAATAACATTATTGCTAAAGAAAAAAGTAACAATAGCTAAAAGCACGATGAAAATGCTCAAGCCAGACATGGCCCTTTGCAGTGATATTCCTGTAGATTTCATTGCTGCAAACTCATAGTTTTCTGCAAAGTTACCAAAGACCATTATAGAGGCCAGTAATATGGTAAGTGGTAAAATTAACGGAATTAGGGTTGGTGTAATGTAAAATAAAAATTTAAATATCGTCACGATGTCCAAATCTTTACCTGCGAGCTCTTTTATATACAACCAAATGGCTTGTAATACAAAAATCAGCATGAGTATAACAAACACGCTGATAAATGTTTTAAGATAAGAGCTTAATATATATCTATCTAATATTTTCAAGGGGCTTTCTAATCTAATGTGGTAATATAGTAACCGTCGTATTTACTTTGGTCAAAGGTAAACAAGGTTTTTGAAATAGGTTCATTTGTTTTAAAAGAATTAACAGTAAGCGTGGTTTTTGTACCGTTTTTACCTATTTCTATTAAATTATAAATGTGCTTGGTTTGTGGGTCTATACCAAGAAGGATGTAATTTATTTCAGAATTAGAATCTATTGGAATTAGTTTTACATATTGTATTTTTCTTCCTTTTATATTTTGAACAATATCCATCTGGTAAGTAAAACCATCTTCGTAAAAGGATAACATTTTGCTTGGTGTTATACTGTTTTCATCATCAGAACTTTCTGAAGAAATGGTTACCTCTTCATCTTCAGGACTTATGGAGTATAGTTTAGAGCCATCAAAAATTCTTGTGATGCCTAAAATATTTAGTTTATATTTATCTTTTTGCATTGTTACATCACCTCTAGTTTCCTGTCTGATGTTCTCTTCTTGATTTTCTAAAACGTATTTAAAGTCTATAGCAATATTATCGTAATTTTTTACCTTTTGAGAGACTTCAGTTAACAATGCTTTGGCATCATTTTTACTTTGCGCAAAGACTGCTGAGCTTATTAGTAATAAAAGTAGTAGTGCTTTTTTCATTTTAAATTTTAATTTGTCATTACCTTAATAGCAATGCTTTTTGTTTGTATTTGTCTATTGGTTTTCGTTTGCTAAATGTTCATCGAGGGCCACTAAATCGGTAACTAATACTTGTCGTGCTTTACTACCTTCAAAACCACCTACAATACCAGCAGCTTCTAATTGGTCTATGAGACGCCCCGCTCTGTTATATCCTAATTTTAGTTTTCGTTGTAGCAAAGATGCAGAACCTTGTTGTGCGATGACAATGATTTCGGCAGCTTCTCTAAACAATTTATCTCTGTCTGTAATATTTATATCAAGAGTTGTGCCACCTTCTTCTCCTACATATTCTGGAAGTAGGTAAGCGTCTGGGTATGCTTTCTGAGCGCCTATAAAATCTGTGATTCTTTCAACTTCGGGCGTATCTACAAATGCACATTGTATTCTAATTAAATCATTGCCTTGGGTGTATAGCATATCGCCACGACCAATTAATTGATCGGCTCCAGCGCCATCTAAAATAGTACGAGAATCTATTTTAGATGTTACTCTAAATGCAATTCTAGCAGGGAAGTTTGCTTTTATAATCCCTGTAATCACGTTTACAGAAGGTCTTTGGGTAGCAACTATTAGGTGAATTCCAATAGCACGTGCTAATTGAGCTAAACGTGCAATAGGAGTCTCAACTTCTTTACCCGCAGTCATAATTAAATCTGCAAATTCATCGACAACTAAAACAATGTATGGTAGGAACTGGTGTCCGTCATTAGGATTTAATTTTCGAGCTTTAAATTTATTATTGTATTCTGCAATATTTCTACAAAAAGCATTTTTAAGCATTTCGTAGCGGTTGTCCATTTCAATACAGAGTGAATTTAATGTATTAATAACCTTTGTGTTGTCTGTTATAATGGCTTCGGCACTATCTGGTAATTTAGCGAGATAATGGCGTTCTATTTTATTAAACAGTGTTAATTCTACTTTTTTAGGATCAACTAACACAAATTTTACTTCGGCGGGGTGTTTCTTGTAAAGCAATGATGTTAGAACAGCATTTAACCCAACAGATTTACCTTGTCCTGTTGCTCCTGCCATTAGTAAATGCGGCATTTTTGCTAAATCAACAACAAAGGTTTCATTACTAATTGTTTTCCCTAATGCTATAGGTAACTGCATTTCAGATTTCTGAAATTTTTGCGAGGCAATAACAGAGCGCATAGAGACAATGGTAGAATCCTTGTTAGGAACTTCTATCCCAATGGTGCCTTTTCCTGGGATGGGAGCAATAATACGAATCCCTAATGCAGAAAGCGATAAGGCAATATCATCTTCTAGGTTTTTAATTTTAGAAATACGTATGCCTGCTTCTGGTACAATTTCATATAAGGTAACCGTTGGCCCAATAGTGGCTTTAATTGTTGCGATACCAATTTTATAATTGTTTAATGTTGCAACAATACGGTCTTTGTTTTCTTCAAGCTCTTTTTGGTTTATGGTAATGCCCTCAGTATCATATTTTTTTAATAAATCTAGGGAAGGGAATTGGTAGTTTCCGAGTTCTAAGGTGGGATCAAATAATCCAAAATCAGCAACAAGCTTGTCTGAGAGGTTATCGGTTTCAGATTTTTCTTCTACAATATTTTCGACCTTTATTTCAATAGGCGGTTCTTCATTAATATGTGCTTCTACTATTGTTTCTTCTTGTGGGATTTCTGCTTTAAAACTTGTAGCGGCTATGTTATCTTCGGAATCAGATTTTAGTTCTAATTCAGGCTCTAATTCTAATTTAGAGTGGTTTTCTATTGTAGGTTTTACCGTTTCCTTAGGTAATTCAAAAGCTGTTTTTATTGCTTCAACTTCGTCTGTTAAGCTATTGTCTACCGGAACCATAGCTGGAGGTGTATTTGACGCTTCTTCAAATTCAGTCTTAATATCATTTTTAGCACTTTTAAAAAAGCTAATAATACGTTGTGAGTTGACTTTTAGTCTAATGGCCAAATAAACGATTAAACCAAAAAGAAGTATAAGTGTCGTACCAATTTTACCAATATAATCTTGTAGGTACATATTAATTTCATAACCTATTGTTCCACTAAGTAAGCCGTTTTTATGGGCTACAAATCCAAATAAAACAGATATCCAAATAATAATTAGAACACCCCAAAACCAATGTTGGCGTAATTTTTCTTTTTTTAAATCTAATAAAATATAAACCCCAGAAAGAAAGATTAATCCAGAAAACAGGAATGATGCAATACCAAAACCTCGCTGAATGAATAAATCGCTTAGCCAAGCACCAAATTTGCTAAGCCAATTGTGGGATTTTACAGTTCTTGATGAAAATTCAGATAGGGCACTTTGATCTGCCTCTCCTGTGAAAAAGAAAGATAAAAAAGCAATAAAAAACAAAAGGCCTAAAATAATAAGAAAGCTACCAACTACTAGCTTTTGCTGACTGTTTAGAACCCAATTCGTAAGTTTTAAATTTAGTTTAAACTTAGGCTTGGTTTTTTTCGTTGCTTTTGCTTTTGTTTTTGTTTTCGCCATTATCTATTTTTAGAATAAAACAAAAATACAAATACTTAACGTTTATCCTAATGGTTTTAATTTTGGATAAGGATTTTTTTTGTCTAGCTGTTTAACCCTTATTAGCGGTTTAATACTAAGGAAAGACTATAGGAGGGCCTTTCCTTAGCTAGGTATTATATTTATTGTTCGCCTTTAAGAACAAGTAGCGGGACTCTACTTTCAAAATCCGATTTTCTTACACCATTATCATGAAGCGTATCGCTCCATAGTTTTTGAAAAAATCCGCGTTTACGTCTAAAAACACATATCATATCGGGTTTTACAGTATGAATATATTCTAAAACACCTTGGAATAATGTTGCGTTTTCTGAAGCATAGTATTTTGAGGTTATAGCAGCTAAATCTTTGTCAAGCATTGCGTCTTCTGGTGAAAAAGAAGGTGTTTTAACTTGCAATAACGTTATTTTGGGCTTTATATATTTAAAAATCTGTTCCAGAGGTGTTAGGGCACCTTTCATTTTTATAACGCCAGATTTTATAGCTGTTAATATAGAATCAATACTTTTAAATTCATAGTTTTCAGGAATTAACAATACAGGCATATCCGTTTTACGCACAATACTACCAGATAAATCGTCTAGATAAAGTTTTTCGTGTGTTTTTGGTGTTCTTGCAGAAGCGATAATAAGATCGATATCAAAATTTATAGAGAACGATTTTACATATTCCAAAATATTACCTTCTACTTTACGAAAATTAATATCTATGCCTTTTTGTTTTGCATAGTCAATAATGTCTTCTAGATGGTCATCTTCTTTAATTTCAGCTAGTTGTATGCCGTAAATCATTTCGGCTCCAATTGCTTTGGCAAAATTTATGGCATAGATAATTGTTGCTTTTTTTTCTTTTAAAGAGTTAATAGGGACTAAGAATGTTTTCATCTTAAATTTGTATTGATAGTTAAATTTGGGGCAAAAGTAATTTTTTAATGAGAGATCTTGCAAAAGATGTAAATATTTCGTTTAAAGGCAATTATATTAGAGGAAATGAATAAAATCGTACAGGAAGTATCTTTTTTTATTAATTTTTTTTAAAAAGAATTTATTTTAAAGTAATCAAAACATATCTTAATCGAATATTTAAGGCAATCTATTTTTTAAAGCATATCGTTTAATTATAAAAAATAGAGTTTTATTGTATGCCTGGTATTTTTAATTCGTGTAACCTATGAAGTATATTTTAGTAATCCTTTTTTTTGCTTTAAGTTTTTTACTTGAAGCACAACAAAAGGATGTTGTGGATTTTATGACCGCAAAAGTTAACTTAAAGTTTGAGCCTTTAAATAAAGCTGTAGAAGGCCATATTGTTTATAGTTTTGAAATGCTGAAAACGGTTGATTCTATATATTTAGATGCTAAAAATTTTAAAAGTATAAGCTTTAGTTTAGATGACAACAAAGAAGTGTCTCAAGGTTATAATGGTAAGCATATTATAGTAAAAGCACCTTTTAAAAAAGGAAGTCGTCATAATTTATTGATACGTTTTTACGTAAACCCTAAAAAAGCAATGTATTTTATAGGTTGGGATAATGCGGGAAGAAATCAAATTTGGACTCAAGGGCAAGGGAAGTATACTAGTAATTGGCTGCCCAGCATAGACGACGTAAATGAGAAGATTAGATTTGATATAAGTGTTGCTTTCGATAACGGTTATGAGGTCATCGCTAACGGAAAATTAAAATACAAAGAAGTCGGTACAAATAAGACCGTTTGGAATTATAGTATGGAAAAGCCAATGTCTAGTTACTTGGTGGCATTAGCGATAGGAAAATATAATAAGACGCTAGAATATTCTAATAATAAAATACCTTTAGAAATGTATTATTATCCAGAAGATACATTTAAGGTAGAGCCAACATACCGTTATACTAAAATTATGTTCGATTTTTTAGAGCAAGAGATTGGAGAGCCATATCCTTGGCAGAATTATAAACAAATACCAGTAAAGGATTTTTTGTATGCAGGAATGGAGAATACAAGCGCAACTATTTTTTCTGATGCTTATGTGGTAGATGATATTGCTTTTAATGATAAAAATTACGTTAATGTTAATGCGCACGAACTAGCGCATCAATGGTTTGGGGATTTAGTAACAGAAGTATCGGGAACACACCATTGGTTACAAGAGGGCTTTGCTACTTATTATGCGCTTTTAGCAGAAAAGGAAGTATTTGGAGATAATTATTATTATGAGCAACTATATGCATACGCTCAAGAATTATTAGCGCAAGATAAAACAGGGAAAAGTACAGCATTATTAAACCCTAAAGCAAGTAGTGTAACCTTTTACAAAAAAGGAGCTTGGGTATTACATATTTTAAGAAATCAAATAGGGGATAAGGCTTTTAGGAAAGCCGTGAAGCGTTACTTAAAAGCTCATAAATTTAAGAATGTAGAAACCCAAGATTTTATAAAAGAAGCAGAACATACTTCAGGTAAGGATTTAACTGCTTTTGTTAATACTTGGTTAAAAGCTACAAGATTACCAGAAGATTTTAACGCTTTAGATACAACGGTGACTTCTCAAAAATCGCCCATAACTAATATGTTTACTTATTTTGGTAAAAAAAAGACAGCCTTTTTTAATTATGAATTATTGAAGAAGGGCCCAATTGATTTTGCAATGGCTAAACGTATATTGTCTAATTATAAACAGGATAACAATAACTTACGTTATTCTGTAGGTAATAAAGAAATAATTGAAATTATTTCTAACTTAAAAGCCTTGTCATTATATGAAAGAAATTATATATTTAATGAAGCGTTTAAGTTTAATAATATAGAAATTCGTCAATCTATTGCACGTGTTATAGATAAAGTGCCGAAGAAATTAAAGGAAGAATATGAGGGGTTACTGCAGGATAAATCTTATATAACGCAAGAAATTGCTTTATATAATTTAATTAATAGTTATCCAAATGATGCTAGAAAATACTTAGAACAAACTAAGCATATTACAGGGTTTAATAATAAAAATGTAAGGCAAATATGGGTGTTTTTAGCTTTAATTACAAATTCATATCCAGAGCAAAACCAAATATTATTTGAGGAATTGACAGGTTATACGTCCCCAAGCTATTCTTTTGAGGTAAGAGAACTCGCCTTCCAGTTTTTGAAAGCTATAAACGCATGTAACGCAGCCTGTACAAAAAACTTAAAAGCGGCAACACAACATCATAATTGGAGGTTTAAAAAAATGGCAAAGCAATTATTAAAACAAAATTAATAAAGGAAATATAATACATGAGAGCATTGGTAATATCTGGCGGAGGCAGCAAAGGAGCGTTTGCAGGAGGCGTCGCACAATATTTAATAGAACATGAAGGTAAAGATTATGATATGTATTTGGGAACTTCAACAGGTAGTTTGTTGGTTCCTCATTTAGCGGTTAATGATATTGGTAAGCTATATGATATTTATACGCATGTAAATCAAAAGAGTATTTTTAGTATCAACCCTTTCGTGATTAAGAAAAAAGGGAATAGGGAATATGTTTCTATTAATTATTTTAATACAGTATTACAATTTGCCAAACGAAAACGAACATTTGGTGAGAGCAAAAATTTAAAGCGCTATATAAAAAGAAAATTTACAAAAGAAGAATATGATCGTATTCGCGCTACAAAAGAAGATGTCGTGGTTACCGTTACAAATTTATCTAAAAACAGAACAGAATATAAGTCCATAAACGATTACGATTATGAAACTTTTTGTGAATGGATTTGGATTTCATGTAATTACATTCCATTCATGTCTTTAGCGACAAAAAATGGATTTGAGTATGCAGATGGTGGACTAGGCTGTGTTATTCCTATTCGCGAAGCCATTAAGCGAGGAGCAACAGAAGTAGACGCCATTGTTTTAGAAAGTGAAAATTTGGAATACAATAAGGTTTTGGGAAAGAACCCGTTTTCTTTAATGATAAATTTGTTCGGACACTTGATCGATCAAGTGGAGAAAGGAGACATTGCTATAGGTAAACTAGCTGCTAAGCATAAAAATGTAAAACTGAATATTTATTATACGCCAACAAAATTGACTGAGAACTCATTGATTTTTAATAAAAAATTAATGGAGAAATGGTGGCTAGAAGGTTTTCTTTATGCTCAAAAAAAGCATGATAAAGAGAATGAGCCATTTAATTCAACAGTAAAAGTGAGGCTTTAGAGTTCTCTTACCACATTTCGCTAACTTCTTTCTTTATATATGAAAGTGCTGGATCACTAGGGGCTTGTTTTTCCATCATCTCAGTTAAAACAACTTCACGTAGTTTATTAGCGGTATCTGTTTTTTCTAACATACTAGCCTTTCTAATAAGTTGAATAGTTGCGTTTTTGGATGCATTTATAATATTCCAACAGTCGTCACTAATATAAATTTGTTGCGATAGGTTATGTTCAAATTCTTGTTCTATGCTACTTATTAGCAACGATTCATAATCATTTTTATTTGAAGAAGTAGGTGCTACTCTAATTAATAACTTACTTGGGGTAATGCGTTCTAAAAATAAAGCCATACGCTCATATGCTTGTAAACGTATAGGCATTGTTGTGACTTGCCTGTCTTTTTTTAATAAATAATTTCGTCTATTGTCTTCGTTATTAATATGTTCTTTAAAGAAAAAATAAGCAGCAAGTCCTGTTATTAGTGCCGGTACAGCGTTTAGTAAAAAGTTTACGATTCTTTCAGCATCCATAGTAAGTAAGTTTAAAAGACAAACATAACTTGTTTTCTTTTATTGCACAAGAAAACTGAAAAATTTGAATTTGGAAGTGAAATTTAAAGGGTTTATTTTAATATTGTTGTTATAAATGGGTGCAATCTTTTAGTGATTCCATGCCTTTGAATACTACCGGTGTTTTTTTATACTTGTACGTTTTATCTAGCTCTGTAGATAAACTACTTGTATCTATATTTAACTCAATGTCTTTCATTTGAAATAAACAGGGATGTTCATAACCTGCTGCATGGGTAATTTCAATAAATTCTTTTCTAAAGGTCTTAAAATATTGCGCCAATCGTATAGACTTAAGCGTTGGGTCTATCCCGTTTTGTAACCATTTATTTTGTGTAGCTACACCACTAGGACACCTATTGGTATGGCATACTTGTGCTTGTATACAACCAATACTCATCATCGCTTCACGAGCAACATTTATACAATCTACGCCCATAGCAAAAGCCATTGCAGCCTTTGCAGGAAAACCGAGTTTTCCACTACCTATAAATACAATACGTTCGGTTAATCCTTTAGATTGAAGGAGTTTGTACAGATCTGAAAATCCATACATCCATGGTAACGAAACATGATCTGCAAAACTAGGAGGAGCTGCACCAGTACCGCCTTCACCACCATCTACAGTTATAAAATCTGGCCCTTTTCCTGTTTCTACCATAATGTTAGCTAGTGCTTCCCATTGGTCTAGTTTGCCTATGGCAGCTTTTATGCCAACAGGAAGTCCTGTTGCTTTAGCAATACTCTCGATAAAGTCTACAAGTTCTTGTACATTTGTAAAGGCTTTGTGGCTTGGAGGAGAAAGGACATCTTTTCCAATTTCGACACCTCGAATTTTTGCGATTTCTGGAGTTATTTTAGAGCCAGGTAGAACGCCGCCTTTTCCAGGTTTTGCACCTTGAGACAGTTTTATTTCAATAGCACGAATAAACGGGTTATCTTCAATTAGTTTTATCATTTTTTCCATAGAAAAGCCACCATCTTTAGAGCGTACTCCAAAATAACCTGTTCCGAAATGAAATATAATATTACCACCATTACTATGGTAAGGCGATAAGCCACCTTCTCCTGTATTATGGTATGCATCCGCTAGGTGTGCACCTTTGTTTAGGGATTCGATAGCTTTTGCCGATAAAGAGCCAAAACTCATCGCAGATACATTAATAACAGAGCCAGGTCTAAAAGGACGTTTACGCTTATTAAATTCGCCTATTACTTTTGCACATGGTAAAAAACTAGAATCTATTGCATTTGGATGCGCTTTATTTATTTTATAAGGCATCATGGCATTGTTAATAAATATGTGTTGATGCTTGTAAATATCTCGATCTGTACCAAAACCTTCGTAATTGTTTTCTTTTTTAGCAGACGCATAAATCCAACTGCGCTCTATACGATTAAAAGGTAATTCTTCTCTATTATTGGCAACGAAATATTGACGCATTTCAGGACCTATACTTTCAAAAATATAACGAATATGTCCGATAATAGGAAAATTATGGCTTATGGTATGTTTTTTTTGAAGAATATCACGAAAAGCAACCAGTATTAAAAAGATAATGCCCCAAAGCCACCAAGAAATATTTGAGAGGAAATTGATAAATGTATCCATATTTAAAATATCGTTTTACTCAAAAATAAACATTATCTTTTTTTTTAAGCAAATTAATTACGGCTTTTTTTGTATAAAGCTATAAATAGAATTTATAGATTTTAATTAATTGGTTTTTAGTGTTTTAGTTAATAAACGAGGCGCTGGAGTTAATCTATAATATGTAGGAATATTTTCAATGACTGGATTACGGGATGCAATAATTTATAAAATATTAGTATTAATACAATACCATAAATCTCAGAGAGAATAGCTCTTTATTATACTCTCTTGAATAAAAGGGATGTATAAGTTGTGTAATTAAGTAAGTTGCTTATTTCAAGGTGTTTATTAACCACTTGTGTTGCTGAGATATTATATATTATAATTTGTTCATAATTATTAATAAAACTAAAGGTCTAAAAGGGAGACAATACTTATTTTTACACCCTAAAAAATTAAACAAGTTTGGAAAAGTACTTAAGTCAATTAAATGAAGCGCAATATGCGCCTACGGTGCAAAAAGAAGGCCCAATGATTATCATAGCAGGAGCAGGCTCTGGTAAAACAAGAGTGCTAACTTATCGTATAGCCTACTTGATGAGCCAAGGAATAGATGCATTTAATATATTGGCTTTAACCTTTACAAATAAGGCCGCTAAAGAAATGAAAGGGAGAATTGCCGACATTGTTGGTGATGGAGAAGCAAAAAACCTTTGGATGGGAACATTTCACTCGGTATTTGCAAAAATATTGCGTTTTGAGGGACATCACTTAGGGTTTCCAAGTAATTTCACCATTTATGATACACAAGATTCTCAACGTTTAATGGGATCGATTATAAAAGAAATGGGCTTAGATAAGGATGTGTACAAGACAAAACAAGTTTATGGAAGAATATCATCATACAAGAATAGTTTAATTACTGTAAAGGCCTATTTTAAGAACCCAGAACTCATGGAAGCCGATGCGATAGCACGAAGACCAAGAATGGGAGAAATTTATAAGGAATATGTAGAGCGCTGTTTTAAAGCAGGAGCGATGGATTTTGATGATTTATTACTGCGTACTAATGAACTATTAACGCGTTTCCCTGCGGTTTTAGCGCAGTACCAAAACCGATTTAGATACATATTAGTAGACGAGTACCAAGATACTAATCATTCTCAATATTTAATAGTTCGTGCCTTAGCAGATCGTTTTCAAAACATATGTGTAGTAGGAGATGATGCACAAAGTATTTATGCTTTCCGTGGCGCCAATATTAATAATATACTAAACTTTCAAAAGGATTATGATGGTGTAAATTTATACCGTTTAGAACAGAATTATCGCTCTACTAAAAATATTGTAAATGCGGCTAACTCTGTAATCGACCATAACCAAACGAAATTGGATAAGGTGGTTTGGACAGCTAATGACGAAGGCGAAAAAGTAAAAGTACATCGCTCATTAACAGATGGAGATGAAGGACGCTATGTGGCAAGTACTATTTGGGAAGCCAAGATGAATGCGCAATTACTTAATAGTGATTTTGCGATCCTTTACCGAACCAATGCACAATCTCGTGCAATGGAAGACGCTTTACGCAAACGTGATATTCCATATCGTATTTATGGCGGTTTGTCTTTTTACCAGCGTAAAGAAATTAAAGATGTTACCGCTTACTTAAGATTGGTTTTAAATCCCTCTGATGAAGAAGCCTTAAAACGGGTTATTAATTACCCTGGAAGAGGAATAGGGCAAACAACAATAGATCGATTAATTGTTGCTGCCAACGGTTATGGTAAAACGATTTTTGAACTTTTAGAAAATATAGATGCGTTTGATATAAAAATTAATAACGGTACTAAGACTAAACTACGAGATTTCGTAACCTTAATTAAGAGTTACCAAGTAATGAATCAAACCGCTAATGCTTTCGATTTGGCAGAACACGTAACTAAAACCAGTGGTTTAATGCGTGAGTTTAATAAAGACGGAACACCAGAAGGCATAACGCGTTTAGAAAATGTAGAGGAGCTTTTAAATGGTATTAAAGATTTTGTTGAAGGACAATTGGAAATTGCTGATGCTTCTGATTCTTTAGCCGAATTTTTAGAAGATGTGGCCTTATCTACAGATATGGATGCAGATAAAGGAGACGCAGATCATGTGGCATTAATGACCATTCACTTAGCAAAAGGGTTAGAATTTAATCATGTATTTATCGTTGGCTTGGAAGAAGATTTATTTCCAAGTGCAATGAGTATGAATACACGTACCGAACTAGAAGAAGAACGGCGTTTGTTTTACGTTGCTTTAACTAGAGCCGAAAAGCAAGCCTATTTAACCTATGCTTTATCTCGATATCGATGGGGAAAATTAGTCGACTCAGAACCGAGTCGTTTTATTGAAGAAATTGATGATCAATATTTAAATATACTTACACCAATTGAAGAGCGACGCATTAACCCAATGCTATCCGCAGACATTTTTGGAGATACTCCACCTAACAAAATTAGATTTAAAAAAGCCGTGCAACCTAAACTACAAAAAAAGACCAGAACCGACAAAAACAAACCCGTGAACTTTGAAATAAGCTCCCCTAAAAAAATGAAAAAAGCATCGGAGGTAGAAGCTCCAGTAGATGCTAATTTGTTTGATGGGAAACTAACGGTAGGGAATAGAGTAAAACACCTGAAATTTGGAAGGGGAGAAGTGCTTAAAATAGAAGGTAAAGGCAGTGATATAAAAGCTGAAATAGACTTTGAATTTGGAGGCGTTAAAAAATTATTATTACGATTTGCAAAATTAGAATTGATTGGATAACCCACTGAAGCTAAATAAAGAAGGTGTTAATTAATAACAACAAACGATAAGATTTATTTTAGCTTCTAAGAATAATTGTAACGATTAGACATGTGAAACTAATTAAAAGTATGTTTCAGTAAATATTTTTAGTTTGTTCCATGTGTCTAATAAATTTAACCCAACCCAACCGTGGCCTTCATTAGGGTACAAAATAAATTGATGAGTAACTCCTAAGCCGGTTAGTTTTTTAGTTAAATCGGTGCCTTGACTTGCAGGAACTAGTGGGTCTGAATCGCCATATAATAGTAGCGAAGGAGGTGCAGAAGCCGTAACCTGGTGAAGCGGGCTAATGGTTTTTAAAAATGAAGTCGTTTTGTCTGTTCCAAAAGCATCTATTAAAGGTTTAACTTCTGAGGTTTCGTTATTTAGATATGTTGAGTCTGTGAAATTGGTAGCGCCAACAATACTACAAACCATACCTATATTCTCTTCTTTATCAAAGGCATAACTCCAAAGCATGGCTAAGTGAGCGCCAGCGCTAATACCTATAAAACCAAAATCTTGAGAGATAATGTAGTCCTCACTATTACGTTTTAAATGTGCTATAATACTCGTAATATCATTTATTTGCATAGGATAAGCCGCTGTATTTTTGCTAGCTAATCTGTAATTAATATTAACAATTGCATAATCGGGTAAATTCTCATGAATAATACTTATAAAACCATTCATATCTCTTTTGTCTCCAGAGGTTGAATTTCCGCCATGTACTAAAATGAGCACTTTGGTATTGTAAGTTCTGGATTGGGGAAGGTATATATCGTAAACTTGTTGGGGGTTTTTACCGTAAGAAACATTGAGTAGCTCTGAGTATTCATAAGGTGCTATGGTTATTTGAGAGTCTGTGGTATCGTCATTAGTACAACTAAATAATCCTGCAATTATAAAGCAGGAGAATAAAATTAGTTTTGAAAATCTAAACATAGCTAAAATGTATTTACAGAATGAAAACGAATAAATATGAATATTATTATTTAAGGGTCTTATTATATACCGATACGTTGAAGAATAATTAAATAAAGGAAGAAGCTCTCAATTAAAATGTATAGCTTTGTATTTAAAGTAATTAGTTTGGCAGAGTTAATAAAAATATACGAAGATAATCCCAATCCTAAAGCAATGAATAAGGTAGTGGATGTACTTAAAAAAGGAGGACTGGTAATATATCCAACAGATACAGTATATGGTTTAGGCTGTGATATTACCAATGCTAAAGCTTTGGAACGCATAGCAAGAATAAAAGGAGTAAAGTTAGACAAGGCTAAACTATCTTTCATTTGCCATGATTTAAGTCATTTAAGTGATTATGTAAAGCAAATAGATACGGCTACCTTTAAAGTTTTAAAACGTGCCTTGCCAGGACCTTATACATTTATATTACCCGGATCTAAATCTTTACCTTCTATATTTAAGAAGAAGAAAGAAGTCGGGATTCGTGTGCCTAATAACAAGATCGCTTTAGAAATTGTTAAAACACTTGGGAATCCTATTGTATCAACTTCTATTAGGGACGAAGACGAAATTTTAGAATATACTACAGATCCTGAGCTTATTTTTGAAAAATGGCAAAATCAGGTTGATTTGGTTATTGATGGAGGTTATGGAGGTAATGAAGGCTCTACTATTATAGATTTTTCTAAAGGCAGCCCAATTATTGTTAGGGAAGGTAAAGGAAGTTTGGAGATTTTATAATTAAAAATAGATATATCTTCTTTGTAAAAAATATAAAGTAAATAAAAAAGCCTTGTTATAAAATAACAAGGCTTTTTTTATTTATAAAGGCTCAATTTACAAGACCTATTCTTCTTCTTTAGAAAGTGATTTCATTTCAGTTTCAATCATATCATAAAACTGATCAATTTTTGGTAAGATTAAAATTTTGGTACGTCTATTAGTCGCTCTATGTTCTGGAGTGTCATTAGCTACTAAAGGCACGTAATCTGCACGACCAGCTGCTATTAACTGAGCTGGATTTACACCATGTTTTTGTAAAGCTCTTACAATAGAGGTACTACGTTTTACACTTAAATCCCAGTTATCTAAAAGGACTCCTTTTTTGTACGGTACACTATCTGTATGGCCTTCGATCATAGCTTCAAAGTCAGGTTTTGCATTAATAACTTTAGCAACCTTTTCTAAGATTTCCATAGCTCTTTTTGTGATATTGTAGCTTCCTGTTTTAAATAATAACTTATCAGAAAGAGAAATAAATACCACGCTTTTTTCAACGTTTATTTCAATATCAGGATCGTCTAAGCCTACTTCCTTTTTAAGGCTTGAAACCAAGGCTAGAGTTACACTGTCTTTTTTGGTTAAAGCATCTTGTAAGCGTGTAATTTTTAAATCTTTTTCTTTTAAACTTTCTAACGATTTTTCTAAATTTTCGGCACCTTTAGTCGTTAATATAGTAATGTCTTTTGAGGTTTGAATTAAATCTTGATTGGTTTTTTTTAGATCAGCCAAACGTGCTTCTAATTGGTCACCTCTCGCTCTAGCCGCAGCTTCATCAGCGAGACATTTATTCAGCTTCATAGTGGCCGAATTTAATAAATCTTGCGTGCTTTTTTGTTTTTCTTCAAGAGCTAAAAAGTCTTTTTTAGAAACACAAGAACCTAAAGTTAATAGTGCTACAGCACCAAATAATACAAGTTTCTTCATTGAAATTATTGTTTTCATTTTCTCAAATAAGAGAAAATCATTAGTTATTTAGATAAAATTAAATCTTATAAACAGATCAAAAATATAGAAAAATTAAATACTAATATAGCTATTAACAAAACTTTTATAAATTTTTAAATAGTTTTATTCCATATACGTAATAAGACCAAACGATAGATTTTGTTTTGTAGTAGTTTTGGGGTTGTTTTAATGTTTTACGCTGTTTTAATAACTTTCCTAAGTTGGCATAAAAGCTAAGGTGTGCTTTTAAAATGGCAAAAATATGTCTAAACTTTAAAGCGATTAAAAATTGGATTGCAGCTAAACCATCAAGGGTTAAACGCATAAATAAAAGGATTATTATACCAGGGGCGTTTTTTGTTAATGTAAATAAGCTATTTCTAAAGTTTAAATATGTTTTTTGAGGACTAGTGGCACTTAATGTAGCGCCTCCTACATGATATACTGTCGATTGAAAAATATATTTTGAGCGGTATCCTAAATTATGAGCTCTCCAGCACAAATCGATCTCTTCCATATGTGCAAAAAAGGATTCATCAAAACCATTCAAGGTATTAAAAACAGATCGCCTAATAAAAAAGCAAGCTCCAGAGGCCCAAAATATTTCCGAATTTTTGTCGTATTGTCCTTGATCTTGTTCTACGGTTTCAAAAATACGTCCTTTACAAAAGGGATAAGCATATTTATCTATATAACCACCAGCAGCACCAGCATATTCGAAATGTGTTTTTTTCTTGTAATCTAGGATTTTAGGTTGTATAATAGCTGTTTTTGGATCCGAATTAAAGACAGAAATAACAGGAGTAAGCCAATTTTCTGTAACTTCAATATCGCTATTAACTAAGCAAAAGATATCAGCATCAATAGTTTTCAAGGCATCATTATAGCCTTTAGCATATCCGCCATTAATTTGATTTTCAATAATTTTTACTGATGGAAATTTAGAGCGTACAAAAGCCACCGACTCATCTGTAGAGGCATTGTCTGCAACATAAACCGTTGCGTTTTTTGAGTATTTTACAACGGAAGGTAGAAAAGTGGATAATAATTCTTTTCCGTTCCAGTTTAGTATAACTATAGCAATTTCCATTTTATTTTGAATAGTTAGGAAGGGCTTTCAAAAACCGATATTTTTCAGATTCGAAATCCATTATACAATAATAGTGATTTAATCCATTAGTAACCATAAGATACGTTGCATTCATGGCGAGATTATAGCGTGCTACTTGGTCAAATACAGTTTGATTTATAGCTATTTTAGGAGCTTTACATTCAACAATAAGATGAATACTGCCATCAGGGTTAAAAACCACGATATCGTAGCGTTTCTTCAAATTGTTAATTTTCAATTCTTTTTCTACGTTAATAAGAGAAATTGGGTATTTTTTTTCTTCAATTAAGTAATGTACACAATGTTGCCGTACCCATTCTTCAGGTTGTAAAATCATAAATTTTTTACGAATAACATCGAAAATAGATACTTTATTTTCGTTATTTTTGAGTCGAAACGAATATGTCGGAAAATTTAGCTTTTGCACCACACAAATTTATAACTATAAAGTTATTTTGAGTGATTTTGAAAAGAAAATTTTATTGAAATTCAATGTGATTTAGAATGCGTTTTTGAAGGGGAAACGTATTAACATAATAAAAAAATACAACATATATTTTGGACGAAGTCAAACAGTTGGTAACCGATATAAAAAATAAGAAGCTTAAACCTATTTATTTGCTAATGGGAGAGGAAGCTTATTATATAGATAAGATTTCAGATTTTATAGAACAAACTGTTTTGGCTGAAGCGGAAAAAGGCTTTAATCAAATGGTATTGTATGGTCGCGATGTAACTATTGAAGATATTGTAGGAAACGCTAAACGCTTTCCGATGATGGCAGAACGGCAGGTTGTTATTGTTAAAGAAGCTCAAGATTTAGCTCGTACCATTGATAAATTGGCGGTATACGCCCAAAAACCGCAGCCTACAACAGTTTTGGTTATATGTTACAAGTATAAAAATATAGATAAGCGGAAATCGGTCTATAAAACGATTAAAAAAACAGGAGTTGTTTTTGAAAGTAAGAAATTATATGATAATCAAGTTCCAGATTGGATCCGTCGTGTGTTGTCTACCAAAGGTTATAGTATAGCACCAAAAGCATCACAAATGTTAGTAGAGTTTTTGGGAACAGATTTAAGTAAGATTAATAATGAACTGGACAAGCTTCAAATTGTTTTGCCAAAAGAGACTCAGATTACACCAGAACACATTGAGGAAAACATAGGGATTAGTAAAGATTATAATAATTTTGAATTACGAAAAGCTATAGGGGCTAGAAATGATGAACAAGCTTTTAAAATAGTAAATTATTTTGCAGATAACCCTAAAGATAATCCAATGGTAGTGACGGTTTCTTTATTGTTTAACTTTTTTTCTCAACTGTTGCAATTACATGGTATGGCAGATAAGTCTCCTAGAAATGTTGCTTCTGTATTACGTGTAAATCCATACTTTGTTAATGAGTACCTTACGGCTATTCGGAATTTTCCTATGCGTAAAGTAAGTCAAATTATTGCTACTCTAAGAGAGTTTGATGTAAGAAGTAAAGGCGTGGGGTCTAATGCGGTACCTCAAGGCGATTTATTGAAAGAGTTATTGGTTAGAATTTTATAGCGAAAACAGTGGTGATTAGAAGCTGTTTATCGGCGGATTAGTATTATTGGTTAAATAGCGTTGTTTTAATAAATCGCCTTATTTTAATTGTTCTAATTTTAAATTATAATCATATTGTAAGTCTTCATGAAATGTAGTGATATGCTTTTTCATAGTTATAATTTGTCGTTCATATATGTTCATTAAAGTCACATTTTTTTCTATAGAAGGTGTTAAACAATTTAATTTATAACAGAAGTAAAGTAATAGTTCGACTTCTGTTTCTTTTTTTAAAGAATAACGACTAAATTTTTTTATGTTTCTCAATATTTTACGGACACTCTTTTTTATATAGAAGAAACTATTGGTGTTTATAGTGTCAAATTGTTCATCAATTTCTTGTTTTACAGTTTCAATATAGCCTTCTTCATTATGTGATTCAAATAGTAAATAGGTGAGTAGTTCTTTGTTTTCTTTTTTAAAACGTGATAAACGTAAACAAAGTTCAATCATTTCCTCATTAGATTTATACTTTAACTCTTTTCTTATACTAACTACAGATACAGCTTTCATATTAATTGTTTACTAAGAGGCTTTTTAGTTTTTATTATTGCGTTTTTTAAAAATAGTTTAAAATTACGATATAATGTAACCATTATTCAGTATTGTCACCTTTCAATAAGTTTACACTAACAGTAGCCAATTCATTATTCGGGAACTTTGAAAAATAATTAGGATCAGGAAGTAAACCGGCTTTACTCGCTACTTTGTTAAAAACAGCAATCTCTAAAATATATTGGTCGCTATAACCATGTGTTGCATCGTATGCCGTTACTGCTGTTTTACTAATGTTTTTTGCTGCTATTATAGGGGCTATGGTATGTAGTTCTATAATTAATAATCCAAATTGCTCTACGTAAGGTTTCCACTTTTGAAAATGTTCTAGCAGCGAATCTTCTACTAAATTGTTGTTAATTCTTTGGCCTTTATGGGCATATGCACCTAAGGAATGACTTATTGTATTACTGCTTACATGCTTAGGGATTTCCCAGACACGATTGTGATCTAAAAAGGTACGTACATTAAGTAAATCTTTTAATTCTATATTATAATCTTCTTTAAGGTCTTTAGCCAAAAGGTCTGGTCTACCTATGTCTCCCCAAATAACCTTGGCCCAGATGTCGGATTTAATTAAATTAGCTCGAGTTACTTTTAAAGCTGCCTTATTAAAATCGGCGCCGACTAACAGTAAAGGGTGTTCCTCTAAAAGCTTACCGCGTAGAGTTTGATGTTCTATCACATCAAAAATATGTTGTATAAATGCACCATTTCCACAGCCCATATCTAATATCCCTTTAGGTTGCTCGTCTATAGGTTTATTAAATAATTTTATAATAACTTGATCTATAACTTTAAAATAAGTGGCGTGGGCACCACCACTTCCCCATACGTTCATCTCTCTATGTACGTGCTTTTCTGTTTCGTCTAGACTGGCTGTTTTAAGAACTAAAGGGTTACCGAAAAGGAGTTCATCCAATTGCATAAAGGTTGGTAAGTATGAAACGGTAACACCATATGCACTAGCACGTTTTGCAAAAAACAGACCTTCATCTGTAAATTGATAAGTATCATTTTTCTTTTTAAACCAACCCAGAAAGGAAAGGAAGTTTAATATTTTTTTAAAACTTTCAGGGTCTTTATGGTACTCTTGAGCTCTAAATGAAGCTTCCATAAAGTATTTGTGAAATAATCCGTTAACACCCAATAGTACTATAATAGGAGCTACAATGGCTCCTTCAATGTGTTTTAGTACTTGGTATTGGATAGAGTCTTCGCTTACAATTCCTAGTCCAAAATTGTTTTCATATTTTTTAAAAATACGTTCTAGGGCAATAAAAGCATCAGCTCTAATACGTTCTTCAGGAAAATGCACAGCATATTTGAGTAAATTTACAGAATCTCCATAAAGGTGAGCTAATGCAAAAGCTGTTTTACTATTTGCATTAGTTTTATAAATAATAGTGTCTGTTTTATTCTCTAAATTCTGGGTTAGCCAACCTTGTGAGCATAGAATGCGTAAGGCTACATTTAGGTAGCCTTCATTAGCATTAAACTGTTTTGTAATTGCTGTTAATGTTACAGATTCTTTTTCTAGTAAGAAGTCTAAAACGCCTTTTTTATATAATGCATAAGATGTAGTAGCGGTTGCTATACCATCTAAATGTCTAAAAATAGTGCCTCTTAATTTTACCTTATCTTCCTTTGTTAGCATTGCCTATTCTTTTAGTTTAAAGATATAAAAAAGCAATAACCTACCAATATAAAGATTAGGTTTTAACGTGTAATTAAGAGACTTATTTCTTTAGAAAAAATTAATGAAATAGGTTTTATCTCAATTTAGGAAATGTCTTTGGATTGACTTCATGCATAACATTGTAAACGGCTTCAAAAATATCTTCTGCAGAAGGTTTAGAGAAATAATCTCCATCCGTACCATAGGCAGGTCTATGTGCTTTTGCAGTTAATGTTGTTGGCTGGCTATCTAAATGTTTATATGCATTTTGCGTATTCAATACTTCATTTAAAAGGTATGCTGATGCTCCTCCTGGGACATCTTCGTCAATCACCATTAAACGGTTTGTTTTTGCTACCGATTTTACGACATCGTGATTTAAATCGAAGGGGAGTAATGATTGTGCATCTATTACTTCTGCATCAATACCAACTTCTATTAATTCTTGAGCAACCTGTGTTACAATCCTTAAGGTAGAACCATAAGATAATAATGTGATGTCGGCTCCTTCTTTTACGGTTTCAACGACACCTATAGGTGTTTTAAATTCCCCAAAATTAGTAGGCTTAGCTTCTTTTAATCGGTATCCATTTAAACATTCTACAATTAATGCAGGCTCGTCACTTTCAAGTAAAGTATTATAAAAACCGGCAGCTTTAGTCATGTTTCTTGGTACTAGAACATGAATTCCTCTTACGAGGTTTAAAATGCCTCCCATTTGGGAACCAGAATGCCATATGCCTTCTAATCTATGTCCACGAGTACGAATAATTAATGGTGCTTTTTGGCGTCCTTTAGTTCTATAATGTAAGGTTGCTAAGTCATCACTTATTATTTGCAGTGCGTATAAAATATAATCTAAATATTGTATTTCTGCAATAGGACGCAAGCCTCTCATGGCCATACCTATACCTTGACCTAAAATTGTAGCTTCACGAATTCCTGCATCTGCAACACGTAATTCTCCATATTTTTCCTGTAAGCCTTCCAAACCTTGATTTACATCTCCAATAGTACCTGCGTCTTCACCAAAGATTAGGGTTTCAGGGTATTTGTTAAAAATAGCATCAAAATTGTCTCTAATAACTACACGGCCGTCTACGTGTTCTGTATTGGAATCATAAATAGGTTTCACTTCTTTTACATTTACGGCAGCAGATGCTGTCTCATTGTGTAGGTGAGAACTGTATTTGGGTTGTACTTCCTTAAAGAACGCATTTAACCATTGTAAGAGTTGCTCTTTTGCAGGAGAGTTTTCATTAATAACATAGCGTAATACTTTTCGTGCTGTGGTGGCAACATCTCTACGATTTGGCTCAGCTATGGCTAGCAGTTCATTATTTAATTTTTCAATAAATACTTTATTACTACTTGATATTGCTAATTGTGTTATAAGGTCTGAAGCAATTTTAACATCGTTTAGAATAGGGTTTAAATAATTATTCCAAGCGGTTTTTTTGCCATCACGAACGGCTTTTTTTATTGTTTTCTCAAGAGCGATTAATTCTTCATTGGTAGAGATCCCTGTAGCAATCATCCATTCTCTCATTTTGGCATTACAATCATGATTTGCTTCCCAGGTTAAGCGGTCTTTATCTTTATAGCGTTCATGGGAACCAGAAGTAGAGTGTCCTTGTGGTTGTGTTAATTCGTTTACATGGATTAGTACAGGGATATGTTCTGTTCTTGCAATTTTTGAAGCTTCTGCATAAGTTTCAACTAATGCGACATAATCCCATCCTTTTACACGTAATATTTCGTAACCATTTGTTTTTTCTTCTCTTTGAAATCCTTTAAGAATTTCAGAGATATTCTCTTTAGTCGTTTGGTGTTTTGCATGTACAGAAATACCATATTCGTCGTCCCATACACTAATAACCATAGGGACTTGTAATACGCCAGCAGCATTTATAGTTTCAAAGAACAAGCCTTCACTCGTACTTGCATTACCAATAGTTCCCCAAGCCACTTCATTTCCTTTTATTGAAAATTTAGTGCTGTCGATGCCTTTTACATTTCTATAAATCTTTGAAGCTTGTGCTAAACCTAAAAGTCTTGGCATTTGCCCAGCAGTAGGAGAAATATCCGAACTAGAATTTTTTTGGGATGTTAAGTTTTTCCATTTACCGTTCTCATCTAAACTATGAGTTCCAAAATGCCCTCCCATTTGGCGGCCAGCAGACATTGGTTCTTGAGACAGATCTGTATTAGCATATAATCCAGAGAAAAACTGTTCTATAGTTAACTCGCCAATAGCCATCATAAAGGTTTGATCGCGATAATATCCAGATCTAAAATCACCATTTTTAAATGCTTTGGCTAGTGCTAATTGCGGAATTTCTTTACCGTCTCCAAAAATTCCAAATTTAGCTTTTCCTGTTAATACTTCCCGACGTCCTAACAAACTACATTCCCGACTTGTCATAGCAATCTTATAATCATTTAAAACTTCTGTTTTAAAATTTTCGAAAGAGATTTCTTTTTTTAAGTCGGATTTTGTTTGCATAGGTCAGAATTTATTTGTTGCAAATTTAAGAAAAATTTGGGTCTCTTGCAAGGAGTGAGCGTCTCTAAATAATGATGAATTGTTAGTGAGTGAATGGTTTTGTTGAATATTGTTTAAAATAGTGTTGTTTTTTAACTTTTTGTTGAAAATAATTCAAGTTTTAAGAAGCTTATAGGCTTGATACTTAGTTGAGGGTTTTTGAGTATATAAAAGAACACTTGTATAGGAAGGAGTGTTTCTCTAGAAAATACTTTAGAGGTGTTATTAGTTTTTTAATGTTGCTTACTATGTGAATAGAGAGGAGGAATAATAATCGTTAAATTGTTTAATACCAGCGGCGTGTAAATAATTTGAATAAAGTTTTAGGGGATAGTGTAATAATGAATCGAATACTTTTATCGTAGTTTGGTTGTGCAATTTCCCAGCCTAAATTAGAATAAACAGGTAAATACAATTCAAAGTAATCTTGTACTAAGTTAAGGCGTATGCCAGCATCATAAACAAAATTAGGACTACTACCATGACTATTAACAACTCCGGCATCCCCATAAGCCATAACGTATCTCCAGAGCGTGGTGCTGGCATTTACAGTTGTTATCCATTGGCTAGCAAAGGGGGTGTTTAACTTAGATTTAAACCCTCCTTCTGCTATAATTAATTGTTGACTTAGTAGTCCTGTTTGTTCCGTTCTACCCAAATAATCGTAGTCAAATAGGTAATCTGTAGGGCGGTCTAGAGCAAAACTGAAAAAATCTGAGGTTTCATAAGTATTATTATATAGAAAAGCACCAGTAAATACACGTAAGTTGTATTGTCTGTTATTTTCTGTAAGTGTTCTAAACTCTAGAGTTGCCGATAGTTTTCCAAAATCTTTAGATAATTGTAAATCGGTGAATACGGAACTAAAATCTTTTAAATTGGGATTAGATTTAAGGTAATTAATATTAAAAACTCCATATTTAGGTTCACCTTCAGTAACAAATGCTCCTGTAGGATCTACTTCTCGATCGATGCTTACATATCTAACAACAAGTGATTTGCGATTGTTGTCTCTTAAGTTTTTATGGTCTCTAAATCTAAAGTTTATAAAAGGAGTAAATGAGGTGTAAGATAAATCAGGGGCATAATTGAAGTATTCACCAGAAAGCCCATATTTAATGTAATTACTATCTGTATTTTCCTTTCTACTCGTATAACTAATAGAGGCGCTTCCTACTATTTGTTTGCTTTTTATAGCGTATTTGGGACTAATTTGATAGAGGAAATTTTTGGTTAATAGGGTTTTGTTATACAATTTTAAACCAGGTGATAGGCCATCATAGAAATTGTATGTAAATTCAGGTATAAAAAAGACCTGATTGTAATTTGGGTCTTCAATATCTTTAAAAAGCCTAAATTGAATCGGTTTATTATTTGAAAAGAAGCCTTTTAAAGATTTCCAGTTATTACGCATATTAAATTCTGGAATAGTTTGATTGTAGTTAATCGCAAGTTTATTAACACCATTATTAGGGATGGTGATTTTTTTAGACTTTTTAAACCCATTGATCCATTGTTTTGATATGATGGAGTCATCTTTTAATGCGAATAATGAAATGGGCATTGTATTGTCTCTTTTGTTTTGTAGCGTAATAACAATAGAGTCTGATACTTTCTTGACTTTTTTAATCTTGTAATCAATTTTTTTATTGGTAGCGAGATATTCCTTAAAAAACCAATCGATATTTTTTTCTGTTTTAGATTTTAATAGGGTTTCAAATGCTTTTGAGGTCTTTTGTTTTGGGGTGTTACTATTAAGATATTCTAATATTGTGGATTCCATAATATCCGCATTTATATACTCGTCTAAATATCTTAAACCTAATCCAGCTTTGTATTTATTGGCTATATTTTTATTAAACTTTAATAACGAATCTTTTGCCATAGTTAAGGGCTGATCTATATTGGTTCTAGCCATATGCATATATAGAAAACTATATTGATCATTGAATTTTAAGTCGGAAGCATGGAAGGCTCGTATTCCCCATGTATTCCCTAAAGTGCCTAGAATTTTTATGTTAGGGTAACTTTCTTCAACGTATTTCATTAAGTAGTAAACTTGAATCCCGTCTAATAACCATTGGTCTTTTCTTGGGTTTAATAGTAATTTGTTTTCTAAATAATTGTGAAGTGCTGTTTTTAATATTTTTAATTCATACTGAAATTCATTAGAAAAGGGACGTATGAAATCAGGTAATTGATTTAAACCATAAATAGGATTTTTTTTATAATCTATTTTAGTTAGTAATAGTTTTTTATGTGGATACTTTCCTAGATTTTTGGTTATAAAACTAGTGACCTTATCTGTTGCTATGGCTACGTTTAAAGCGGGTAATTCTTCTCTATTAATATTGGATTCAATAGCAAAGAAGTCCGTTTCTACTGTTTTGTAGTTATTTGTTTTATTTAAGAATAGTTTAGAATTTATGCGGTCTTTTCCTTTTAAAATACTTGTTTTTGTTTCATTTGTTATCGTCGTACTAATTTCATTAAGTTCTGAAACCAGATAAAAGGCTTTTGGGTATTTAACTTCCATGTTAATGTCTGCAGGAGGAACGAAAGCATCATCTAAATCTTTGTTACTGTAATATTGCCATTCTCCGTTATATACAGAAGGGGTTATATACCAGTATTTTAAGTTGTAATCACCTTCATTTGTGATGCCATAGCGTGTAAATTTATCATTAGGAACTTGAACGCTGTACTCTAATTTTAAATTATAGGCTTTATGAGGTGAAAGAGGTGTTTTTAAAACAACTTGAATAACGTCTGGGTTAGCTTTTAATCTGCTAAAAATTAGAGGTTTATTCTCCTGTTGTATTGAGCCAATGGCAGTAAACCCTCTATCTTCATTTTTTGCGAAATGAAACGTGTTTTTAAATTCTTCAGCAAAGCGTTCGGCCAAAGGAGTATTTTTGGTAGAATAACTATGACTCCAATCATTGAGATATATGGTATCTAATGTAGAATTGGAGTCATTGTAATATTGAATGGTTTGCTTAATATTAATTACTTTACTTTCAATATCAAAAGCAGCTTTTATGTCTATTGTGTTTTTTTGGGCATAAGCCGAAACACTAAGTATGAGGCACAAAAGGGATTTTAAATAATAGTATTTCAATTGAGAGTATTGCTTTTTTTATTTAAAGTAACGTAAAAATAAGCTTATTGGTATTGGTTTAACAATAGTTTATGTTTTTAAAAGTTCGGACTTAATTCATATTCTTTATAAAAATTATTTAAAATAGTAACCACCTCTTCTTTTGTATCTACTAAATGAATTAAATCTAAATCTTTAGCACTTATATTCTCGAACTTATCTAAAAGTGTTGATTTAACCCAATCCATTAAACCTTCCCAGAAATCTTTACCCACAAGTATGATAGGAAATTTCTCAATTTTATTAGTTTGTATTAATGTAATAGCTTCAAATAACTCATCTAAAGTTCCAAAGCCACCTGGCATAACTACGAAGCCTTGGGAGTATTTTACGAACATTACCTTTCTAACAAAGAAGTAATCAAAGTCTAAACTCTTATCATTATCTATATAAGGGTTATCGTGTTGTTCGAAAGGTAATTCTATATTTAACCCTACAGAAGTTCCTCCTGCTAAATGCGCTCCTTTATTTCCTGCTTCCATAATACCAGGGCCACCTCCAGTAATAACGCCATAGCCAGCTTCTACAATATCCTTTGCAATATCTTCAGCCAACTTGTAATACTTGTCTTCAGGTTTTGTTCTTGCCGATCCAAAAATAGACACGCTAGGCCCTATTTGACTCATTTTTTCAAAGCCGTTAACGAACTCTCCCATAATCTTGAAGATCGCCCAAGAGTCATTCGTTTTATTTTCATTCCAATCTTTATGATGCTGTTCTTTTCTCATATTCTTTTCAAATTTTAAAGCCTCGAAAGATAGTATTTTAAATTATGTTTTTAAACATCAAAGATGATTTTAGTAATATTTGTTTTGCTTTTTGCTTTTAGAGTTTTGTAAATGAGTAAACTAAGAGCATTTATTAATGCTAACGTGGTTTTTATTTAATAAATATTACTGTTTTTTTATGAGGTCTTTTATTTTAGATACTTATAAAAGTGTTACTAAGTATTTTTATAATAAGCTGGAGAGTGATAACGACTTAAAGATAACTTTTAGGTTAAATCAAATTCCGAAGAAGCTCTAGCAAATTTTATATTTGACTAGTCGTTGGGGGAATAATGATAATAGAGGGGGGGGCTTAAAGGGGGAGTTCCTTTTTTAAAAATCGTGCTGTGTGACTTTTTTTGTGTTTAGAAACAACTTCGGGAGGGCCTTCTACAACAACTTTACCACCGCCTTTACCACCTTCGTAACCAATATCAATAATATGATCTACGGTTTTTATAACATCTAGGTTGTGTTCAATGATTAATACCGTATTACCTTTGTCTGCTAATTTATTTAGTACACTCATTAATACTCTAATATCTTCAAAATGTAGTCCTGTTGTAGGCTCATCTAGAATATAGAATGTATTACCAGTATCTCGTTTGCTAAGTTCTGTTGCAAGCTTTATGCGTTGCGCTTCACCACCAGAGAGTGTTGTGCTTTGTTGACCCAATGTAATATAGCCTAAGCCAACGTCTTTTATGGTTTTTAATTTTTTGTGAATTTTTGGAATGTTTTCGAAGAAATCTACACTTTCATTAATGGTCATATTTAATACATCGCTAATGCTTTTCCCTTTGTATCTAATTTCTAGTGTTTCTCTATTGAAACGTTTCCCTTGGCAAGTTTCACATTCTACATATACATCTGGTAGAAAATTCATTTCAATCACTTTTAAACCACCACCTTTACAGGTTTCACATCGGCCGCCAGTTACATTAAAACTGAAGCGACCAGGTTTATAGCCGCGAATCATTGCTTCTGGGATTTTGGCAAATAGGCTTCGTATTTCACTAAAGGTTCCGGTATATGTTGCAGGATTACTTCGGGGTGTTCTTCCTATAGGAGATTGATTGATGTCTATAACTTTGTCGCAATGTTCTAAGCCTTTTATACTTTTGTAAGGCATTGGTTTTTTTACACCATTAAAATAATGCGCATTGAGGATAGGGTATAGGGTTTCGTTGATTAGTGTAGACTTTCCACTTCCAGAAACGCCGGTAACTCCTATCATTTTTCCTAAAGGAATTTTTATAGATACATTTTTTAAATTATTGCCCGTGCAGCCTTTTAGCTCTATTATGTTTCCATTACCTTCTCTACGTTTTTTAGGAATTTCGATGGATTTGGTTCCGTTGAGATAATCGGCAGTTAAAGTAGGGTGTTTTAAAAGTTCCTTTGGGGTGCCTTCACTTATGATTTCTCCTCCATGTTTTCCTGCTCTAGGACCAATGTCTATAACGTGATCTGCACGTTCTATCATATCCTTATCATGCTCAACCACTATAACTGAATTACCAATATCACGAAGCGCGACTAGAGAGTTTATTAGTTTTTCATTGTCGCGTTGGTGTAATCCAATACTTGGTTCGTCTAAAATATAAAGTACTCCTACTAATTGAGAGCCTATTTGCGTTGCAAGTCTAATACGTTGTGCTTCTCCACCAGAGAGTGATTTTGAACTTCTATTTAATGATAAATAGGTAAGTCCCACATCTACTAAAAATTGCAATCGTGCTTTTATTTCTTTTATAATTTCTTCTGCAATTTTTAATTGTTTTTCAGAGAGGTGTTCTGTTAAATCTTTAAACCATTCTGCTAACTCGACTATATCTTTTTGTGCTAGATCGGCAATATTCTTGTCATTTATTTTAAAATAGAGCGATTCTTGCTTTAAACGAGAACCATTACACACGGGACAGTCTACTTTGTCCATATAGTCTTTTGCCCATCGCTTTAATGACGTTGATTCTGCATTTTTATATTGGTTTTCAATAAAATTTGCGACTCCTTCAAAATCAATATTATAATTACGTGTAATACCAAGTGTTTTACTTTCTACAGAGAATTTATCGTTACCGCCATATAGAATAATGCGTTTTGCTTCTTTTGGAATGGATTTGTAGGGGTCGGTTAATTTGAATTGATAGCGGTCTGCAATCAATTCCAACTGCTTGAAAATCCAACTTTTTTTCTCGGGACCGTGAGGAGCTAATGCCCCGTTTTTGATGGATAAAGAGTCGTCTGGAATAATTTTTTGCTCATTAACTTGATAGAGATCTCCTATGCCATTACAATGGTTGCAAGCGCCTTTTGGAGAGTTAAATGAAAAATTATTTGGTTCTGGGTTAGGGTATGAGATGCCAGAAGTAGGGCACATTAAATTACGGCTAAAGTAGCGAACATTTTGTGTGTCTTGATCTATAACCATTAGTACATTGTCTCCATGATACATTGCTGTATTAATGGTTTCAGCAAGGCGTTTGTTATTGTCTACGGTATCATCTATTTTTAGTCTATCTATAACAATTTCAATATCATGATTTTTGTAACGGTCCAACTTCATGCCTTTAACCAGGTCTCTTATTTCTCCGTCAGCTCTAACTTTTACGAAGCCTTGTTTAGCAATTTGCTCGAAGAGTTCTCGGTAATGGCCTTTTCTAGAGCGTATTACTGGGGACAATATATTGATGCGCTTGCCTTTGAAATCTTCAATAATTAAGGCTTTGATTTGCGCATCGCTATAACTAATCATTTTTTCTCCAGTATTATAGCTAAAAGCGTCACTTGCTCGTGCAAATAGTAAACGTAAGAAATCGTAAATTTCTGTAATAGTACCTACTGTAGATCTAGGAGATTTACTTGTTGTTTTTTGCTCTATAGCTATTACAGGAGATAATCCGTCTATTTTATCAACATCGGGACGCTCTAAGCCGCCAAGAAATTGTCGCGCATAGGCAGAGAAGGTCTCTATATAACGTCTCTGGCCTTCGGCATATATGGTGTCGAAAGCTAAAGATGATTTTCCGCTTCCAGAGAGCCCAGTAATAACCACAAGTTTTTCCCTTGGAATGGTAACATCTATATTTTTTAAATTATGAACTCTAGCACCTTGTACTTCTATATTCTCTTCAAAATTGGTCATAGCAACAAACATATCTGCTTCTTTTTGAAACAGATTTGCGAAGATACGTTTTTTGCCTTTCTTTTTGAAATGAGCTAGTTATGAATTAGTGTAATTTGAAATATATTTTTAATTAACAAAGAGTCATTTGTCAAGAAAAGTTGTAGTGTGATGATTTGAAAACTTAAAGGGGAGCTTAAAACTGTTTTATTTTAAAAATTGGTGTTGTTTTGACCAGAATTATTTATAGGAAAGGGCATGATAAAAAAAGACGATTCATTAATAAATCGCCTTTTTTTTATGTGTCTTGTTTAGGGGTTATAAGTGGATAACCTCTCCATAAGCATCTGCAACGGCTTCCATAACCGCTTCGCTCATAGTAGGGTGTGGATGTACTGTTTTTAAGACTTCGTGACCTGTGGTCTCTAGTTTACGTCCTAATACCGCTTCAGCAATCATATCGGTTACGCCAGCTCCAATCATATGGCAACCTAACCATTCCCCATACTTGGCATCGAAAATTACTTTTACAAAACCATCTTTTGTTCCTGCGGCACTAGCTTTACCAGAAGCGGAGAATGGGAATTTTCCAACTTTAATATCTAAACCTTGCTCTTTAGCTTGCTTTTCAGTTAAACCAACACTTGCAATTTCAGGAGAGCAATATGTACAACCAGGGATATTGCCGTAATCTAAAGCTTCTACATGTTGTCCTGCTATTTTTTCTACACATAAAATTCCTTCAGCAGATGCAACGTGTGCTAGAGCTTGTCCAGGTGTAACATCTCCAATTGCATAATAGCCAGGGATATTTGTTTGATAGTAGTCATTTACCAAAATTTTGTCTTTATCTACAGCGATTCCAACATCTTCTAGACCAATGCCTTCAATATTTGTTTTAATACCTACAGCAGATAATACTAAATCGGCTTCTAAAATTTCTTCGCCTTTTTTAGTTTTAACTGTAGCTTTTACACCTTGTCCCGAGGTATCTACATTAGTAACTTCAGCAGAGGTCATAACTTTGATACCACTTTTCTTAAATGATTTTTCTAATTGTTTAGAAACATCTGCATCTTCAACAGGCACTATACTTGGCAAATATTCTACAACAGTTACTTCTGTTCCCATAGAATTGTAGAAATAAGCAAATTCAACACCTATAGCTCCAGAACCTACCACAATCATTTTTTTAGGCTGTTTTTTCAAAGTCATTGCTTGTCTGTAACCAATGACTTTTTCACCATCTTGAGGTAAACTTGGTAATTCACGAGAACGCGCACCTGTCGCAACAATGATGTGATCTGCGCTATATTCTGTTCCGTCAACTTCAACTTTTTTACCAGCTTTTAATTTACCAAAACCATTAATGACATCAATCTTATTTTTTTTCATTAAAAACTGAACGCCTTTACTCATTCCTTCTGCAACATTTCGACTACGGTTTACAACCGCATCAAAATCCTTATCATATTCCTTAACGGATAATCCATAATCATTAGCATGCTTTAAGTATTCGAATACTTGAGCAGATTTTAAAAGTGCTTTTGTTGGAATACAGCCCCAATTAAGACAAACACCACCAAGGCTTTCTTTTTCTATAACAGCTGTTTTAAAGCCTAATTGAGATGCTCTAATAGCAGTTACGTAGCCACCAGGACCACTTCCAAGTACAATAATATCGTATTTACTCATCGTAATTTTTTTAGTCGTTTTTAACAAGGTACGAATTTACAAAACATAGCTGTAATAATAATATTGAAGTTTCATTTTTATTTAAACAAGGTCTTAAAGTTATGATTTTGTGTTTAATGTGATGCTTGCGTGCCATCTTATTGATGAATACTCCTAGGCTATGTTTTATTGTGTGTTTGTGAATTAATAGAGCCTTTGTGTACCCTATAGTTATTAGGGTTGAGTTTCTCATGATTTACTTTAGAAGGCTTTTAACGCTTACATAGTGATAAAAAATAAGGGCGGTTTGTTTGTTTTTAAATCAGTTAATAAAAACAGTGCCTCATTCTTTTTTTGCTTTGTCAAATTTTACACTTATGGAATTTACACAATAACGAGTGCCTGTCTCTGTAGGGCCGTCATTAAAAACATGTCCCAAGTGCCCGCCACAGTTTGAGCATACTATTTCAGTACGTATCATGCCATGTGTTTTATCTAACACATATTTAACAGTCCCTTTTATAGAATCATCGAAACTAGGCCAACCGCAATGCGCATCAAACTTACTATTACTTTCGAAGAGTTGCTGGCTGCATCCTGCACATTTATATGTTCCTTCTTCAAAGTGCATATTATATTGTCCCGTATGCGGTCTTTCTGTACCTTTTTGTCTTAGTATTTTATACTCTTCTTCTGTAAGTTGTGCTTTCCATTCTTTATCAGACTTTTCAATGTTAAAATGACTCATTATTTTTTTGGAATAAAATTAAGTGCAACTCCGTTAATACAGTGTCTTTTCCCTGTAGTATCTCTTGGTCCATCGTTAAACACGTGGCCTAAGTGTCCGCCACAGGTAGCACAATGTTCTTCAGTACGGGCATGCCCAAGGTTGTAATCTGTAGAATAATCTACATTTCCTTTTATTTCACGGTCAAAACTTGGCCATCCAGTTCCTGAATCGAATTTGTTTTCGCTTTTAAAAAGAGGGGTTTTACAAGCAGCACAAACATAAGTTCCCGGTTTATAGTTCTTATTTAAAGGACTAGAGAAAGGGCGTTCTGTACCTGCTTCTCTTAATACATAGAATGCTTTACTGGAAAGTTCTTTTTTCCATTCGTCTTTCGTTTTAGTTACTTTGTAGACTTTTGCTGGTTGGCTTTGTTCTTGGGCATTGCCTTTGCAATTAAATAGAAGTAAAACCAATGATAATAAGGCTATTTTTTTCATGAGTGATAACGTTATTTTGAATTATTGTAGTTATATAAACTTTGTCGTTAAACAATAGAAATCATAACAGCATTATAAGCTTGTAAAAGGTAGTATTATATCTAAAAGTAATTTTCAGAGGTTTTTTTATATTAAATATACTATCTATATTACTAATTAGATGGCTTATCTAACAATTTATTCTTTCATTTTATTCTTTCATTGTAGATTTTAATTTTATTAAAATTAAGTTTAATTACATGGGGTGTATGTTTTGTTGGAAAAAGAATACAGTTTATATAATTGCGTGTTAACAAAGGTCTTGTTTTTTAGCATCTTATATTTTTTTTAATAAAAGTTGTGATCTATTTTTTACAGGATGTTTTAATTTTGATCCATTTTGTGTCATATTTAATATTTAGATCGCTAAATTGTTTTATAACTTTGCGTAAATTTATTATCCATTAAAATAATCTCTATAATGAAGTTTAAATCGAGTATAATTATTGTATTAATGATCGCTCTATTTTTGTCATGCTCAACTAATCCATTTACAGGAAAACAGACTTTGGCTTTGGTATCGAATGCAAAACTTTTTCCAACTTCGTTTGCTCAGTATAATCAATTTTTGGGTGAACATACAGTTATAAAAGGAACAGCAGAAGCAGAAATGATTACCCGTGTTGGGCAGCGAATTGCTGTTGCTGCAGAGCGCTGGTTAAACGCTAATGGTTACGAAGGGTATTTAAAAGATTATAAATGGGAATACCATTTGGTAGAAGATAAACAAATAAATGCATGGTGTATGCCAGGTGGAAAGATTGTATTTTATACTGGGATTTTACCTGTCGCTGAAAATGAAGCAGCCATTGCCGCTATTATGGGGCATGAGGTAGCACATGCTTTAGCTAACCACGGGCAACAACGGATGAGTGCTGGACTATTGCAGCAAGGCGGTGCTGTAGCGGGGAATATTTTGATAAAGGATGAAACTTCTAAAAATATATTTAATCAATCTTATGGTATTGGAACCCAAGTTGGAGGGATGTTGCCTTTTAGTAGAAGCCATGAAAATGAAGCAGATAAAATAGGCTTATATCTTACGGCCATTGCTGGTTATAATCCCGATGAAGCGGCTAATTTATGGAGGAGAATGGCAAAAGCAAGCGGTGGAAATGCTCCACCCGAATTTTTGAGTACGCATCCCGCGACGCAAACACGAATAGACAAGTTAACCGCTTTGTCATCAAAAGCTAAGGCCGAAGCAAAGAAATTTGGGGTAACATCTTTTAGACCTACAATTAAATTTTAATATCAGGTTAAAAAATAAATACTTATTTTCGAAGCCGCTCTACAATAATTATGGAGCGGCTTTTTTATTATGAAAGAACTACAAAAAGGAAGTCCAAAGTTACTTAACGCTTGGGCGTTTTACGATTGGGCAAACTCAGTTTATGCATTAACGATCACGTCTTCTATATTTCCCATCTTTTATTCCGCATTATTTCTTACCGATGTTAAAGTGGTGCATGCTTTTGGGCTTGAATTTAAAAGTACGGCACTCATAACTTTTGTTACTGCCTTTACTTTTTTAGTGGTTGCCTTTACGTCTCCCATACTTTCTGGAATAGCAGATTATGTTGGGAATAAGAAAATGTTTATGAAGTTCTTTTGTTATTTGGGAGGAGCGGGGTGTATCGGTCTATATTTTTTTGGTATCGGATCAGGAGAAATTTACTATAGTCTCTTGTTTTATTTTATGGGTTTGATAGGCTATTGGGGAAGTTTAGTGTTTTATAATTCGTATTTGCCAGATATTGCATTTCCAGAACAGCAGGATAGTATTAGTGCTAAAGGCTTTTCTATGGGGTATATAGGCAGTGTTATACTATTAGTTCTAAATTTAGCTATGGTTATGTTTCCAGGTGCGTTTGGTTTTGATATTAGTATTTCACAATCAATATTAGATACTGGCAACGTACAGGAAATTGAAAGCGCTTTAAGTAAAGCAAAGGATTTAGCGTCTGTAGAAGCAATGCGTTATTCTTTTATTATGGTTGGTGTTTGGTGGATAGGATTTAGTCAATATTCTTTTTATGTATTACCTAAAGGAGTCTCTACCGGTCATAAAGTAACAAAAGATGTTGTTTTTAATGGTTTTAAGGAGTTAAAAATGGTTTGGAATGAATTATTATTAAACTTAAGGCTAAAGCGGTACTTGTATGCTTTTTTTGTGTTTAGTATGGCGGTACAAACGATTATGCTTGTTGCTGTTTATTTTGGAGAAGAAGAAATAGCTTGGTCTGACCCCAGTGAAAAAACAACGGGTTTAATTATTAGTATATTAGTTATTCAAATTGTAGCTATTTTAGGTGCCTTTTTAACGTCTAAGGCTTCATCTAAATTTGGAAATATAAAAACGTTAATTGTTGTTAATGTTATTTGGATGTGTTTGTGTTTTTGGGGTTATTTTGTAGAAACGCCTTTTCAGTTTTATGTCACGGCAAGTGTTGTAGGATTGGTAATGGGAGGGATACAGTCTTTAGCGAGGTCTACTTATTCTAAGTTTTTACCTGAGACGGAAGATTCTACCTCTTTTTTTAGTTTTTATGATGTTGCGGAAAAAATAGGAATTGTTATTGGGATGGCTATTTTTGGTTTTATAGACCAAATAACAGGAAGCATGCGTAATGCTTTTCTTTGTTTATTCGTATTCTTTTTAATTGGTATTATATTATTATTTAGAGTCCCGAGAAAAGGAGATTTAAATTAAGTTTAAAATTTACTATGTTTGCATAAATCCAATTTTAATAATTAACTATGAATACATTAAAAACAATTTCAGTTTTATTTTTATCCGTTTTATTCTTTACAATCACTTCATGTGAAAATGAATCTTTAGAAGATGATTTTGAAGGAATCGATCTTAATGGAGATTCAGATGGTGAATCTGAAGGCGGAACATCAACAGGCGATTATTGGCCAATGGCTGTAGGTAATACTTGGAATTATAATTTTGTTGTTAATGAAGATGCTCAAGAAGATTCTAATGTGGAATTATCTGCATTGGAGAATTATGAAGGTGAGCCAAGTTATAAAATAGAGAGATTTTTTAGTAATCCGCAGACCTCTAGTGGAACACCTGCTGCTAATTTAGATTTAACAACATATGTTCGTAAAAATAATGGTGATTATTTTGTGTTGATAGCATCAACAACACTCGAATTGGGAGGGATATATGAAGTCACTCAATCTGGATACGATTATGTAGTATTAAAGGATTATTTAGAAGAAGGCGAAACATGGGATTCTAATTATAGTATTACTTCTAGTTACGTGTCTCTTGTTTCAGGAGTACCAGCACTAGAGGATTCAACAATGAATGTAAATTCTACTTTTGAAATTTTAGAAAGAGAGGCTTCTGTAACAGTTAATGGAGAAACATATTCTTCTGTAATAAAGGTCAAGCAATCTAGTTCTTATGAACTTATGGGGGAAGTTACTGCGACTTCAGAATCTATATTATATTTTGCTAAAGACGTTGGTATTGTAAAAACGACGGCTAATACCTATCAAGGCGGTACTGTTTCTTCTGTATCGGAATCGTTTTTAGAGAGCTATATATTAAATTAGAAAAAAACAAAATAATAAAGTAAAAATAATACACCTTAGTTGTTTTAATTAAATGACTAAGGTGTATTATTTTATAGAATAAGTAAATTTAATACAAATCCCAGTTGCCTTGTTTATAATAGGTATATAGTTTAGGTGAAAATATGGTGTTAACTGCTACATTAGAAGTGTCTGCCAATGGTTTACCAAATGAAGTTACTTGTTTTATTGAATTATTTGTAAACCATTTTAAAGGAAGGCTAGAAACATCTATAGCTTCTAATTGTTGTTTAGAAATATCATTTTTGCTTCCTATAATCCAGCCCCATTCTCCCAGAGTTAATATTTGATTATGTAGTGGTAGTGTTTTTAAACCTGCCGCTCTCAAAGTTTTCTCTATACAATAAAACGCTTTTGTGGCATAATACGGACTTCCAGATTGTGTAATGAGTACTCCTTTGTTAGAGAGGCTTTTTTTACATAAATAATAAAACTCTTTGGTGTATAATTTATTTAGATCTACATTATTAGGGTCTGGAAGGTCTATAAATATAGCATCAAAAGTTTCTTTTGTTTCTTCTAGAAACGTAAAAGCATCCATTGCAACTGTAGTTAGTTTTGGATTATTCATAGCACCACTGTTTAAATTGGTGAAAATAGAATTGTTTTTTCCAAGGCTTAGCATTTCTTCATCAAGATCTACTAATGTTATTTTCTCTACCTCACTGTATTTAAATACTTCGCGAGCAATACACCCATCGCCACCTCCTAAAATTAAAATAGTGCTTTTTTTAGGTATTAAATTCATTGGCAGGTGTACCATGGGCTCATGGTACATAAATTCATCGAAGGAAGATAGTTGTTGATTGCCATTAATATATAGTGAATACCATTCTTTCCATTTAGTAAGGACTACCTTTTGGTATTTTGTTTGTTTACTATATACAATTTTATCTTTGTATTTTATTTGCTCGCCGTATTTTACTATAGGTTGAGCAAAACATAACCCCATTATAATTAAAGCAGTAACTATAATATAGGCTATAGTGAAGAGACGTTGCGATTTTATAGATAAGGCATCCTTTAAAACTAGAAACAACCAAAAGGAAACCCCTAAATTAAGAAAACCTAATATAAATGGGGTATAGGTAAGGCCTAAATATGGTAAGCCTATAAAAGCAAAAAATAATCCGCCTATCAGACTCCCAAAATAGTCTTTCTCTAAAATACTAGATATATTTACGCGTAGTTCTTCAAAATTATCGTTTATACGTGTTGCTAACGGAATTTCTAGTCCGATAAGTAGCCCTATTAAAATGGATAATAAGTAAATAACGAGCCAGGAAATATCTGTAAATCCATAGATAAGGTAGGCCATAAGGGCCGAAAAGGAAACTAAGATGGATAAAATCAATTCTGTGGCTATAAAATAGAGCACAACATTACGGGTTAACGATTTGCTTAATCGGCTACCTAATCCCATTGCAAAAAGCATAATGGAAACTATTAATGTAAATTGTAAAATAGCGTTACCTATAAAATAGGAGGCCAGTGTAGATAGAATATATTCTGCGACAATACCACTAATTCCTGTTGCGAATAATGCTATTTTTAAAGTGAGCGATTTTTGTTTTTTAGAGTATTTCAAAATAATTATTTACCAAACCCTCCCGATCTAGACCTTGTAGAAGCGCCATTATTGTATCTAGAAGAACGTCTTGATGATTTTTTGTTTAAAGAATTCCAACGGCTACTATTTTGTTTTTTTCGTGAGAAAAACGAAGGTCTAGTCTTTTTTTGATATGCACTTCTAGTTCCATAAGCATAGGAGTTATTGGTTGTATTGTGTCCGTAATAGTTTTGTCCTTTAGCGTTGTAAGTTCTATAGTTCGTATAATCGTTTCTAAATACATTTCTTCTGGAGGCTAACCAAAGCCAGAAAAAGGGACTAGATGAGTGTGTTCTCCAGCGTCTATGTTGTGCGTTTGAACTCGTTGTTTTTGTTGAATCTTTAGGTGTTTCTTCCCATTCACCATGTTTTTCATTACCAATGGCCCAACCAAAACCTACAGGCTGTACATTAAAAGAGGATTTACCATTATGTCTCGACATAATTTCCATACCCAAATCGTTTTGATGCTTTTTGAAGAAGGCTTTGTTTACAGAATGCCACCCTTTTGGGATAACGTGTAATGAGTCGCCTATTAACTCTAATACTTTGTATTTATGTCTATGATCTATAATATTAGATTCTTCTTTAATAGTCATATCATCTAAAACTAAAGCATAATCATTTGTTGGTATTGCGTTTCTAATAATTTCGGAAGGCTCGGTGATTACTCTTTTAGATTCTTTTTCAATATTACCACAGGCCAATAATAGAAATGGTATTATTATAAGTATGCTCCTTTTGGTCATTTTATTATGGGGTTATATTTTTAATTTTTTTAGCTTTTATTTCTTCTCCTAAAAAGGCTTCAAACGTTCCGTCATCCCATTTTTCTATAGTTAAAATAGTGTCCTTGTGATAAAACATAAATGTTTCTAAAGTTTCTCTTCTTGTAAAAGTATTTGGATTTTTATAAGTTCCAGAATAATTTTCTTCTAATATATATAAGCTATTGTTAAAGTGAAGCTCTCCTTTTTGTATTGCTTCAGCGAGTAGTGATTGTTCTAGATCTATAGCTTCACTATAGATAAGCTCATAATTGTTTTTTAATTGTTCTACTTCAAGGAATGCTATTTTATTAACCGATTGTATGGTATATTCTATACTAGAATTATCCATATTCCAATTGTATTCGGCAATCTCTATAATTTTCCAAGTGGTTTTAAATAAGTTTAAAGTATAGTCTAATTTTAATTTATTTAAAGGGTATTGTTCTGAATTATTATTTCCAAACATATTATTGATTTTTTATAGTATACCTATAGGTTGTTATTAAAAAGAAAAGAATATATAAAGCCGTGTTATAATCTTTTTTGTGATCAACCTGTAAAGCGTTTTTTATTTAGAGATATTGTTTTAATTCCATTTTTTCTAAAACGCCTCGATGCGATGAGTGCTTTTCTATTCTAGTGGATTTAAACTGCTCTTTAATCCATAGAATACCTTCTTTTAATTCTGAAGTATGATTGCAAGTAAAAAAATCTAAGGCAACGTATTTGTGTTCTGGCCATGTATGTATGGCTATATGGCTTTCTTTAATTACAATAACACCACTAACGCCTATTGGAGAAAATTCATGAATGGTTGTGTTTACAATGGTCAAATTCATAATATGTGCTGCTTTTTCTAAGATTGTTTTTATAGTGTTTGCAGTGTTTATAATTGTAGGGTCACAATTATAATAATCTATTGTAGTTTGTTGACCAAGGCTTTTTTTCATTTTCCAAATATATGTTATTTCGCTTGTATTTTTTTTGGAATATTTCATATTCTATACATTACTTAAAATAAGACACAAAAAAACTCTATTCGTTACAAAATAGAGTTTTTTTAAAGGCTTAAACGATTAGTGGTCTATACTACCGGAACCAGTAATTTTGGTATCTTCTTTTTTCGGATTCCCTTTATATTCGATATCTCCAGAACCTGTGACTCTTGCTTTTAAGTGCTCATTAGAAACGACTTCAGCACCTCCAGATCCAGTAACTTTAGCTTCGGTGTTATTGGCTTGTAATCCAAAACCATGGAAATCTCCAGAGCCTGTAACACTAGTTTGTAAATTAGTGGTTTGTCCGTTTAAAGTAATATCTCCAGAACCCGAAACACTTGCTTGTATAGTATTAGCATTAATATCTAAGTCGATATCTCCAGAGCCTGCTAATTTTACTTCAAACTCATCGGCTTTTATGGCATTTTTAGTTATGATATCTCCAGAACCAGAAAGTGAAACTTTTTCTAGATCTGTAAAAGGAATGGTAATTTTTATAGTTTTATTATAGCTTGTTTTTAAATTCACTCCGTTTTTTGTTTTAACATGTAAAGCGCCGTCTTTTACTTCGGTAATGATATATTCTAAAAGATTAGATTCGCCTTCCAAGGTTATTTTTCCTTCTTTTCCTTTTACTAGTATGTACTCCATAGAACCAGCGCACTTTATCTTGTCGTAATTAGGTGTTGTTCTTGTATTTGTTGTGAGCTTTCCATTACCTTTTACTTTTTTATTTCCCCATTGCGCTTGTGCACAAGAAGCTAATGATAAGGTTAGTATTAATAAAATAGATTGTTTTAAAGTTTTCATTGCTGTTCTGTTTTTTGTGATTTTGATTGCTTATAATTTATTGAAAGTAACACTTCCATATTCTGAATTGATTCTAATTAGGTTTCCAGAGCCTTTTTGCTTATGGTAACCAGAGTAATATTTATCTGAAGAGGCGATGCGTTTTTTTATGAATTCCAAATCGTCATCATTGTCTTTTAGTGAACCGTATTCTAGGTTAATGTCAAAATCGAAAATGTATTCAGAATCATAACCTATTTTAATGCCTACGTAATCGGAATCTATGGTTATATTATTTGCGTTTTTGGTAAGTTTATCAATACGTATGGAACCATAATCTGCGGTAATAGAGGCGTTTTTGTAGATCTCACCTAATCGTACAGTTAAGTAATTTCCATTTCCTCGAATGTTATTTACTTTATCGACTGTTAAGCCCCCATAGTCGCAATTGTAAGTAATATCTTCTACAATTTCTATTTTAGATTTTGTATAATCGGCAACAAGGTCTATTTTATTTGCTTTTGAGATTGTAAAACCACTATAATCGGCATTTATTTTGCCGCTTTTTATATATTCAAAAAAGCAATTATTGGAATAATCGAAGGATATGCTGTTATCATCTGCTAATAATTCTTTTGTCGTAATTTTTCCGTAATCGCAATGCAGTGTCGCTTTACCTTCTAGTTTTGCGAGGTTAATATTACCATAATCATTATTTAGATTAACACTGTTGGTTACAGGGATTTTAACCACATAATTTATTTTCATATTTACCGTATTGTGACTGCCCCATTTCCACCAGGATTTAGATTTGTTTTTGTTTATAATTGTTTTTGCAGAAACCATATTAACAGAACTATCAAAAGCTATAGTAATTCCATCTAATCTGTCCTGTACTTTTTCTTCATCTTTACCACTTGTGGTTATTGTAATTTCAAATTCTATACGGTTTTGGTCCCATGTTACTACATCTAGGTTACCATAACTGTTCTTAACTTTAAGTAGCGCATTTGCACTAACATCAAAGTCTTTTTTAATAATTTTTTCTTTAGTATGTTTGGCTTTTATACCTCCGTTATTTGCAAGTGTTACTATAGGTAATAATAGTAAGATTAATATTGCGATTGTTTTATATTGTATTACTCGTCTCATCAATACGTTGTTTTATTGTTTTTATTTCTTCTATACTTTCTAATACTGTTTTTAATAAATCTATTCTACTCCAAAAATTATTAATCATAGCATGAATAACACGTTTGTCATTACCACTTTCTATAAGGTCTTTTTTTAGTTGTTCGTATTCTTTTTCAAGACTATGCATTTGTACCATGGCATCTGTAATAAGCCAATCTGTAGCAGGAGAACGAGCCGTTTCTATTTTATTTAATTCTTCTGCAATTACAGAGGTGAAAAAACTTTGAGTATTGGCCATTTCTGGAGATACATTAGCTAACCCTTTAACGCTGTTACCTTGTTGAAACGTAAATGTTATTACTACAATTAGTGCTATTGAGGCCGCAATACCAATGAAAGGTTTCCAATAAGATTTTTTAGAGAATGCTTTAACGTTGGTTGTTGTATTGTTTTTAGCGTTTAATTTTTCTAAAAAACGATTCTCATGTTCAGCATGTGGGACCTCGATGTCAAACTCGTTCTGTAATGTTTGAAAAAGGTGATTTAAACTGTCTTTATTCATCTAAATAATATTTATCATTCCATAATAATGGCACATTGCTTTATCCTACCAAGGATTGTATTTTTAATCTTAAGCTGTCTTTTGCTCTTGAGATAATCGTTCTACAATTTGAGTAAGAAATATTAAGAATATTGCTTATCTCTTCATAATCGTAGCCTTCTATTAAATGAAGCGTTAATGCAATTCTGTAATTATCCTTAAGTTTCTCCATTGTCTCTATTATCTGTCTCGCTTTTAAGTTTGTAAATTCATAATCATTGGTAATGTTATTGTTATCTTCGACTTTATATAACACATCGTCTAGTGGCACTTCATTGTATTTATTATTTTTATTAAAGTACTGAATGCTATTATTTATAACGATACGTTTTAACCAAGCTCCAAAAGTTTTAATATCCTTTAAAGTATCCAGTTTTGTGAAGGCCAACAAAAAGGAATCTTGCATTATATCTTCAGCTTCAAAGCGGTCTTTTACAATTCGATAAGCTGTATTATACATTGCTTTGTAATACCTATTATATAGTTCCAATTGCGCGGATTGGTTGTTCGCTTTACAACGCTTTATTAGCTGTTCGATATTGTAGTTGGTTTGTGTCAAAAAAAACAAATTGTTGTATTAAAGAGTTAAGTTAGTATACTTTGTTACAGTTTTTGTTATTTTTTTTATTAGATTTTATATTTATAGTCGCGTGTAAAACCTGTAAGGCCTTTAGTTATAGTTATTAATGGAGTCTTTTAATTTTTAAATTAAAACATTAAAATTAGAAAATTCAAAACGGATCATCTGTTTTTTATAACGATTATGGAATATATTATACGTATAACGCTACCTTAACTTAAAGGTTTCTATTTTTCTTCCTGTAGAATGGCATATTAATTGACCATATTGTGTGACGTATAATGTAGGAATGGCTTTGTAAACGCTATTTTTTCAGTATTCTACGTTTAAATAATAATAATTTTACAAATCTTATATTGTGTTGTTTGATGTGATTTAATGACACAATGACTTAAATATACTTATGAAAAAATCTAATTTTATTAGTCTTGACAGTTTGTCATCACAGGATTTTGATGAAAATTCGGAATTGATTCCATTAATGACCCCAGAAGATGAAGAGGAAATAAACAATGAACAATTACCCGAAACATTGTCCATTTTATCATTGCGTAACACTGTTTTATTCCCTGGAGTCGTTATTCCTATAACTGCTGGACGAGATAAATCTATAAAATTGATTAACGATGCAAATAATGGCGGTAAAGTTATTGGTGTTGTTTCTCAAAAAGATGAAGCTGTTGAAAACCCCAAAGCAGGCGATATTTATCCCGTAGGAACAGTGGCTAAAATTCTTAAAGTGTTAAAAATGCCAGATGGTAATACTACAGTAATTATACAAGGTAAAAAACGTTTTAGTGTTGCTGAAGTTATAACGGAAGAACCTTATATGACAGCAACGATTCGGGATGTTTCCGAAACGCGGCCAGAAAGAGCGAATGAAGAGTTTAATGCGATTACAGAATCGATCAAGGAACTGGCATTAAAAATAATTAAGGAAAGTCCAAGTATTCCTAGTGAAGCTTCTTTTGCAATAAAAAACATTGAAAGTGATTCGTTTTTGATAAACTTTGTCTCTTCTAATATGAATTTATCTGTTGAAGAGAAACAAGAGTTGTTAGAGACTAATGATTTAAAAATGCGTGCTTTAAAAACGTTGAAATACATGAATGTAGAGCAACAAAAATTAGAGCTTAAAAATGATATTCAATCTAAGGTTCATAGCGATATGAATCAGCAACAACGCGAATATTTCTTGCACCAACAAATGAAAACTATTCAAGAAGAGCTTGGAGGCGTGAGTAGTGAGGAAGAGCTAGAAGATATGCGATTACGCGCAAAGGATAAAAAGTGGGAAGACAAGGTTGCTAAGCATTTTGAAAAAGAATTGGCTAAAATGCAACGCATGAATCCACAAGTCGCTGAATATTCTATACAACGTAATTATTTAGATTTATTCTTAGAGTTGCCATGGAATGAGTTTAGTGATGATAAGTTTGATTTAAAACGAGCAAAGAAAATATTAGACAGAGATCATTATGGATTAGACGACGTTAAAAAACGAATTATTGAGTATTTAGCAGTCTTGAAATTACGTAACGATATGAAGTCGCCTATTTTATGTCTTTATGGGCCTCCAGGAGTAGGTAAAACCTCTTTAGGAAAGTCTATAGCAGAAGCTTTAGGGCGTGAATATGTGCGTATATCATTAGGAGGTTTAAGAGATGAAGCTGAAATTAGAGGACATCGAAAAACTTATATAGGGGCTATGCCAGGGAGGATTATACAAAGTCTAAAAAAAGCAGGTACCTCAAATCCTGTCTTTGTTTTGGATGAAATAGATAAACTCTCTAATTCAAACCAAGGAGATCCGTCGTCTGCAATGTTAGAAGTTTTAGATCCAGAACAAAACAATGAGTTTTACGATAACTTTTTAGAAATGGGTTATGACCTGTCTAAAGTTATGTTTATCGCAACGTCTAATAGTTTAAATACTATTCAGCCAGCTTTGCGTGATAGGATGGAAATTATAAATGTTACAGGTTATACTATAGAAGAAAAAGTAGAGATAGGAAAGCGCCATTTATTACCAAAACAACTTGTAGAACATGGTTTAACCGAAACACATTTAAAAGTAGGAAAACCGCAATTAGAAAAAATTGTTGAAGGTTACACTCGCGAATCAGGTGTTAGAGGATTGGAGAAGCAAATTGCAAAAACAGTTCGCTACGCTGCTAAGAACATCGCAATGGAAGAAGAGTACAATATAAAACTAACTAATGAGGATATTGTAGAGATTCTTGGTGGGCCTAAGTTAGAGCGAGACAAATACGAAAATAATGATGTTGCAGGTGTAGTAACAGGCTTAGCATGGACTAGTGTTGGAGGTGATATTTTATTTATAGAATCTATTTTATCTAAAGGAAAAGGAAGCTTGTCTATTACTGGTAATTTAGGAAAGGTAATGAAGGAATCTTCTACAATAGCTATGGAATATATTAAAGCTAATGCTGAAGAGTTTGAAATTGATCCGGAAGTGTTTGAGAAGTACAACGTTCATATTCATGTGCCAGAAGGGGCAACACCAAAAGATGGGCCTAGTGCAGGTGTAACGATGTTAACCTCTTTAGTTTCGTTATTTACACAACGTAAGGTTAAAAAGAGTTTGGCGATGACAGGAGAAATTACGCTACGAGGTAAAGTCTTACCTGTTGGCGGAATAAAAGAAAAAATATTAGCAGCAAAACGCGCTCGTATAAAGGAAATTTTACTTTGTGAAGAGAATAGGAGAGATATAGAAGAAATTAAGGCAGATTATTTAAAAGGCTTGACATTTCATTATGTTAGTGATATGAAAGAGGTTATAAACATTGCATTAACACAGCAGAAAGTTAAAAATGCTAAAACATTATAATACTATTTAATAATGGGAATAGTTAAGTGATTTAGATCAATCTATAATTTATAAAGTAACGTAATACGCCTATTATATTTTTAATAATAGGCGTATTTATTTTTATAAAACACTGAGTTATTCTCTTTAATAAAAAAGGGTACTCCTTGTATTTAAGTTTTAATAAATCGTAAAGTCTAATTTATTTTAGAGGATACTTAAAAAAAAGAAGATTAAAAAAAATAAAAAAGACTTCTAGTCGTTTTAAGATAGATTTAGTTACTTTGCAGCTTTATGATTAAAAAATTAGCCCTGTTTTGTTGTTTTACTTTTAGCTCATTTTGCTTTGCGCAACTTGGTGGGCAATCTACATATCAGTTTTTAAACTTGGTAAGCTCCCCTAGGCAAGCAGCATTAGGTGGTAAAGTTTTGACAAACGTAGATTACGATGTTACTCAAGCGCTTTATAACCCATCGACTATAAATACAGAAATGGATAATCAATTGGCCTTGAATTATTCTAGCTATTTAGGTGGTATTTCTTATGGAACAGTTGCCTATGCTTATACTTTAGATAAACGCGGGAGGACTTTTCATGGCGGATTAACTTATGTCGATTATGGTAGTTTTGAAGGCTATGATGAGAATGGCGTAGAAACGTCAAGCTTTACAGGTAAAGAAGCCGCTCTTTCTATAGGCCATGCATTGCAAATAGCGCACTCAGATTTTTATTTTGGTGCTAATTTAAAGGTTATTTCATCTACATTAGAACAGTATAGTTCATGGGGTGTTGCTACAGATTTAAGTTTGCTTTATATTAATGAGAAATTGGATTTTCAAGGAACAGTTGTCGTTAGAAACATAGGAACACAAATAACAACATATGCAGATCGTAACGAGTCTTTACCTTTGGAGGTCAATTTAGGCTTGTCGCAAACACTAGAAAATATTCCATTACGCTGGCATTTAACATTTGAGAATTTACAACAATGGCCAATAGCCAAACCCAACCCATCTAGAATTACAACCGATTTAGAAGGCAATCAAACAGAAGAAAAAGTAGGGTTTTTAGGAAATGTAATACGGCATACTATTATTGGAGCAGAATTATTCCCAGAACGTGGTTTTAATATAAGACTAGGCTATAATTTTAGACGTGGAGAAGAATTACGAATAGAAGATCAAAGAAACTTTTCGGGACTATCCGTAGGGTTCTCGGTAAAGTTAAATAAAATGCGTTTTAGTTATACGCATGCCAAGTATAGTGGTGCTGCAAATTCTAATTTCTTCGGATTGCAAATAGATTTACGATAATGAAAAATATAACCATAGCCATAGATGGCTTTTCTTCTACAGGAAAAAGTACCGTAGCAAAGCAATTAGCAAAGCATTTAGGATATATTTATGTGGATACAGGTGCAATGTATCGTGCCGTAACGTTGTTCACAATGCGAAATAGCTTAATAGATGAGACCCATTTCGATTCTAACGCATTAGTGTCTAAATTAAAAGACATAATCATTAGCTTTAAATTTAATCCAACCTTAGGTTTTGCTGAGGTTTATTTAAATGGCGAAAATATAGAAAAAGAAATCCGTACACTCGCTGTCTCTAATTTTGTAAGTAAAGTAGCAGCGCTTCCAGAAGTACGTTCTCAATTGGTAAAGCAACAACAACAAATGGGGAAAGATAAAGGTGTTGTTATGGATGGAAGAGATATAGGTACAGTCGTTTTTCCTCAAGCAGAATTAAAATTGTTTATGACAGCTTCGGCAGAGAAACGTGCAACAAGGCGTTTTGATGAATTAATAGCTAAAGGCGATACAGTAGCTTACGAGGACGTATTAAAAAATGTACAAGACCGTGATTATATAGATTCTCATAGAGCAGATTCACCACTGCGAAAAGCCGATGATGCTATAGCAATAGATAATTCGGACCTAACCTTAGAAACACAGTTTAAAAAAATACTGCAATTAACTTTAAAAGTATTGAAGAAGTAAAGCAAGCGTCCTTTTTGTGTTGTTATAATCGTTTATACTCTCCTCAAAATACGTTTCTATACAAGACTTTCTTAAATGCCTTTTTCTTAAACGACGGGCTGTAATTTCTGTATTATTTTTTCATGATTCAAAGTTATATTATGTAACTCTAAATCTAGGAACTTAATTAATGTTATTAGAACTTTTATTTAATTGTAGCAAAGAATTCTTATCATTCATAGAAAATTATAAAAAAAGAAGCTAAATTAAAATTACATTCTATACTAAAACATCGTTTCAAAAGTTATATTTTTATCGTTTAAAACGATTGCATGTACTTCCATTTATGGAATAGTCCATAAACCGTAAAATGTATTACTTTATTATGAAACGTACGCTGTATTTTATTATTTGTTTTGGTTTTCTTTTACTTTGGAGCTCTTGTCGGAAAGATTTCGAATTTACACCAAGCACTGGTAGTTTAGAATTCTCAAAAGACACAATTTATTTAGATACTGTTTTTACAAATATAGGTTCTAGTACTTATAACCTTAAGGTGTATAACCGCAGTGATAAAGACATAACCATTCCAAGTGTAGGTTTAAGCCGAGGAGAAAATTCTAATTATAGGTTAAATGTAGATGGTAATGCAGGTAAATTTTTTACAAATGTAGAAATTCTAGCTAAAGATAGTTTATTCGTTTTTGTTGAAACTACTATCGATTTTGAAAATGAATCTACTCTAGAAGAACAATTTTTGTACACCGATAAAATTGAATTCGATTCTGGTACAAACCAACAAAATATAGATTTAGTGACCTTAGTAAAAGATGCCATTTTTATTTATCCAGATCGAGACAATACCACAGGTATTATTGAAACACTTACGCTAACAATTAATGGAGTGCCTATGGAAACGGAAATACAAGGTCGTGAGTTGTTGCCAGAAGAATTAACTTTTACTAATGAAAAACCTTATGTAATCTATGGCTATGCCGCAGTTCCTAGTGGCGAAACGTTAACGGTAGATCCTGGAGCCCGCATTCACTTTCATTCAAATTCTGGACTTTTAGTTTCTGAAGCAGCCTCTTTACAAGTCAACGGAAACTTAAGTACAGATTCTGAACTCTTAGAAAATGAAGTTATTTTTGAAGGTGATCGCTTAGAACCAGGATTTGCAGATGTTCCTGGACAATGGGGAGCTATATGGCTGTTTGAAAATAGTATAAACAATACTATAAACTATGCTACCATAAAAAATGGTACCGTTGGTATTTTAAGTGATGGAAACGCAACAGCCATTACAGACAAACTTAGCATTACAAATTCGCAAATATACAATTCTAGCAACTACGGGATATTAGCTAGAAACACCTCTATTACTGCAAAAAATCTAGTCATTAATAATTCAGGACAAGTTTCTTTTGCTGCTACATTAGGTGGGAAATATAATGTAACACATAGTACAATCGCTAATTATTGGAGTAATAGCTTTAGACAACTTCCAGCATTACTAATTAATAATTTTGTTCTTGATGCAGAAGGAACCGCTTTTTTAGCCGATTTATCGGAAGCTAATTTTAACAATTGCATCATTTATGGAAACGATACCCCAGAATTTTTAATTGATGAACTAGAAGACCCTGACCTCATTTTTAATTTTAAATTCACCAATTGCTTATTGCGTTTTGATAACAACAACAGTTTCGATGATGCTAATTATAATTTTGACAATGCTGACTTATATGAAAATAATATTTTTAATCTAGATCCTGATTTTAAAAATACAAATGAAAATAATTTAATTATTGGAACGGATTCCGCTGGAAACAGTATGGGAAATTCAATTTTCGCGACTCAAATACCTTTAGATCTATTAGGAATTAATAGGACTACATCTCCAGATATAGGGGCCTATCAACATACTACTTTCTAACAACAAACACATTGGACTTGCTATATTAGACTGGACATTACCTGACCAACTTTAAGTAATAGATTGCTATCCATTTGTTTGACTTCGCAATATTCAAAAAAGAGGTATTGCTAATCCTTAGTCATTTTTAAATCGTCTTCAAGCCATTTTTATTTTTGAAGGAATTTATTTTAGTATAAATGCTTTTGTTTTCTTTACGGATATGACATTGAGATGTCTTATTTTTACACTTAAAATATAAAAAAACGAATGCGTTCAGAGATTATAGTGTTAGCAGCGTCATGCTTTGGCGCTTTAGCTATTATTTTAGGGGCTTTCGGTGCGCATGCATTGAAAAAACTACTAACACCAGAGCAACTGCAAAGTTTTGAAACAGGCGTAAAGTATCAAATGTATCATGCTATTGTGTTGCTTGTGGTAGGATTACAATTGCCTTTTAATACCAGTTTACAGCAAGCCATGGGATGCTGCTTTATTGTAGGAATTATTCTGTTTTCATTTAGTATTTATGGGCTATGTATTTTTTCTGCTAAAGGAAAAAAAATTAAAGTTTTAGGACCTATTACACCGCTAGGAGGTTTGTGTCTTCTTGTAGGGTGGGTACTGTTATTTGTTAACTTTATTTAACCTGTGTTTGTACTTGAGGTATTATACTAATGGTCAAGCGCGTTTATCATTACAGATAGACGCGCTTTTGGGGTAGAGGATTAAGCTAAATAATATTAGTTAATCATTTACAAGTAGTTTTCCAGAAAACAATAAGTCGCTTGTACTGGTGCTTAAAGTATAGAAGTATAGGCCTGAAATTAATTGGGAAATATTAAAATTTAAGTTAGAATTAGGGGTTAAGTTCACATTGTTGAAGGTTAACATCTCACGACCTCTTGCGTCCATGATTTTAAATATAAGGTTTTTATGGTTTGATCTTATTCCTAAGCTACCTAAGTTAACAGTATCTTTCGCAGGATTAGGGAATAATTTAAAATGAGAATCTAAATTAAATTCAGCAGTATTAAGACCAATATTTTCAGTGATATTATATATTGTATTAGGTGTTAAATCTAAGAAGGTTTCTGTGGTTCCAATAGGCCAAGTAATTTCCATTTTCTCTATAGAAGCTGCATCGGCTAGTCCAAAGTGAACAGCGTAACTATTTTGACTGTTATAGCCCGAAGAAGCAACTATTTTTCGTGTTTGCCAAATACTTGTTCCGTTTATATTAGCTTTTAGTCTAACCTTAGCGCCTACGGCAGACGTGTTTGAAGTTGTGCCAGTGAAATTAAACTTTATCCAATTGTTTCCAGTTCCAGTATTGCGAAATAAGGCATTTGTTTGATTTTCATTTAAAGTATTGGCTAAAATAAGGTCTAGCCAACCATCGTTATTATAGTCACCAAAAGCACAACCAAAAGTCCAGCCCGTATGTGTTGCTAAATTACTTGTAGTGTCTTGAGTAAAGTTACCAGCGCCATCATTTATATATACAAAATTTTTGGTTTGGCTTGCTAAATACGCGTTGCAAACAAATAGATCTAAATCGCCATCATTATCAATATCTGCAAAGGAAGATCCAAACGAATGCCCGCCGCCTGATGCTATTATAGATGCTGTTTGTTCTGTAAAAGTACCGTTATTATTTATAAACAGTTGGTTGTTTTGGTTCCCCCAGTTAGCTACAAATAAATCATAATCTCCGTCGTTATCAATATCTCCCCAGGAGCTGCCAGCAGAAGATTTTAAACCTTGTACGATTGATAAGTCTGTAATTTGAGTAAAGTTGTCTGGACCATCATTTCTAAAAAGGGAATTTTTCGTATTGCTTTCATTGGTAAGGAAAAGGTCGTTATCTCCATCGTTATCATAATCTACCCAATCGACAGATCTGGTTCTAAGAAACTCATTAGTAATAGGTAAATTAGTTACGGAAGCAAAAGTTCCATTGGTTTGATTTTCATAATAAAGATTTTTTCGGGCATTACCATAACTATTGGTAAAATACAAATCTAAATATTGGTCATTGTTAAGGTCTATCCAAGTAGCCATCTCAGAAAAAGTTTGTACACTTCCCATGGCAGTATTCGATTCATATTCAAATGTTCCGTCTCCATTATTTCTATAGAAATAATTTATGCCGTTAGATCCAGAGCCCCATGTAACAATAAAAACATCTAAGTCTCCATCATTATCTACATCTGCAAAACTAGCCCCATCAGAACGACTCGCATCCATTACAATGTCTTCATTGGTTACTGTTGTAAACGTACCATCAGTATTATTTATATAGAGCATATTGTTTTGTCCGCCAGTGCCACTGTTAGAAATAAAAATATCATCCCAACCATCGCTATTCACATCTACAAAATTGGCGCTTCTTGAACCGGATGGAGTATCGGTAAGACCAGCAATAGATATGGCTTCAAAAGATTGGGAATAAGACGAAGATAACAGTCCTAAAGTGAGGAGGTTAAAAAGTAGTAAATTTTTCATTTGTATGTGTTTTTTAACAAAATTAATCTCAAAGTGAGTAGAAAAAGCTTTAAATGTTTTGAAATGGGGGAAAACATTTGTGAATACCTTCAATTGTGTTTTAAATACCCATATATGGGAGGTATTCAAGAAGAGTTATTGTATTGATTCGCTTGCTTTTTAGTATTTTTAAAGTCTAGTATTGATAAGAATGAAGATAAGTTGCTTGATAATAGACGATGAGCCTTTGGCAAGGCAAAGACTCATTAGTTTAATTAACCAAAAACCAGAATTAGAGTGTCAAGGGGAAGCTAAAACGGGAAAGCTGGCCATTGATTTGATTGTAGATAAAAAACCAGATTTAATTTTTTTAGACATCCAAATGAAAGATATGAGTGGTTTTGATGTATTGAAAGCAATCGAGGTCAAACCACCAGTGGTTGTGTTTGTAACGGCATTCGATCATTATGCGGTAAAAGCTTTCGATTTTCTAGCTTTTGATTAGTTGTTAAAACCTTTTAAAAAAGAACGGTTTAATCAATGTGTTGATAGAGTTGTAGAATATCTAGAGAAAGATAAAACGCATGTTTTTGATAACCGATTAGATAAGTTGCTAACTTATATGGATGATGAAATTGATAAGTCAAAAACAAATGTTTTTAAAAAGAGGTTAACATTAAGAGTAGGGAAAGAGGTTTTTTTTATAGAAACAAGTACTATAAAATATATTTTAGCCTCAGGAAGTTATATCGATATTTATACACCAGAGAAGAAATATGTTCAAAGAACATCATTAACAAATGCGCTAATGGATATAGATCCTGCTGCCTTTAGCCGTATTCATCGCTCTACTGTAATTGCTCTCAATTTTATGGATAAACTAATACACTCCGATTATGGAGAAATAGATGTGAAAATGAAGGATGGTAAGCTATTTAGAGTTAGTAATGGTTATAAAAAAGCATTTTTGAAAAAAATAGGAGCATAGTGAAGTCAAGAAAAATTATAGATTTACCTCTTTTAGGGTATTTGATATTATTCTACACATTGGCAGTGATTATTTCTGTTGCAAGACGAGTGTATTGGAAACTTATAAGCGACTCCTATCCAAGTTACCAGGCTATGAGTTGGGGCGATTTATTGTCTTATAGCATTATTCTAGATTGGGTAACTGTAATTAGTTTTATGATTATGATTAGTTACCTAACACAAAAAATGTTTGAAAAGAACTTGGGCTGGAAAAAAATAATTATGGTGCATCTGTTCTTTTCTTTAGTCATTGGTTATGTTATATTCTTTATGTCTGGTATAATAACTTTTTTTATTGAAGGCGACTCTTTAGATAGAGTCTTTCGCAATTTATCTATGGATCATTTTATGGCTGTAGTACACTTAAATTTTCTTACTTATGCTTCTATGATAGGAATCATAACCATTTACTACTATATAAAGAAAGTTAAGAATATCGAACTTCAGAAATCCCAATTACAAACTCAGTTAGCGAATACTAAGTTGCATGCATTGCGTTCCCAATTGCATCCACATTTTATGTTTAATACATTAAATAGTATCTCATCTATGATAGAAATAGATGCAGAGAAATCACAAAATCTAATTGCAGATTTTGGAGATTTGTTTAGAGAACTTATTGCTTTTAATGATAAAAACATGATTTCCTTAAGTAAAGAATTGGAATTATTAAATAAGTATCTGGATATTATATCTGTGCGTTTTTCCGACCATTTAACGATACACAAAAATATTGAAAGCGGATTAGAACACAGTCTCGTGCCAAGTATGATTATTCAGCCCATAATGGAAAATGCAGTGAAACATGGGTACTCGTACAATAATACGGAACTTCATATAGAACTGTCTGTTTTTCGAACCGAAAATGATATGACTATAGTTGTAAAAAATAATGGGACTGTTTTACACGCCGAATTTGAGACTTTATTAAATGAAGGGACGGGATTAAAAACAACCTATGAAAGATTAAAAAGCCTTTTTGGGAATAACTTTGTTTTTAATTTAAGGAATAACGAACAGCACTCTGGAGTTATAGTAACTATTAAGTTTCCTATAAACGATAAGGCGTTAATTTAATATTTTTCAGGATTAATTTAATATAAATAACATCGCATTTAAAGTGATTAAGGGTGTTTAATTTATAAAAGCTATTCTCGAGATATAATCTATTAATAACAATCCATTTTAATTTGTCCTTTAGTCTTAAATTCATTTAAAGGAGTGTTAAGCAAAGCAGTTGTTATTTGTTCTAAGGTTTCAAGAGTTTTACTTTGCATCGCAACGGAGCCACAAATCATAACGACTCCACCTTTTTGTAATATTTGAGAAATAAAATCAGATTGTTCTTTTAGTAAATCTTGAACGTATATTTTTTGTGCTTGGGTTTGAGAATAGGCAATATGGATACTCGTTAGTTTTTGGTTAGCAAAGGCTTTCTCTACAAGGTCTGTATACATCTCAAAAGATTCTTGAGTTCGCCCACCCCAAAATAAATGTGTTTTTATTCCTTTTTTAGGGGTGTCTATCATACCTAAAAATGGCGCTATTCCGGTTCCATTTGCTATCATTATTATTTCTTTAGCTTTGGTAGGGAAGTGAAAATCGGGGTTTTGTTTTATACTTGCAGTAATGAGGTCGTTATGTTTTAATTTATTAAGATAATTAGAGCACTTGCCTAAAGGATGTTTTTTTATACTTAAAAGGATGTTATTTCCTAATCTTCCTATAGAATATAGGCGCTCTATATGTTCGCCTTTAGGGTAAATAGAAAGTAAATCGCCAGAAGTAAATTTGATTCCTTTTTTAGGTTTTAGCTCTAATAAAAAAGAGTCGTCTTTGTTTATTTCTGTTCTATTCACAATCGTAAACGTTTTTTCTTTTTTTATTGTTTCCCTTTTTTGTGAAGGTGTAATTATTAGTTTTATTTCAGTGTTATTACTCCATTGTATACTCCAGTTTTTAAATGTTTCAAAACACTGATTATTTATTTTATGTAAAGGAATATTGGGGTTAAATTGAGGATGTAATTGCAGCATTGCATCTACCATTATCGCGTATTTACAAAACTCAGGATAATGTAAGGACCCAAAACCAACAATAGAATAGTCGAGGGGTTGTGTTTGAGAGATTTTATGGAACAGGTTTTCGAAATTTTTAGCATTAGTTGGTGGTTTTCCATCACCATAGGTTGCTGTGAAAATAATTAATCGTTTGGCTTTTTTATAAGAAGCGTATTGATTAAGCTCAGAAATATAGGCTGTATTTCCATTATTAATAAGCGCATTGTAAAACATTGATGCAAAACCAAACGTACTGCCGGTTTCCGACCCTACAAGAATAATATATTCGGCTTCGTCTTTATTGTATTTATTTTTAGGGATTAAACCTTTTCCTTCTCGTTTGCGTTTTAGCGTCATTGCAAATCCTGAGTAGATAAAAAATAGTATGGCACAACAGGTAAACAATAAAACCAAAGCCCAAAGTATAGAGCCTTGACCTGTATGTAACATTAAATTCCAATTTGTAACTAATGTTATAAAAGCCTGCTCTTGCTCGCTTACAATTTGCCCAGTATATTGATTAACAAGGATTTCTTTATTAGAAAGTGTAATGCGGAAATAGTCTTCGACATCTTCAGAAAAAGGAAACGCAATCTGTTTAACATTTGTTAAAGAAATAGTTTTGAATATTTCGAAATCTGCAACAGGAATTTTTGGCGCTTTTAAAGGGGGAGCTATGGTTACATTATGGGCTGTTTTGTCTTCTGGTAATAATGAGAATTTTTCTAATGATAAATAAATGCCAGACAGAGTAATAATTATGATGGGAATAAGTGTATACCTTCCAATAATGATGTGATAGTATTGATTGAAATTTTCATTAACAACTTTAGAAAAAAAAGGCCTTAGACCGCCTTGTCTTTTTACAATTAAAAGAAGGCCGGTAATTGCCATTAAAAGCAATAGAAAGGAGATGAATCCAATAATGAAACGTCCGGTAGATTTTAAGAATAATGAGCGGTGTAGTGTTGTAGCGAACTTAAATATAGGGGCTTTTTCTATAATAGGGCCTAACTTTTCACCATTTAATATATTTATATAAAAGGCTTCATAATCTCCTTTTTTTGTAATAACCGATGCCGATACAAAATCATTATGATCTACATCAATAGAGAGGACTTCGCTATATCGTTCTTTTAAAACCGTTATAGTTTGAGACAACGAAACGTGATCTGCATTATTTATAGCATAGGGTTTTAGCTGATTAGAAATAGGTTCTAATGCTAAAATAATACCAGTTAAAGCAGCTAGTGTTATGAATAGAAAAGAAGATATAGCCAAGGTTAAATGGCTATATCTCCAGATTGAAATGGTCATTTAGAAATGTGTTATTGCGGCATCATACGTACATAACGAATAAAACCTTTGCCTTCAATTTTACTTTTAATGGTTTCTGAAGTGAGTTCAAACTCTACATCGTCTTTATAATATTCTTGATCCTCTACAGCCGATTCAAAGCGTATTTTATAACCGTTATTTATTTTATCATCATCGATAGAAATTACACTTACGGCACGTCCTCCACCACTTATGGTAGCACCAGTTATAGCATCTACATTAGTCCGTTTCTTACCTTGAAATTTCCACCATTCTGTAATATCAAAGTACCATTCATCATCATCGCCTTGTACATATAGTGTTTTTTCATAATTACCCTGAGGGTCTAATAACGAAATTGCAATGTATGCGCCTTCACCGTTATAATTGGTCATTTGTATCATACATTTATAAGCACTAGATTTGGCTGTGAAACCAGAAAACAACACAAATGCAAATATGAGAAAAGGGAGTGTTTTAAAAAGCGTTATATTTTTATTCATTGTTCTATTTTAAAAAGTCAATATTAATATTATTTTCTTGTAAGAGCTCATTTTCTTTTGCTAAATCGTATACGGATTCGTTAAAATCTGTTTTTATATTTTTATCTGCACCAATACTTAGTAAGTACTTTATAGTCGATTGATCTTTGGCTTTCATCACGGCTTTGTGTAATGGAGTGATTCCTTCATTATTTTTAGCATTAACATCGATATTAAGATTACTAAGTATTTTTAAAGCATTTAAATCATTTTTTTCTAGAGCTAAATGATATAAGGTGTTGCCGTTTCTTTGTGGTTTAGTAATATCTAATCCTTTTTGAGTAAGTATTTCTAGCTTTTTATTGAATATAGCTTCCTTTTTAGGGTTATAAGATTTTATTAAATAATAAGCAAGAGTATTACCGTTGGTATCAACAATATTAACCTCTAAACCTTTACTAATTAAAAACGCAATGGTTTCTGGGGTATTACTTATGGATTTGGTTAAAGCAGAAATCCCATTTTTATTAGTATGGTTAATGTCTTTTGTTTTGTTTAATAATAATGTAATAACTTCTAATGAGTTTCTTCGTGAGGCATTTATTAATGCTGTATTTCCTTCGTTATCTTTTTGATTTACGTTTACGCCCTTATTTATAAAAAAGTTTAACGTTTCTATATCTTTGTTCCCATAAGCTAAATAGTGTAAAGGTGTTTTGCCATCTTTATTGGTAATATTGACACGGATACCTAAGTGTTCCAAATATTTCAAAAATTCTAACGAATTATATCCATTTCTAGAAGGATAACTAGCCAATAAAATCGCGTTACCTCCATTAGTGTTTAAATTTTTATAAGGAAGCTCTTTTTTTATTAGTAAGGCTAACATCTCTTTATTGCCATTTTTTGCGACATAGTTAAATAAGCCATTACCATTATTATCGGTGCTTTTAATATCTAAACCTTTGGAAACAAAATAATCAATTAAGTCTAAGTCTTTTAAATGTGGCGCTAGTAATAATAAAGCATTTGCGCCATTATTATCCTTATCATTTTTTATAGCTATACCATTTTTAATACATAAATCGTAGATTTTTTTATTTGTTTGCCCTGTAGCAGCTGCAAACGTTAATACCGAATAATGATGAGAATCCTTTAAATCCGTTCTGGCGCCTTTGGAGATTAGGTATTGCATCAATTCTAAATTATTTTTGTAAGCAGCCCAAAACAAATACGTCCTTTTGTCGTGTGTTAACTTGTTAACACTGTTACCTTCTTTTGTTAGTAAATACTCAATCACTGTATTGGGCGCTTTCTCAAGAATAGCATACGTCACAGCATCAAATCCATTGGTATTCAGTTTTGTAGCATCATGACCTTTGGCTATTTCTTGCTCAACAACTTGTATTGTAGGATTTGTTTTCCAAAAGTCTCTATCTAAAAAAATATTAGATTTTTGAGCTGTAGCACTGATTGTTACAACCAAAAAGAATAGCCCGAAAAAAGTTTTTATATTACACATGGTTTTTATTCTTTTATAAAAGACTCAATGGTTTTGTTAATCTCTTTATCTTTAGTAAGTTCGTTAGAAAATAAGTGTTTGTACAGTTGTTTGTTACTTACTTTAGATTCCAACGCTAGGTTTTTATTTCTATTATAAACTTCAGACCATTTGTTTCTAACAAGTGCCCACTTTTCATCATTTGTTTTCCACCAATCTTGTGCGGCTTTACATTTGCTATCCGCAACTTTTACATAAGTATTATAGCCTTTTTCTTTTGCTAATACGATATCTTCTTTGCCTTTTTGACGAATCACTTTTTCATTATCTTGATCATGTACCCAACCTGTTTTGGTGATTTCATGTCTGTTTCCTCTAGCGGTAATATTATAGTCACTTCTTTTAGTATATTCTCGTCTTGGTAACGGAGCATCTGTTGTGTTTTCCCAATAACTCTTTCCATCTACATGTACCCAAGTTGCTGTGCCTTCATAACGAGGGCTATCATCTACTTGGTAAACTTTCTGAGTCCATTGGCCTTTAACTTCAGGTTTTAATTTACTAACATAATTCCATGTATTATCGCCATTAAACATATAAAAATCTGTGTTTTGATAAATCCAGTCTTGCCTCCAGTGTTTTACAATGTGTGGGTGTTCAGGACTACCAACTTGTAATAAGTGCTGAATGGATATTTTATTTTTATCATCTTCAATTAATTGTGCCCACTCTAGAGCTTTATCGTTTTTTGTTTTCGATGGTTTATAGAGCGAATCGTTGCTATAGTTAAAAGTCTCTGCAAAATTGAAGGTAACTTCAAAACAACCGCACATAGCTTTTATTGCTTTTTGGTCTTGTTTTTTCTTGTTCTGGGCATTTAAAGAGCTAAAGACTGCCAAGTTAATGATAAAAAATAATGCTATTCTGTTCATTTTAAAAGGTTTGTTTTTGTAAGTGGTTTTTTTTTAATTTTTTTACTACCCTTATTTAGATTGAATAAAAATAAGATATATATTTGCAGCAAATTTAATTAAGAATGGGTCTAAATAAAAATTATTTGACGATTTATTTTTCACTTTTTATAGTTGGTTGTGCTTTTGCTCAAAACTCTTATGAAGTCGTTCAAGATTCAACAGATAGAGAAACGCTGAAAGAGGTTGTTATAACAGGGCAATATAATGCACAATCAGTAAAAAAATCGGTTTTTGAAGTCAAGGTTATTAATAGGAAAGAAATAGAGCAGCGGGCAACAAATAATTTAGCCGATCTTTTAAATCAAACCTTAAATATAAACATTACACCTAATACATCTAATGGTAAATCTGGAGTAAGTTTATTTGGGTTAGATGCTCAGTATTTTAAGATTTTAATAGATAATGTTCCAATTATAAACGAAGAAGGTGTTGGTAATAATATAGATTTAACTTTAATTAATCTAGACGATGTACAACAAATAGAAATCGTAGAAGGCGCAATGGGGGTGCAATATGGCGCAAATGCAGTATCGGGAGTAATAAATATTATTACTAAAAAAGCATCCTACCATAAAACAGAGATTAATACTTACATACAGGAAGAAACTGTCGGGGATGAATATGAGTGGTTTGATAAAGGAAGGCACATTCAGTCTGTAAAAATAAATCATAATTTCACAGACAGGTGGTATGGAAATATTAGTTACACTAGAAATGATTTTGGAGGATTTTGGGATAACAGAAAAGGAGCGATTTATGATAAGAATGACAGTTTAAGAGGACATTTGTGGTTGCCAAAAGAACAACATAATGCGAAACTGTTATTAAATTATAAAAGGGAAGGGTTTAATTTATTTTACAAGTTCGACTACCTGAACGAGCGTATAGATAAATATAATGCTAATGTAGATTTAAATGAAAATCCAGCGACAGGCACAAGCGATCCTTTGGCTTTAGATGAGGTTTATAAAAACAACAGATATATACATCATTTAAACAGTAATGGACTTGTATTTGATAGGATCAATTATAATATTTCATTGTCTTACCAAGAACAAACTAAAGATATTGAAACTTATACTTATCGTATTAGGTATGATGAGAAATTGAATAGGTTAGAAGGCGAGTACTTATCTAGAAAAGCATTATTTTCAAGAGGAACGTTTAGTAATTTAATTCCTGCTAATAGTTTCAATGTACAGGCAGGTTATGAGTTTACAAATGAAGAGGGTTTTGGGTCGCCTTTAGCTATAACTGTAGCGCCAGATGATGATACTGTAACACAACGTTTAAATAATTATGATGTCTTTGCGTCTTCAGAAATAAATGTAAGTAATCAATTTTCATTGCGTTTAGGTTCACGGGCGTCTTTTACAAATTTATTCGATACCCAATATGTATTCTCACTAAGCTCAAAATACATATTTAAAAATGATTTAGAATTAAGAGCTATAATAGGATCGGCTAATAGAACACCTAATTATGATGAGCTGTTTACTTATTTTGTTGATGTTAACCATAATGTTCAAGGTAACCCCAATTTAAATCCAGAAAATGGGGTATCAGCTTTTATACATCTAAAGAAAAAATACAGCTTACTTAAAGATGAATTATATTTAAAAAGCAAGCTAAGCGCTTCTTATATAGGTGTTAACGATCGTATAGAACTCATTGTTGTAGAACAAACGCCTTTAGCATCTCAGTATAATAATATAGATAGTTATAAGTCTTTTGGTGTATTTTCGGAAAATACATTACACTATAAAAGAATACAGTTACAATTGGGGGCTTCTGTTTTAGGGATTTCTAAGATTTTAGATAGTAGTGTAAAATCAAAAGATGATTTTCTCTACAATTTTCAATTGAATAGTAATATAAATTACCTCGTCTCAGACTGGGGTACAGCTTTTTCTCTTTATTTCAAATATGTCGGTAAGGAGTATCAATTTGTAGAAAAAACAAATGCACAAGGCAATCAAGAATACCAAAAAGGAACAACCGATGGTTATAGTTGGTTAGATGCAACGGTAAAAAAATCATTTTTAAATAAGAAGGTAGCGGTCACAGCAGGAGTAAGAAATATATTAGATGTCTCCTCTGTAAATACTACAGCTTTTTCTGGGGGAGCTCATAATGGGCCACCAACAAACTTATTATTAGGTTATGGCCGATCCTATTTTTTAAAATTAGCTTACCATATAAATTTATAGTGATATGAAAACACCATATTTTAATTTTTTAGTTTTAATGTTATGTACTATAACATTTTTATTTAGCGCATGTAGTAAGGATGATAGCCTAGAACAAGATGCTTTTGTTGTTGCTTTTAAAAACTTATCCAAGAATTTAATGGATATTGAAAATGAAGAAACAATTACACTGGTATATTCTGAAAAAGCGATTCAAAATGGAAGTGTTACAATTCGGGTAGATCCTAAAGAAATGACTTATGGTACGGATTTTAGTACGGTTCCAGAAATAATAAATAACACGATTGAACTTACTATTGTAGATGGAGAAGTTCAAAACACAATACAATTCAAGAAATTTAATACTGTTTTTGATGAAACTGCTGAAGTTAAATTTACCATTACAGGTATAAATTATAATAATGCTAACATTCAAGGCAATACGAACTTTTTAATTAATGCATCTGCATCGTTGGGCGGAAGCATAAATGCTGAAGTTGGTGGTCCTAATGAAGGGAATCAAGTGTTTGTAGACTTAAGCAGTCAAAAAACAACCCCTATTCAAAGAGATTCTTGGGATCTAGGGTTTTATGGCGGCGATGAATTTAGAGTCGCAATAAATGGTTCTATTTATATGGCAGCTAAAGCTTTGTCTACAACAACTATAGATGCCGTAACAGAAGCTGATGTTGAAAATATGCAACCTCTTGTGGCTATTGGCACTTTCGACCCAATTAATGTGTCTTATATCGACGCCCCCAATGGAAGTATTTTAGAAACTGCTATTGGCGAAATTTCAGAGAATAATAATGAAAATCCAGTATACCTCCTAAATCTCGGTTATGAAGTGGGAACCACGACACCTACTATAGGAAGTATTGCGATTGCAGGAGCAGCAAGAGGATGGAAAAAAATTAGAATTTTAAGAGCGGGGAATAATTACATATTGCAATATGCCGATTTAAATGCGACCTCTCATGAGGAAATTACAATACCTAAAAACACCGATTATAATTTTAACCATTTTAGTTTTAATACAAACACGTTAGTTGATGTAGAACCTCAAAAGAAAAAATGGGACCTCTGTTTTTCTATTTTCACTAATATAATAGATGGAAGTGGGAGTTATGGGTTTTCTGATTTTGTTTTTCATAACAGAAAAGGAGACGTCTTAGCTTATAAGGTGGATACTACCGATTTTATTTACGAGGAGTTTTCATTGTTAAATGTTATCGAATCTCATTTTTCACAGGACCAAACTATAATAGGCGCTAGTTGGAGAAGTGTATTTGATGGCGGAGCAGTGTATACAGATCGTTTTTACATTTTAAAAGATGTCGATGATAATATATATAAAATAAAATTTAAGGGATTAACCAATAGTAACGGAGAACGTGGTTATCCTGAATTCGAGTACAAACTTTTACAATAAATTTTTAAATAAATTACAATGAACACAAAATTACAATTTTTATTCGCATTGTTGTTAAGCCTAAACTTTGTTGGGGCTCAAGAAACAACAGTAAATACAAGTATGGGAGCTGGTTACACCAATCAAGTTTTCTATAAACTTAGCACGCAAACAGAAACTACTTTTGCGGCCAATTCATGGGATATTGCTTTTTTAAGAGTGAGCGCTTTTAGTCAAGCCATTCGCGTTAATGCTGGCGCAGGTATTGAGGTTTTTGAAGCCTCTAATGATATTGCTAATTGGAATACTATCGCTGTTGCTAATGAAGCTACATGGACAAAACTTTATAATAGCGATACTGTCTGGGATGAAGGGGCTTTTTCTAATGGTTCTGCTACCTATGGTTGGGGAGAGTATAATGTTGTTACGCATACCGTAAACGGAACGGTTATTTTTGTACTTAAATATGCAGATGGTACTTATAAGAAATTTATAAACGAGAACTATTCAGGAGGTTATACTTTTAAATACAGTACATGGGATGGCGCTGCTTGGAGTGCAGATCAAACAGTAACAGTCGCGAATACGAGTAACCCAAACCATAAATATAACTACTATTCATTACAAAATAATGCAGAAGTTATTGCAGAACCAGCCATTGCAGATTGGGATTTAAAATTTACACGATATTATACCGTAATCCCTCCAGACACACAATACCTTGTTACAGGGGTGTTGCATAATGATGAAGTTGAAATCGCAGAAAACGATGAGCCAGATGGAATGCTAGCAAACCCGAACTTAACTTATGCTACAGATATCAATACTATTGGTTACGATTGGAAGGCGTTCACCGGAGCGGGCTTTTCTGTTGATTCTAACAAAGCCTTTTATGTTAAATATACAGATGGAACTATTTATAGATTATATTTTACAGAGTTTATAGGAAGCGGATCTGGCGATTTAACATTTAAATTTGAAGATGTAACAAATAGTTTGAGTATTCAAAAAGTTTCAGAGAATGTCTCTTTTGGAATTTATCCAAATCCATCAACCACAAAAAAAATAAACCTAGTTTATGATGTAAACAAATTAAACGCTAATCAGAATGAAGTTTTAATATATTCTACTACAGGTCAAAAAGTGTTTGAGTCAAAAGTAAACAACCAATCAGGGTTTTATAACAAAACACTTGATTTATCATCTTTAAGAAATGGTGTTTACCTTTTGCAATTTAAATCAGGGGATTACGTAACCACAAAAAAAATAATTCTTAACTAATCTTTAATTAAAAAAGGGAGCCTCAAAGCTCCCTTTTTTAGTAGCATTTAAAAATGTATTATGAAAATAATAAAATTATTATTGCTGTTTATCCTATTTGTTAATACTACATATGGACAGCTATTTACACCAGAACCAACTATTATTGATGATTTTTTTTACCCTTCAATAGATTGGGGGGATTATGATAGCGATGGCGATAAAGACCTTGTTATATCAGGAGCTGTGGATACTTCAGGAGATCATTCAGCAGATACAAGTCGTATTATAATATATAATAATAACAATGGCGAGTTAACAGTATTACATACTCCTGATATATATGGACTTCATTTGGGGAGTGTTAAATTTATGGATATCGATAATGATAACGACTTAGATTTAATTTCATCTGGGCAGAATTACAGCAATATAACTAACTATTACCTTACTGTTTATGAAAATATAAATGGAACATTTTCTGTAAAACAGCAATTAGAAGGCACGGTTTACGGTTCGCTAGATTATGGCGATTATGATAATGATGGCGATTTAGATTTATTGGTAACAGGGGCATACCAATCTAATACAGGAGCTTCTAAGATAACACAGATTTATAATAATGATAATGGAACTTTTACAAATATAAATATGGTATTGCCTGGCGTTCAAAATGGGAACGCTCAGTTTGCCGATTTCGATACCGATGGCGATTTAGATCTTTTAATAATGGGATTAGATGATAATGATTCCTATGTATTAAAAACGTTCTTTAATAACGGAACTGTTTTTGTTGAAGAGCAGACCTTACCTGGAATGTACTTGGGATGGTTTACTCTAGGGGATTATGATAATGATGGCGATCTAGATTTTGCTATAATGGGAGATGATACTAATGATGATTATGCTGCAAAAATCTATACAAACGATTCTGGGCGTTTTTCAGAATTAACAGCGTTAACAGGAATCGATAATTCGAGTGGGACAAACCCAATGGGATGGGGCGATTATGATAATGATGGGGATTTGGATTTAGTCATTTCTGGAACAGATGAAGATTATAACGATATTACTCATTTGTATAAAAATGAGAATAATATTTTTTCAAAAGTAAATGAAGGCTTGGTAAATCTAGGTGGAAGTGCAAGTTTGTTTTGGTCAGACTATGATAATGACAATGATTTAGATTTACTTATTTCTGGTTTTTTTGACGATTCTAATTATGCATCACAAACCATTTTACACCAAAACACTATTGCTACAATTAATATAAAACCAGAAGCACCAACCAATTTATCAAGCCAAATAAATGCAGATAACTCCATTACTTTTTCTTGGGATACTGCTACAGACGACCTTACACCAAGTAATGGACTCCATTACTTATTAACTGTGGGAACATTAGAAAATGGCTCTGAAATCGCATCATATAAAGTGTATGGTAATTCTTGGACTATTAAAAACTTAGTAACGGCTAATTATTATTGGTCTGTTAGTGCCATAGATACAGCTTTTGTTTTATCAGACAAGGCTTCAAATCAGACATTAAGTGTCAATACAATGTCTCCACAAATGTCTTTTGGTGTTTATCCTAATCCATCATCTATAAATAAAACAATCCATTTAATGTATAACACTAAGGCATTAAATTCTAATACAAATAAAATAACAATCTACTCTATTTTAGGGGAGAAAGTATACGAGGAAATTCAAGATAAAAATTTAAATATTAGCTCCAAAACATTAACTCTATCCAATTTAAATAAGGGGATTTACGTGCTAGTGTTTAAATCAGGAAGTTTTACTGCAACTCGTAAACTAATTTTAAAATAAAATGAAAACCCAATTATTAAGTATCTTAACGTTAGTGTTATTTAGCACTCTGTCTTTTGCTCAACAAGGACGTGTTAAGGGAAAAATAGTCGATAATGCCGAGATCACCTTGCCAAGGAGTTAATGTATATATTAAAAATACAACTTTAGGAGTGCAATCTAATGAAAATGGTGCGTTTGAAATTACAAATGTATTAGCCGGAGACGCAACTCTTGTTATTTCTTATTTAGGATTTAAAACCAAAGAAATTAATATAACATTATCTAATGCTGAAGTTAAAGATTTAGGAAGCATTATTTTATTTGAAGGAAATGAAATCTTATCCAAAATTGTTTTAATCGATAGAATTCCCCGAGGCTCTGCCTCGAGGTAGTTCATTGAAAGGGTTTGTTTTATATAAATAGTTGATTTTCTTACATTTTTTGGCGAGGAAATCCTAAAATATTAGTTATGATAATTAAAGACTATAAATAAAAACAACCTGAACAATACAGCTATTGCTCAGGTTGTTTTTTAAAACATTTTTTACTTTTAGTCTATAAAATAAATACTATAATAAAGACTTAAAGGGCTTTTACCACCATAATAGTAGCCATCTACAGCATTCCAAAATTCATGCGGATTACTAGCGTTGTTTGTATTGGGTATTGGGGTTTCAGATTGACTGTCTCCATAACCTAACCATTGTTCTCTTTGTGCATTATATTCGTAAATAACAGCAGAAGTCCCATCTTCTCCCGATCTAATAATACACGAAGAATCACATTCTCCAACGATAGATACGACCCTAAAACGAGAGCCATTGAATTGATCGACTTCAAAATCTCTAAATTGACTTCCATTACGAATAACATAGAAGTTTCCAAAACCATATAAATCTAATACAGTATGTTCATAATTATATCCCCAACTAATAGGAGATGTTACATCATACCAGCTATTTGTAGGGTTATTAAACTTTTGTACTTTAAAAAAACCGTATAATTCCATTCCTGAAGTACCATGATCGTATGAGTAATAGTTTGTTAGCACAGTTAGTGGGTTAAATCGTACAGTTCTTCTGGATACTAAATCACAATTCCGTTGTGTATAAGAAACATTACTGGTCACCTTAAAAGGGCTATTGTTAGATACATAATTTGCTTTATAAGAAATAGGGTAGCCAGGATTTGTACTAGAGACGTCGGCACCATTTGTTAGAAAATCACCAATAGCATCTAAGTTTCCTGCCATCGCTTGTAAACCCGCAATAATGCCAGCTTGTGCGTTCCCTCCAATTTGCTTAACTTTAACAGTAGCGCTATTTAAAGTTTGGTTGTATTTTATTGAGGTATCGGCATTAATATCTCCAATGGTACCTTTGTAGGCAAAATTTATTGCAGCAGATACATCTCTAGCGCTTTCGTTGGATTCGTATATAAGTGTAAACAATCTACCGTAGGTAACCGATTCAATATAACCAGATGGATTAGCTACATCATTAGGTACATTTTGGTAGTCGGTTATATAATTACTCAAATCATTAGGAGTTACAGAGGCATTAAACCAACCGTTATGTCCTATTAAGCCAGCTTTTGGTGTAACGTGAGCTGTGAAAAAGCGTTGTTTTAAAGTCACAACATAACGTGTTTTTTGCTCGTTAAAATTAATGCCTAATTCGCCAGCAATTGTTACTCCATAACCTGAGTACCCTGCGTTTAAGGCAAATTGTAAATCACTAGCATTGTAAATGCGTTCTATAGAAACCTCAAATGCCGCAGGAAAAGAAGCACCAGAGTCATAATAGTTATTTAAAATGCCATTTAACTCATCTCTAACTGTTCCAGGAGTAGGAGACGTAACAATAGTAGAGGTGGACGCAGAAGTTCCTGAAATGACATCCAATCCAATTTCTATAGCATTCCTATTTTCTCCATAATAAGGAACGGAAGCAGGAGCGCCTTCTTGTATTGTTCTTAACCCTACTATATTTCCTGGCCAAAGAAGACTTCCATTGGGGTTTATTAAGAAAAAATCGGAGTCTGTTTTGTCAAAACTTACTTCTTGATCCACGCAGTTTACTTCTACTAAATCTTTTGAAGTAATGTCATTTTTTACCTCTTTTATACTTAAATTGCTAACTCCATCCGGAATATCTTCATTTAAAAGTTGATTAAAAGTTTTTTTAGAAATCTTATGCTCTATATGAAAGGGTTCTTCATTTGAACATGATATCATGAGTGTGATTACACATAATGTTAGTGCGATACTAGTTATATATTTCATAAAGTTTTTATATTAAGATTGTATTAAAATAAGGAAGACTATATTGTTTTCTTTGAATACGATAATAACTGAATAAAACAGTATTTAACTTAAAGGAAGTAGTTCTAGATAGGTTAAAATTTGCATTAGTAATTCCTATAACTATTGTACTTTACAATGCTATTCTATGACCTATCGAGGGGTGTTTTATCACTTACTTTGAGTTGGATAATTAAAATTAGAGCAACTAGTATACTTAAATTATAAAAACATTACCAGACAACAAAAATAGTTTTCTAATAGAAAAATACGATTTTTCTGATAAAAAATAATAATGTATTTTGTTTAATGTTAAAATATTATAAAAATAATAATATTTTAAGTTGTTGTTTAGTGTTTTAAAAAGTATTAATAACGAATAAGAGAAAAGACTAATTATTAATGAAATAATTGGTTTTAATTGAAAAATAAAATGGATACTATATGTTTCTAATAGCGCGTGGGAATTAAAAAGAGACTAAAGGAGTTAAGGCGTAAAAATAGAAAAAGGCATTAAATATTTTAAAATAATTTAATGCCTTTTTAAGGGGTTTGTTTAAATGCTTATTAAATTGAAATTTTTGAATCTTCGTATACAGTCTTGCATAAAAATTCTCGATCTTCTGGATGCGCTATAGCGATCATTTGTTTGGCACGTTCTTTTAAGTTTTTTGCATAAAGCGAGGCTATTCCATATTCCGTTACAATATATTGCACGTGTGCTCTTGTTGTTACCACTGAAGCTCCTTTTTTAAGACTAGGTACAATACGTGGAATTCCTTTATTTGTTCTTGAGGGTAGGGCTAAAATAGCTTTACCTCCTTCAGAGAGCGTCGCGCCACGAATAAAATCCATTTGGCCACCTACGCCTGAGTAGTGTTTTGTACCTATAGAATCGGCGCAGACTTGACCATATAAATCAATTTCAATGGCACTATTTATGGCGGTTACTTTAGGATTCTGACGTATTGTTCTGGTATCATTAACATAGCCTACATCATTCATGTTTACAATAGGATTCTTATCTATGAAATTATATATCTTTTTTGTGCCAAAGGCAAAACCAGAAACTATTTTTCCTGGGTCTGTAACTTTTTTACTACCATTTATAATGCCTTTTTCTACAAGGTCTATTATGCCATCAGAACACATTTCTGTATGAACTCCTAGGTTTTTATGATTGTTAAGATACGAAAGTGCGGCATTAGGAATTCCGCCAATACCCATTTGTAAAGTTGCACCATCTTCTACCAAACCCGCAATGTGTTTACCTATGCTTTTTTCTGTTTCAGTAATAGGTTTACTTTTTATTTCAAATAAAGGATCGTCAACCGGTATATACGCATGTATTTTATTGATGTGAATGATCCCGTTTCCATGTACAAAAGGCATGTTAGGATTAACTTGAGCTATAACATATCTTGCAGTATCTATTGCTGCATTTGAGATATCTACCGAACAGCCTAAAGAGCAATACCCTTTAGCATTGGGTTTTGAAACAGTAACTAATGCTACATCAATGGGCATTTTTCCACGCCTAAACAAATTTGGAATCTCACTAAGGAAAATAGGGATGTAATGGGCTCTACCATTTTGTACATAACGCCTTATGTTGTGTCCAACAAAAAAACAATTGATTTTAAAATTATTCTTATACTTCTCACTGGCATAAGGGACAGGACCTTCTGTATGAGCAGAAATAATTTCTACATTTTCCAACTCCGAGTGTCTGTTAGTCATAGCTTCTATTAATCTAGCTGGAGCAGCAGCAGCAGTATGAATAAAAACACGATCTCCTGATTTGATTATTTTAACAGCCGCTTCAGCTGTTGTTTCGTATGTAATCATAATTGTATTGTATTTCTAATACAAAAATAATTATTTGTATTCGTTCTAAATAATTATTTATGTTATAATAATGCTTTTTTATTAGATTTTTAAGTATTGTATGTAGGCTAGAATATTTAAAAATAAATCAATTAGATTAATTGCTCTTAGGAGCATTTAATTTTACTCTGTTTTTAAGAGTAAAAAAGTAACTTTAATATTTTTTTAAGCTTTTAGCTAATTTTATAACATTCAGAAGTAGTTTTTTTCCTATTCCTTTGCCTTAAAAGACGTCTAAAACATAATATTTTTCTAACTCTATTGCATTATTATTTTTATATCAGTTTGTGCCTGCTCTATGTTTTTTTTATATATCCAACAGTTTCATTGTTTACAATAGCAACATAAAAAGTTGAAAGCTTTTCTGTAATTTCATAGGTAAGTTTTTCTTTATTAAAAGCGTAGTTTAGATACGATTGCATGTTTTTAGCACTATTTCCTGAAGCGAAGGCTTTTTTATAGGTTTGTTTGCTAATGTGTTGCAATTTATTTAGATCCGTTAGATTTACTTTTTGAAGTTTTAACTCGTTAATGTTCATTATAAATATGATTTTTATTGATAATTAATATATGTAGTAGCATTTGTATTAGAAAAATAAGAGACTATGAGTTTTTTCTCATTTTAATCAGCACAATTTAGGTTTAAATATAATGGTGAAAAAAACTTAAAGACAGGGGGTTTTACATATAAGAATTAGTAAAGCTATTTATTAGCATGATGTTCTTTTTTCAATATTTTGACAATACGATTTATTATTATCTCCGATAAATTCCATTCATACCCATCAAAATTAGTTGTATTCATAAATTGAACAACGACAGTATCTATGTCTTTGTGGTACTCGGCTAGGCTTTGGTATCCAGGAACTAAGCCACCATGCTCATATACATAGATAGAAGTGTAGATTTCTTTTTCTCCAGTATTAAATACAGTCCCATCGTTTAAAGCTCTTAAGAATATTCCCACATCTTCAGCCGTTGCCAGCATACCATTTTCATTGGTTTTGAAATCTGTTTCAAGGCCAACATAATAGCCACTCATAACATTGTCTAGATTGACTTCTTTAAGTGAAAAAAAAGTGTTGTTTAATTGTAGTGGAATTAATATTTCTTCTTTAATATAGTCCTGATGGTTATAACCTAGTATTTTATCCATAATAAGACGAAGTAATAAATAATTGGTATTTGAGTATTCATAGCCTTTATCTGGTTCAAAATTAGCTGGTAAATCAAGCGCAAAATCAAGCGCTTTTTTATTGTGTTTTTGTTCGTCTTCCCAAAAGTTAGGATGGTTGGTGAAATTAGGAATCCCGCTTCGATGCTGTACCAGTAATTTTAAAGTTATTTTTTCGGCATTTTCTATTCTATCGCTGAGTTCCGGAAGATAATTACTAAGGGTGTGGTCTAAAGATAAGCGCTTGCTTTTTACAAGCTTAGCTATAGAAACAGCAACGTATAGTTTACTAATACTTGCAATTTTAAATAAAGCCTTTGGATCGGCAGGTATTTTTTTATTACGATCTTTCCATCCGCTGACATAAGATAAAGGTGGTTTCCCAGCCTTATCTATATAAAGAATCATTCCATCAAATCCGTAATCAATCACTTCATTGACTTGTTCTTGAATTGTATTAGGGAGTGGTAAAACCCAAGCTTTAACTAAAACCCATGGTACAAACCATAATGAGGATATACTTGTTATTATAAATACTATTCTTAGTATTTGTTTGGTTTGTTTTTTTTCCATAAGATCTAAATAAAACTGATTAATAAAAATTAATAACTTGTTTTAAATTTAATATTTTCAATGTTTATCTCCTGTTTTTTTACAACTAGTAATTAAAAGAATAGTTCTGAATACATAGTATAATTGATTCATAGTGATTGGTTTTATAATAAGATAGGTTTCAAAAAATAATTTAATAAATAAGAAGCTTAAAAACTTAAAGATAAGTGTAATCTTTTATAGTTATAAAATTTGAAAAATGTTTTTTAAAAGTATATTGAAGAAGGAATAATACTAAAAGCTGTAAGTAATAACTTACGGCTAATTTTAACTAATAATGGATTTGGGAAAATTATTAATCATTACTATAGACGAAAAAAATAAACAGTCTTACAGGCTTGGGTAAGGTTCTTGAAAATAATATAAATAAAAAAAACACCTTACTATTGTTCAGGTGTTTTTTTAAGTGTTAGAATAAATTCCCTAAAATTTATTCACTACAATTACTTAATAATTTATTCACTGCAAAGAAAGTAGTTTAAAGGCTAAAAAGAGTAAGTGTTTTCATTACTATTTGTAAGGCAAAAAATAAATTTTTTTTTAAAAATTACAGTTACTTTTATTGTATAATTAATTATAGTTTGTGATGCTATTAAGTTGTAATACGCTCTATGTTTTTTATAGTCTTCTGGAGAAGAGATAGGAGATATTTTACTTGATTTATGTTTAGTGTTTAAAATAGTAGTTGCTATATTAAGATTAATATGAGAATAGGCATGTGTTTATCTTAAATTTTTAAAATCAGTATATTGGATTTAGATTAAGATATAGGCTAATGAAAATATTGAAATAAATAGCCATAGCGAAAGCGCTAAAACTATCGGTTTTATTCCTGTCGTTTTCAAGTCTTTTGTAGAAATAGTAGAGCCTACAAGAAATAGAGTTAGTATTAGTAAGCGTTTAGATATTAAAACAATAATATTGGTAGTTGTCTCTGGTAAAAGATGGTAACTATTTATGATAATAGCGAGAATAAATAGAATAATAAAATATGGGATTTTAATTTTTTTGCCTTTTGTTTTAAAAAGAAACATCGAAAAAATGGATAAAGGGATAATCCATAACATTCTTGATAATTTTACTGTTGTAGCTATTCGTAATGCTTCTTCGCCGTAATCCAATGACGCTCCAATAACAGAACTCGTATCGTGTATTGCTATTGCGCACCATAAACCAAACTGTTCCTGAGTTAACTGTAGAAAATGCCCAACAGCTGGAAACACAAATAGTGCAATAGAATTTAAGAGAAACACAACAGCTAAAGCAATACTTATTGTTTTACTTTTAGCCTTTATAATTGGTGAAATGGCAGCAATTGCACTACCGCCGCAAATCGCAGTTCCTGAGGTGATTAAGTGCCCTAGTTTTAAATTCATTTTTAAAAACTTCGTTAATAGTAGACCTATGCCTACCGTTAATAGTATAGAATAAATAGTTAAGCTTAAACCTGCTTTACTGGTGTTTAATGTTTCGTTTATATACATTCCGAAACCCAATCCTACGACCGAAATTTTTAGAAAATAATGAATGGCTTTGTGACTATAACTTTTAAATGAATTGTTAAAAAAAAGAGTATATAGAAAACCTAGGATTAATGCTGTTGGGCTGTTTATAAATCCTAAAAGCGCAATTGTACTTATAAGAAAGTAAACTGTTTTTGAGATATTATCTTTCATATCATTACGTATTATTTGATATAAAAGTAAATCATATTAATAACCTTTAAGTAAATTAATTAGTTATGTTGGATAACTAAAAGTTATAATTGTGACGAATGAATTTTTTGAAATATTCAAAGGTATTGGAGAGGTATCCTGTTCTGTTTATAAAATAAAACCATCTTTCAATACTTAAATCTTTAATGTCTATTATTTTGAGTTTGTTATTTATCAAATCATCAGATACAGAATGTAACGAAAGTAGTGCATAATGGTCTGAATTGTATAAATAATTTTTAATAGCTTCAGTACTATTAAAAAACACGACAGCGTTAAGTTTTTTAACTTTATGTTTTAATAAAAAGGTCTCTATTATTACTTTCGTGCCAGAGCCTTTTTCACGATCAACCATTGGAATTTTTTGTAAGGTTTCTATATCAATACTGCCTTTTTTATAGGTGTTATTATTTATATTCGTGACAAGAACAATTTCATCCTTGATGAATTTTTCAAATTGTAATTTGGGATTTTTACTACTTCCTTCTGTAATTGCAAAATCGATCTCTTCATTTAAAATTAAATTTTCAATATTTTCAGAATTATTACTAATTACATTAAATTTTGTTTGTGGAAATTGTACTCTAAATTTTGCAATTACTTTGGGAATAATATAGTTGGATAAAGTTGTGCTTGCTCCAAAATTAATAATTTCTGGAAAGGCGTCTTTTTTATGTAGGAATTTCTCGTCCATTTCAGCATAAATCGCTAATATTCTATTGGTATAGGTAAGAAATGATTTTCCTTCTGTTGTTAATTCAATCGCGTTTCTTTTTCTTATAAATAGGGTGGTTTTAAAATCGTGCTCCAAATTTTTAATGGTTTTGGATATTGCGGGCTGAGATAGATATAATTGTTCTGCAGCTTTAGTGAAACTTAACTGTTTGGCAACAATTTTGAATATATGTAATTTGGTTTTCATGAGCTATTTAATTCAGAAACATCTACAGGTTAAAATTGCATTAAGCGGATAACTTAGATTTTGTATTTAATAGTTTAAAGGTAAGTGTAATCTTATGTTGTTGTATAGATTAATTCTTTTTTTTGCTACTTTTTTAATCCTCTGTAACCTTAGTAAAGGTGAAATAGATTTGTTTGGATATCGCTTGTGGGGTCGACATACGGATTTTAGTATTAACTATTTTCTTTAGATTATATTAGTAAAAAAGGAAAACGCCTTAAGAAAGGCGTTTTGAAATGGTTTTTAAGAAGAGGACTCTATGTTTTAGTTTAGGTGTCTATGATTCTTTTTTTTGCTTTTGAAAATAAAGAATTTGACCCTCACAAAAAATGAGAGATCAAGCAATCTTATCTATTATTAGATGGTCGATGCACCAGCTTCAGCAACAGTATGGTCGTTTTCAACCGAACTTCCACTAACTCCAATCGCACCAATAATTTCACCTGATGCATTTTTAATAGGGACTCCACCAGGAAAAGTAATCAATCCATTATTTGAGTGTTCTATATTAAATAAAGGTTGACCTGGTTGCGATAATTCTCCAATAGTACCAGTATTCATATCAAAATAGCGTGCTGTTTTAGCTTTTTTAATTGAGATATCTAGTGAGCCTAACCAAGCACCATCCATTCTAGCAAATGCGACTAGGTTTGCTCCAGCATCAACAATGGCAATATTCATTTTTGTATCTATTGCTATAGCTTTTTGTTTTGCTGCTACAATAGCTTTTTCTGCTTGTTCTAATGTAATATTCATGATTTTTTTAATATTATTATACTGTTGTAAATATGTTTTTAGTGTTAAAATCTTGTTTGTTAAGAAGGTTAGTTTGGATCCATTAAAGATTTAGACTTTACACTGCATTGGGATCTAAATTATAGATTATGGTTTGCTTCTATGAGGTTTTTAATTAAAGATTTTCAAAAATACGGTTCTATAAATTACTTTCCAAAGGTCTTTTTTATAGTTTCAATAGCTTTTTTTTAAGTCTAAAAATTAGTTTCCGTTACTGTTTGTAAAAAAAAGAGGCAAGTGTTTTATAACGTTAATTAAAGACGTGTCTTTTCACTTGTTTTCAACTTTAATACTTTTTTTGTACTATTTTTTTATTGTCTTTTCATTTTATCAAGTCTACAGAACCTTTCTTGTTTAACCTTTTATTCCTGTTTAATAGAATTGTTTTTTTGAGTTGATAAATTAATTCGTAAAGAAATAATCTTTTAGAAGCTTTGGTAAGCTAATATGTTTTTACAATTACGCGTCCGTAAAATAGAAGGTGGGTGTGTTTTGTTCGTATCAATCTGCTGGATTTGATTTTACTCCAACAGGAAAGAAAGTTGATTAGTCACTTTTTTTAAATATCTTAATTGAAGCTATTTCAGGAAAGTAAATATTTTAAAAATACTCTTCAAAATTATTTTTGAAGAGTATTTTTTGTTTCAAGCATTTATTTTCTTTAAAAAAAACAGCATTACATTACGAATTAAATACTATGGATGTATATGGCATTAGCGTCTGTAGCTCGCTCTTTTTAGAGTACCTCTAAATTTGATTAACATTTTATTCCTTATGTATGGTTCAGTAGAGGGCAAAAAAGAAGTTAACAATGCATAATAAATACAATAATATTAGAGTCGTATTTTTATAGTTTGTGACCTATCTTAATTCTAGTAATACAATGTTTTCAACGTGGTGAGTTTGTGGAAACATGTCTACCGCTTGGGTTCTTGTGACTTTGTAAGTTGCATCCATTAGCGCTAAATCCCTTGCTTGAGTAGCACTATTACAGCTTACGTAAACTACTTTTTTTGGCGCCACATTTAATATTTGTTGTACTACATCTTTATGCATACCGTCTCTTGGGGGATCTGTAATAATAACATCTGGCTGCCCATGCGTTTCTATAAAACTTTGATTGAAAACGTTTTTCATGTCTCCAACATAAAAGTCAACATTATTAACGTTATTTAATTGTGCGTTTTCTTTGGCTGCTTTTATGGCATCTGGTACCGATTCTACACCAACAACTTTCTTTGCTTGTTTAGAGACAAACTGGGCTATAGTTCCGGTTCCTGTATAGAGATCGTATACTAATTCACTGCCTTTTAAACCTGCAAAATCGCGAGTTAATTTGTATAATTCATAGGCCTGTTCCGAATTGGTTTGGTAAAAAGATTTCGCATTTATTTTGAATTTTAAACCTTCCATTTCTTCAAAAATATGATCTTGTCCTCTGTAGCAAATCACATCTTGATCATATATAGTATCATTTGCTTTTTCGTTAATGACATATTGTAAAGAAGTGATTTGTGGAAATGTTTCAGCAAGAAAGTCTAAGAGCAATTCTCGTTTTTTCTTGTCTTCTTTAAAAAATTGAATCATTACCATAATGTCACCTGTAGAGGATGTACGAATCATCATCGTGCGCAATAATCCTGTTTGATTGCGTGTATTAAAAAAATCTAATTCATTTTCAATAGCAAAAGTCTTAACAGCATTTCTTATGGCATTTGAAGGATCTGCTTGAAGGTGGCATTTTTTTACATCTAAGATTTTATCCCACATACCAGGAATATGAAAGCCTAAAGCATTTCTATCTCCAAGATCTTCATCAGATTGTACTTCTTCAATTGTCAACCAGCGAGAATCGCTAAATGAAAATTCCATTTTATTTCTATAAAAATACTGATTTGAAGCTCCTAATATTGGAGTTACCTCCGGGAGCTCTATATGTCCAATGCGTGTTAAATTATTGGTAACTTCTTTTTCTTTATAGAATAATTGGTGTTCATAGCCCATATCCTGCCATTTACAACCACCACAAGTGCCAAAATGCTCGCAAGCAGGGCTTGTGCGTTTATTCGATAGTTTATGAAATGCGATGGCTTTACCTTCATAATAAGCTTTTCGCTTTTTAAAGGTTTGCACATCTACAACATCACCTGGGACCGCATTAGGCAGGAAAATAACTTTACCATCTTCAGCTTTTGCAATTGTTTTTCCTTTTGCACCTGCGTCTACAACTTCTACGTTTGTAAAAATTTGTTTTCTCTTGTTTCTTCTTGACATAAGTGCAAAAATAATAATAGCAATAAATAAACGGTAAGTAATTTGAATTATCTTTAATAATCTTCTTTTAAATACTGTTGTTTAACATATTAAACGCTTTATAAGTATAGCGGTATATACAATAAGGCAATCGTTTTTATATATTATATAGGTAAAGGTCATTTGCACTAAAAGCTATTTCAACATCTTATTTTTTAATACGCATTAATGGTATTAGTACATTCACAATGTAGAAACCTGACGTTATATATGGTACATTTAAGGTTTAGTTAAAGTAAAATGTGTTCCTAAATATTTTAAAGCCTACTTATTATTTAGTAATTTGCGGACTCTAGGGATGATTTCTCTCCCACGCTGAATTTTCGATTCTTCGAAAGGATAAAGGTACAGTAGGAATGGTTATTTTATCCACATTTAAAATTTAATTAAAATGGCTGTTTTAGAACATTTAACATCGCAACAAGCGATAGATTTAGAAAACAAGTATGGCGCTCACAATTACCACCCACTTCCTGTAGTATTAAGTAAAGGAGAAGGGGTTTATGTTTGGGACGTAGAAGGAAAAAAGTATTATGATTTTTTATCGGCTTATTCGGCTGTGAACCAGGGACATTGTCACCCTAAAATTGTTGATGCCATGGTTCGTCAAGCGAAACAATTAAGTTTAACTTCCAGAGCTTTTTATAATGACGTATTAGGACAATACGAGCAATTTGCAACGCGTTATTTTGGTTATGATAAACTTTTGCCTATGAATACGGGGGCAGAAGCTGTTGAAACGGCATTAAAATTATGTCGAAAATGGGCATATGAAGTTAAGGGAATTAACGAAAATGAAGCAGAGATTATTGTTTGTGAAAATAATTTTCATGGGAGAACGACTACTATTATTTCTTTTTCAAATGACCCTATCGCTCGTAAGAACTTTGGACCTTATACTTCAGGATTTATTAAAATTGAGTACGATAATCTAGACGCTTTAGAAGAGGCGCTTAAAAGTAATAAAAACATAGCAGGATTTTTAGTTGAACCTATTCAAGGTGAAGCTGGGGTTTATGTGCCTTCTGAAGGATATTTAGCTAAAGCAAGAGCTTTATGTGAAAAATATAATGTATTATTCATTGCAGACGAAGTACAAACAGGGATTGCCAGAACAGGACGTTTGTTGGCTATAGACCATGAAGATATAAAAGCAGATATCCTTATTTTAGGTAAAGCTTTATCTGGAGGTGCTTATCCGGTATCGGCTGTATTGGCAAATGATAATATTATGAAAGTTATTAAACCTGGAAACCACGGTAGTACTTATGGCGGAAACCCAATTGCAGCGGCTGTGGCAATTGCAGCATTAGAAGTTGTTAAAGAAGAGCATTTAGCTCAAAATGCTCAAGAATTAGGAGAGTTGTTTAGAAGTGAAATTTCTAAATTTGTAGAAACAAGTCCTATAGTGAATGCCGTAAGAGGAAAAGGCCTATTAAATGCTATTTTAATAAACGATACAGAAGAAAGTGATACCGCATGGAATATCTGTATGGCACTTCGCGATAATGGGTTATTAGCTAAACCAACCCACGGTAATATTATACGTTTCGCACCACCTTTAGTAATGACTAAAGCCGAATTACTAGATTGTGTTTCAATTATAGTGAAAACATTAAAGGAATTCGAATAAAATTTGTTTTTATAAAAAATGATCCTCTTAAAAGGAGGAATTCTTAAATAAATAAAAAAGCTTCTCAAAAATATGAGGAGCTTTTTTTATAATTATTAATCATATTATTTAGAATAAAAAAGGATTATTGAAATAGATAAAATTAAATAAACAAAATTGTAAAAAAGTACCCATAATTGATTTCTAAAAATTTAAATTTGCAATTGAAAAAAGTTAATTATTTACATAATCTGATCCCTTTGGAAAATAAAGAAGCAATAAAATTAGCCGACAAAATTCTGGTAGACCTTGATGAAACAGGTATCAATACAGAGACAGTAATCGATGACATTAAAGCATTAAGAACCTATGTTTTAGAAGCACAAGTACCTTTAGCTGTAAAAGTACTAAGACTAACCTATGAGCACATAGAAACACACAATTCATTTCTTATTCCAGTTCTTGGCGATGAGCCTATAGATGATGTAGAAGATGCGGCTATTGATGGAGATGAAACAACCTCTCCTGTAGAGAGCCTTAAATATGTAATATCACTTACTAAGAATTTGAAAAACAAATTAAATATCTCTGATTTAAAAGAATATAAAGAGCTTTTAATGAATTATTAGTTAGTGTTATACTAAATAAACAAGCAAAATAAGAGCTTTTTATTATGCTATTATTTTTGTGAGTTTAGAGTTTATATAATAATAAAACCCCTTAGATTTTAAGGGGTTTGTTTTTTTATTTTAAGTTGTAATGTCTATTTTATTTTAGTACTGTTATTACGGTGCTAGAATAATAAAGGGGTAATGATTGATATTTCCTAATACCCTAAATAAAATTACAACTAGGAATATCGCCTTGGTGACTATAGCTCTATGAAGCATGTTATGAATTCTTTTTGGATAAAAATGGTTTAAGCTACTTATTATGGCCTGATAATAATTTAAGTATAGCTCTTTGAGTACAGCAACCAGGACAATGCAGGCGCGTTGTTTTAAAAAATAAACATTGCGGGAAAAGGAATAGTGCGAAGGGTCGTAAAAAAATACAGTGATAGTATAACTATACATACTATCACTGCTAATATAAATAAATGTTTATTTATAAATCTAAACATTTGCAATTACAGCAAACCCTATAAAGATTATATAAATAAGAAGACCTAGCACGCCTAGTCCTATTGAAACTAATCTCCAAGTTTTAGCATTTTTAGAAGATTTTTCTGCGAGTTCATAATTTTTGTCTTCATAAGCACTGTTAACTTTGGTAGCATATACTATACTTACAATAACTAAAGGAAGGCAATATAAAATAGTACTTATAATGCCAAGTAACTATTTGATCTTTGTGGTTGTTTTACATAATTTTTTTTAAAAATTAGTTACAAGTTATTGTTGCTGTTGTGCTTGTTCCATCCCTTCTTGAAAGGCTCTTTGAAATTCATCCCAATCTCCAGTGGCTATTTTATATATGGTCCATAGTACACATAGCACATTAATTATTGTAACAACCAAAGCTATCATTTTGGCAGTATTCATTGCGTTTATATCTCCTTCATAATCATCTGGATTTAATTGCGCATCTTTAATTTTGCTATTAGCCATAAAGTATGCAGGGGCAGCTAAAAATACTCCAGAACCACCAATGCAGCAGCATAGTATTCCTATAATTGATAATACATAAGTTAAAGTTGGATTGAGTCGTTTTTTCATAATGTGTAATTAAGTTTAGTTGATTTTTTTGATTATAAAGCTAATAATAATTATAAGTACAGATAGTATGGCTAGTCGGTTAATAACTGTGTTGTAGTTTTTAAATTTATAAAAAAAAGAAATCCCTATTATTATAGCTAACGGGACTAATGTATAAACTGCTGGATACATTTTAAAAGCCGCAACAAACTCTCCATGAAATAAAAGACTTAAAGCGCGTTGTATACCGCAGCCCATACATTCAAAACCTAACAATTTCTTGTTTAAACAAGGCAGCATGTAGTCTTCTTGAAGGAACATTTGTATTATAATTTTAGTAAATGTATAAAAAATCTTACAATAAAAAAGTTGAAGTTTTTTCAAACATCAACTTTTTTATAAATAGAATAGAATTAACTTACGTTATATTAATTAGAAACTATAATTTTTTTGCTTAGTGCGTCTTTACTGTCAAGCGTTACAGTTACAACATAGAGCCCGCTACTTAAATTTTTTGTAGGAAACTCATAATGTGTAGCAGGGTTTAAATTAACTGCATTTAAAACACGCTTACCTAAGGCATCATATAATGTTACAGATTTTATGTTTAAAGTATTAGGGTTTTTAATTGTTAATTGTGAAACTGTATTGTTTTGAAAAACGGTAAATTCATTTGTATCAAATTCAGAAACAGCCAAGGTTTCACTATTATTTTTGAATGTAATTTCAAACCTTTCTTTATATTCTCCAGGAGCTAAGTTAATATAAAAGTCTTGAACGGTTAAGTCATAGTATATGTCTGTTTCTATATCATGTATATAAATGGATTGAGAAGCCTCAAAATTTTGTACATCAAAAGCTCTAATAGAAACAGGCATAGGCGCATCAAGAACAATAACTAATGGGATTTTTAAATCCTCATTATAGGCATGAGCTTGTGTTATATAGGGGGTGTCGTCTAATATAAAATAAGCATCTGCTGCGTTAGGTTCTGAGTTGTTAGATTCCAATCCATAATCAAAGCCATCTGTTGCAGCGTCATGAAAATTATGAAGCAATTGTCTTGTATGGTGTTGGTTAAAATTAACATTTAACCTAAAGCGTTTGTATTCTGAATCAAGAATTTGAAAGCCTAACTCATTATAATTGAGTTCGTTTATAGTGCCAATACCTCCTGTTAAATCATTAGAAGAAGCATCTGCTGTTCTAAAGAATTCACTATTTACACCAGACTGTTTGTAAAAAGCTCTGTGTTTATTTCTAGTTACGGCATTACCATTTGTAGCGCCTTCTATCATAAAACCTTGCGCAATAGGAATGTATCTGTGCATTGTTTTGCCACTCGTCGTTGTACCTATGTCAGATCCATTAGTTCCATCAGGGTTTACCGTATGAAAAACAGCCGGAACAAACGATTCTACTAATCCATCTGCACTAATTGTGTAGGTTGCGTAACCACCAACATAATCGGCTAAGATATGTGTTGCAGCCGTAAGATCCTGTTCCCAAAAATATAAAGTTCCTGTAATGGAATTTGCGTTAACAGGGTCATGAATATAGTTTACAGCATCTAAAGCCGATGGGTATGGATTTCCTACTAGAGTGTATTCGTTAGCTAATACAGCTGTAAAAATATCGCCTGTGTTTGGTTTGCCTCTAAAATCGTATAACTGAGCTAATGAACCTGTAGAACCCTTCATCGAATATCCATAACCAGAAGAAACATCATTACTAGATCCTACATATTGCCAATCACTATATCCTGTTCCTGGATTACTATACTTATAAAGCCAAAATTTTGCTATTTGTAATGGCGTCGCCACACCATTATGTCCCCCAATAAAAGTCGCTGTATTACTATTTGTTAATCCCGTAACACCATAGATATTTTGGTCAGGAACAAAAGGTGTATTAGCCGTTGTGTTTGAGGTTACATTTCCTACTGGTGAGGCCCAATAGTTATAAGCAAAATTGTCTACAGTACCAGTTTGATATACGCTTAATTTTCCTAAACCAGAGTTTCCCGTACTACTCGAACCTTGCACTAATTGTGCTTCCTCCCTTAAATATATTGTAGCATCAGCTTCAACTAAATTAATATCGTCTTCAACATAGATTACTTGGTCTTTTACAAAGATGTAATTGTTATTCCTAATGCTGAGTTGCGCATAAGTAGTACTAAAAAGAAAAAGAAGAATAAAAATTTGAATGTAGGTTTTTTTCATAACTCTGATTTAATTAAATAGGGATAACAAATATATATAAAAAATAATAAAGAAAACGCTTAGAATTGAATCAATTAAACTTCTGTTTAGTAGCTTATTGTAGGTTGTTTTGAGGAATAAGATACTCGTTTTTGAGTAGGTTTTGTTGTAAAATAGACTAGAAGCTTTGATTAAATTAAAAATTTAAGAACTAAACTCTATAAAAATGTAAAACAAAAAATAGTTTTTTATGTTTAAATTTGTAACTAAGTAACTTAAAAGACATATATACCATTAAAAATTTAAATTATTTATTGATAATCGTTGGCGGTATAATCGCTGCTTATGCCAATGCCGAAGCACAGCAAAATGTATATATACTAATTATAGGTATTGTGCTATTAATGTTAGGGATATATAGACTATCAAGTACAATTCCTAGTAAGCAGAATAAAAAAGATACTTTTATTGAAGAAGAAAAAGAAGAATAATAACTTATGGTATTTAAAGTAGGAGATCGGGTATTTGTTTTAGATGAAGACTTATCGGGCGTTATAACTAAGATTGAGAAACATGCCGTAACAATTGAAGATGATGATGGCTTTGAACTTGCCTTTGATGCTTCAGATATTGTGAAAGAAGACAGGGATCCTTTTAAAAATAAAATATTTTCTAATACAAGTGTAAGTCAAGCTATTTCAGAAAAAGAATCTGGAAAGCGACGAAATGCTGTTAAAACAAAACGTAAGGAGCGGTACCTACCTACAATGGAGGTGGATTTACATATTGATCAACTGGTTAAATCGCAACGCGGCTTGTCTAGTCATGAAAAGAAAACATTGCAGTTAGATACCGCTAAGCATAAGCTGGAATTTGCGATGAAAAAGAAAATTCAAAAAATAGTATTTATTCATGGCGTAGGCGAAGGAACTCTAAAGCTAGAACTAGAATACCTCTTTTCAAGATATGATAGCATAAAGTTTTATGACGCAGATTATAAAAAATATGGGCTAGGGGCAACCGAAGTTTATATATATCAAAACAAGATAACCTCCTAATGGTTTTTAATTAAAAGGAGGGGTTACATTTCGCGTTTTACTAGTTAATGGATTTTCTCCATCTAACGTTCCAAAATCCATTACGTCTTGAGTTAGAATACTTAGATTGATATTTAATAAAATTAATCGTAAGGAAAAGGTTTGGGTAATGCTGTGTGCTCTAAAAGCTGTAGCAGGAGTAGTGTTCTGGATTTGATCATTTAAATAATCGGGACCAACAGTATTGTCTGTAATATCATTTGTTGGATTTTGATCTATAGAATTGTTTTCCTCATCTCGTGTTAAAACATCATCATCATCATCATCATTATCTAAATAATCGGGGGTACCATCATTATCTGAATCCTGTGCATTTGCTAGACCATCTTCAATCGTGTAGTTGGGGTTTTCAGTTGCAGTTTTTACATTATCACCATCATCATCATCATCTAGGTAATCGGGTAAACCATCACCATCTGTATCTGTAGGATTCGTTGCGGGGTTATTATCACCATCTCCATTATTATCTTCAAACTCAGCAGGAATACCATCGTTATCATCTTCTTCTAGAGTCATTGTGAATTCGGCAGTAACTTCATCAGAATTATAATCTTGAGAAATATTAATGCCAGATGGTGGAACATCTGTACAAAATACATTTATCGTTGTAGGGTCATTATCATAGACTCTATAATTAAAGACATTAGTACTAGACTCAAAAGTTTTAGAGGTAATTAATAAATCTTCAAGTAATGGGTTTGAAGGGTTGGGAATAGTTTCAAAAAAACTAGCTATAGTCGTTGGTGGCGATGTTGTAATTTGTAATGAAAGGGACTCACTAGGTTCTGCTTTTGTTTTATAAACAACTAATTCTCCACAAACATTAAAAGTATCATCAAATTCAAGTTCGGTAGTAATAATATCACCATCGTCACAAGATGATAAGACAATAAAAAGAATTAAAACAGAATATATTTTATGCATAAGTATTTATATTAATCATACAAAAATAATAGAATTGTCAAATTATACCGAAGCATATTGTAATTAATTTTATTTCGGCTATTTTTGCGTTATGAAAACGGTATATTTTGATAGTGCAGCAACTACGCAGTTGAGCGAGGCGGTTATTTTAAAAATGACACAGGCAATGAAAGAATGTTATGGAAACCCTTCATCTACACATGGTTATGGGCGTTCCTCGAAAGCTTTAGTTGAAAGTGCAAGAAAAACAGTGGCTAAACATCTTAATGTTTCAGCCTCAGAGATTATTTTTACCTCTGGAGGAACAGAGGCTGATAATATGGTGTTGCATAGTGCGGTTAGAGACCTTAATGTTACAAGAATAATTACTTCTCGGATAGAGCACCATGCTGTACTGCATACGGTAAACCAGCTAGAACAAGATTATGATATAGCGGTAGATTATGTAGATTTAGATGGTTTTGGACATGTTAATTATGCACATTTAGAAGCTTTATTGAAAGAGCAAGGCAAAAAAACATTAGTAAGCTTAATGCATGTAAACAATGAGATCGGAAATATATTAGACATTAAACGTGTTGCTAAGTTATGTAAAGCAAATAATGCGCTATTTCATAGTGATACAGTGCAGTCTGTTGGGCATTATGAACTCGACTTACAAGAGATTCCAATTGATTTTTTAGCAGTGAGTGCTCATAAATTCCACGGCCCTAAAGGTGTTGGTTTTGCTTTTATAAGAAAAAACTCTGGCTTAAAACCATTAATTTTTGGTGGAGAGCAAGAAAGAGGAGTGCGAGCAGGAACAGAATCTGTACATAACATAGTAGGATTAGAAGAAGCTTTTAAATTATCATATCAAAACCTAGATACCGATACAACATATATTAAAGGTATTAAAACATATTTTATTGAAGCCTTAAAAAAAGCCTTTCCAGAAGTACGTTTTAATGGGGCTTCAGCAGATTTGAATGCTAGCAGTTATACGGTTTTAAATGCATGTTTGCCTATTCCAGCCGATAAAGCGATGATATTATTGTTTCAATTGGATTTAAAAGGAATTGCTTGTTCAAAAGGGAGTGCCTGCCAAAGTGGAAGTTTAAAGGGGTCTCATGTGTTATCACAAATTTTAAATGATGAAGATTTACAAAAGCCCTCTTTGCGTTTCTCATTTAGTAAGTATAACACTAAAACAGAGGTGGATTATGTGATTGATGAATTAAAAGCGTTTGTATAATAATGAAATGTCGTACTTTAGCTTCATAAACTAATATTCTATCAATTGTTAAATCACAATGTTTATTTACATAAAACCTCTAAACAATGGGTCACATTTGTCCATGGAGCAGGAGGGAGTTCTTCTATTTGGTTTAAGCAAATAAGAAGTTTTGGGGCAGAATTTAATGTTCTAGTTTTAGATTTGCGAGGACATGGAAATAGTAAACCAATATTAAAAGACGCTTTTAATACAAAATATACTTTCGATTCTATTACTAATGACATTGTAGAAGTAATTGATCACCTAAATATTAGAAAATCTCATTTTGTAGGGATTTCTTTAGGTACTATTTTAATTAGAAATCTAGCAGAAAAATATCCTGAACGTGTGGCGAGTATGATTATGGGAGGCGCTATAATGAAACTAAACCTTAGATCTCAGGTTTTAATGCGACTGGGAGTTGTTTTTAAATCGGTAGTTCCATACATGTTATTATATAAGTTTTTTGCTTTTATAATAATGCCTAAGAAAAATCATAAACACTCGCGGTTACTTTTTGTAAATGAAGCTAAGAAATTATATCAAAAGGAGTTTGTACGTTGGTTTAAATTAACATCTGAAATTAATCCGTTATTACGTTTTTTTAGAGCTAAAGACATTAAAATCCCAACACTTTATGTTATGGGAGAAGAAGATCATTTATTTTTGCCATCAATTAAAAATGTGGTAACGAAACATATGCAGTCTTCTTTATTTGTTGTAGAAAATTGTGGTCATGTTGTTAATGTAGAGCAACCTGAAACCTTTAATTTGGAAACGATTAGGTTTATTAAAGCCTTGTATTAAATTAGTAGCTTTTTTTGAATTTTTTATCGACTGAAAAATTAATTAAGTTCATAAAGTTTTCGTGAACACCCAAATTTGTGTCTAATTGTAATTGATCTATTAGCTGAAGAATAAGATCTGGTTGAAATTGTAAGTCTGGTATAGAGACATATTTTTCAAAGAGCCCACCAATACTTTTATAGTACAGTTGCTCAAAAACATTCATGTTTTTGGGTTTCTCTTCAGTATATTCATAAGTCTTTATATTAAAGGCTTCTAAAACATCACCGACATAGTTTTTGTGTAAAATTTGTTTCGGGTTAACAATGTTAAGCTCTTTAATATCAGGGTTTAAAAAAGCGTATAGTACAGCCTTAGAAACAAAATCTACTGGTACAATATTTAAGCCACTTTTTTTATCAATCCAAATTCTAAAGTTGTCAATAAAATTTTGAGCATATTTATCAAGGAAAATAGGCCAGGAATAAAACACATCAAACTTAGGAGTTTCATAAAATGGCCGATCAATTAAACGCCCACATATAATACTGGGTCTAAGTATTTGGGATTTGATATTTTTTGATAAGCAAATTTCTTTTACATAACGTTCGCTTTCATATTTAGACTGCTCATATGGGTTTCTAAAATGAGTCACATCATACTGTTCTATAGAATCATTTACTTTTTTGTCTTGAATACCAAAAGAGTATGCTGTACTTATATATATGAAGCGGTTAACATATTCGGGTAAATGTTCTAAAAGTTGCTTGGTAACAAGGTAATTTTGGGTATGTACTTTACTTTTGGTATCACTAGTATGTAATAAGCTTGTAGAGCCAGCACAATGTATTACGGTATCAAAATGATACTTTTTTAATGTGCTTGAAGTAATAGAAGAGAGATCGTTAGAGATTACTGTAATTTTTTTCAAGCAGTCTTTGAGATCAAAGTCATCTAAGAATGCTGGACGTGATTTGTCTTGTAATATAGCTATTAGCCGCTGTTGCGCAGTTTTTTCATTAGCTCTAATAATTACAAAAAGATGATTTACAGTTTTATCAATAATAGCTTTTTTCAACCATTCAAAAACTATGTGACTTCCAACAATTCCCGTCCCACCGGTTAATAGACAATTCATACTTAAGTTATGCTCCTAAAATTTAAAAGTACGAAGGTACTATATATCTGCAATAAATAGTTGCGAAAAATAAATATAGTTTAGGTCTTTTTTTGCAATACTTCAATTTGACTAAGAATGGATTGTACTTTCACCTGTTTTTTATCTCTTTTATTACTAGTCGCTATTTTATGGGATGTTTTTAATAGTGACATATATTCTGCATGTAATTTATCGAGTTTATTTTTCTTTTTAAATAATCCAAACATATCCTTTTTTTTACAAAGGTAGTAGGTCTTAATGTGTTGGTTAGATAAGAATTTGTTAATAATAATGTTATTTTTATCTTAAAACAAAAGGTTTAATAGCTGATTGAGTGTTTAAACAAGTGTTTATTTAGTTAAATGTTTTAAAAATGACAATTAAGAGATCCACTTGTTTGCGATAGCTCTTTTTGAATAGAAATAGAGGAATATACCAATAATAAGAACCATTAAAGGCATGATAATGGCGCCAGGCCCATAAACCTCCATAGTCTTGCTAATAAAGATTACATAAATCATTTGTATTATAATTCCTATTAATGAAATGAGATATAAAGTATTGGCCCAGAGTTTTTTTAAAGCTAAGGTTATACTTGCTAAAAATCCAAAAAACACAGCTATAGCAAAGGCGGCCATAACCCAAGAAGGGGTATTTATTGCCATTTCTAAAGTGTTGTCATCAGGATACATTGCTTTAAAAGCATCGGTTTGGTATGCTTGTTGTAAATATTGATTGATACCCATTGCATTCCAAATAATAGCGATAACGGCAATTATCCAAAATGTTAATGGTACTTTTTTTGATGAAGCAGTGGTCATAATTTTATAGTTTGGTTTGTATAATATACTTGCAATGTATAAATTTTTTGTTAAATGTAATTTTATAGGTTACTTTCGAAACAAAAAAGAACATTTTGAAGAAGTATTTTTATGTTATTAATATCCAATATCTTGGATATCGTTTTCACGGTTGGCAAAAGCAACCTAATTTGAAAACATTACACCTTATGGTAGATCGAACTTTAAATTATATTCTGGAAGGTAAATATTTTAAAACTTTGGTTTCAGGACGTACAGATGCAATGGTATCTGCCGAAAATGCAGCCTTTGAACTTTTTTTAAAGGAGCCTATTGCCGATTTTGAAGCTTTTTTAGAACTTTTTAATTATAATTTACCGCAAGATATAAGGGCTTTGAGTTTGCGTGAGGTCGATGCTAAGTTTAATATTATTCAACATTCTAAAGTAAAGGAGTATCTCTATCTGTTTGCCTTTGGAGCTAAGTTTCATCCCTTTTGCGCACCTATTATGACGACTATTTTAGAGGATTTAGATATTGAACTAATGAAAAAAGGGGCGCAATTATTTGAAGGGAAACACTATTTTAAAAACTATTGTTATAAACCAACCGATAATGGGATATACCATAGAGAAATATTAAGTTGCGAATTGGTTAAAAATACAATGTACACAGCCAATTTTTTTCCTAAAGAAACCTATCTATTAAAAGTTAAAGGTAAAGGCTTTATGCGTAATCAAATACGTTTAATGATGGGGACTTTAATTGAATTAGGACAAGGGAAACGTCCCTTAGCAGATATCGCGGCCAGTTTAAAGGAAGATTACCAAGGAAATATCTATTATATTGCTCCCGCCTCGGGATTAATTCTCAACGGGATTACATTTGAATAATGAGTATAGCTTTATGCTTGTTAAGCATAACATAGAAGAAAATAAAGCGGCTATAAAAAAGCCACTTAAAAAATAAAAGCATTAAATAACAAAGTAGATTAAATGAATAAAACGGTAGATAAGAACGTCTTTGCATTTTTTAAGAAATTAGAAAAAAATAATAATCGCGATTGGTTTAATGAGCATAAATTTGAATTTAAAGCTTTAGAGTCTGGGATAAAGACTTTTTATAATGCGATTTTGGAACGCATGAATACTTATGATGAACTCGATAAGTTAAAAGTTTTTAGAATTTATAGAGACGTTAGGTTTTCAAAAGATAAATTACCTTATAAAACCCACTTTGGTGCTGCTTTTCATAGGCAAAAGCCACATTTAAGAGGCGGCTATTATGTGCATATCCAGCCTAATAACGAGAGTTTTATTGCTACAGGGTTTTGGGCTCCTGATAAGGCAGATTTATTACGTATTCGTAAAGAGTTTGAGGTAGATGATGATGAAATTCGGGATATTATTAATAATAAAGTATTTAAAAATACGTGGGGTGATTTTGTTGGAGATGAGCTAAAAACAGCCCCTAAAGGATTTGATAAATCACATCCAGCAATAGACCTTATACGAAAAAAACAATTTTTATTTACAAAGCGGTTTACAGACAAAGACGTTTTAAATGAAAATTTTATAGATGTTATTGACGATGCTTTTAAGACTATTCGTCCTTTTTTTGATTATATGAGTGCTGTTTTAACTACAGATTTAAATGGAGAATCTTTAATATAATACTAAAAGTAAATTATTTTTTATAAGATTAAGAACCAATTTAAGAGCGTTTTTATAAACGGGTAATATGTTGTTTTTTGCATACTTTTTATAAGTTCTTTAAATGTAAAAAGCTGCTAGAGAATTCTTAAACCCTTTTACTGTAGGGACTTTTAGGAGGTTTTTTTTTGTTATTAATAGAAACAAAGATCGACAAAAGAGAGGTGCTATTGAAAAACGATAATAATATTTATGTTGTTGTAAACCAGTGTTGTTCTTGTAAAAAAAGCCTTAATATATTATGAGAAATTACTTATTGTTGCTATTGTTTATTGGAGTAAAAGGGTTGGCTCAAGTTGGTATTGGAACTACGAATCCAGATAACTCAGCGCTATTAGAATTAGATTCTAGTAATCGTGGATTTTTACTTCCTCGAATAACGCTTCTTAGTGTTACAGATGTAACAACTATCGCTAATCCAGCTGAAGGTTTGATGATTTATAATTTAAGTTCAAATTGTGGTTTAGGAGCTGGGCTTTATGTTTTTGAAAACCCGAGGTGGAGGCGAATTAATTATCAGGATACTCAATCATTTTCGCGACTTATTAGAGAGCAAATAGGAGTTGCAAATGTGGCTTTTTCAACTATAAATGCAACGAATTCATTTGGGCCTTTTACATCACTATTTGACAATATCGATAATACAGGGCCAAATAGTTTTCATGTAAGTAGAGTTGGAACGCCTACTGGAGATTGGGGTTTTGGAGTCGTTTTGCCAGATGCCTATTTTATAACAGGTTTAATTTTAGACGGAAGAAATGATTGCTGTACTAATAGAATCACTAATGTTATGGTTCGATTATATAGATGTGGAAATTTAATATATTCATCAGCTCCATTATCATCTGTGTCTTCGGGAGGTAATACTATAAATATCCCTAGTATTTTTGCAGACGAAATAAGACTAGTTGTAGCCAACGGAGGTAATACAGGAACGACTGGAAGTACAATAAATTTTTCCGAATTAGAGGTCTTGGCAATAGATTAACTTTAAGGACAAACTAGGCTATTGTTTCTTAATGACTGTTTAAAGTTTATTTTTTAAATAAGGCCATTAATAATTTCTGTATTTACCTCATGTATACCATCAAAAGGGATGGTTATAACATTGGATTTAAATAGGGAATGCGCTCTTTTAATTTCATATGCAATGCGGTTGGCATCTAGGTATTCGTCTTTGGTACCGTAAATTAAAGAGACTTTAGTGTCAAGAAAATCAAAATCTTTAGCGGTTAATTCTTTAGGAATACCTCCAGAATGTAATACTAATTGCGCGCAATGTAATTGTCGTTTTGCGACGTAACGCATAGCAACACTAACGCCTTGAGAATACCCTAACACAATTAGGTTCAAATTAGGTGGAATGTTTTCAGCTTCGAATATAGCATCAAAATAGTGCATAGTGTTTTCGGTTTCCAAGATTGTATTTTCTCGGGTCAACCAGCTTGCTCCAACATGTTTAAATGTCGTGCCTTGATAGTATAAATTAGGAGCTTGAGGCGCTATAATATAATTTTCATTAGCATTTAAAGCTTTAAAATATCTTAAAAAATAACGACTTAAATAGCCCATCCCATGGCATACAAACCAGATGTTTTTTGTTTGCGTTGTGAGTGTATTTAAAGTCGCATATGGTTTGGTTATATTATAAGTTATTTCTTTTTTATTGGACTCCATTTATAGGTTTTGGTTTTGTATTTTTACTGCGTAAAGTTCAAAAAATATTTAGTAGTATGCAATTATCAAAGGAGAGTGTTTTAGAAATGGCAAATAAAGTTTGTAAAAATACATTAATGGAAACGCTTAATATTGAGTTTATCGATTTTGGAGACGATTTTGTAGTCGCTAGAATGCCGGTAAATTCAAAAGTATATCAACCAGACGGTGTTTTACATGGAGGTGCTACAGCTGCTTTGGCAGAAAGTGTAGGGAGTTTTGCGGCACACTTGTTTTTAGATGCCGAACATGCTACAATTAGAGGTATGGAAATTACAGCAAATCATTTAAAGAGTGTGCGAGAAGGCTATGTGTATGCTAAATCAACTTTTGTACATAAAGGACGTACAACACAGTTGCTTAATATTAATATCACAGACGATGATGATAACCTAATCTCTGTATGTAAATTGTCTACTATTTCATTGTATAAAAAATAAATTATGGAGCAAAACCTTTTTTTTAATGCGGTTAAAGCGCATTATGAATCAGAAGGCCCTTTTGTTATATATAGGAAACCTAAGGCGGCTATAGTAAAAGGCATACTTCAAGCAAATGATAACGTTTATAACACAAAAGATTTTGTAGAAAGTGGATTTGTTTTCGCTCCTTTTAATATTGAAGAAGGCGTTATTTTAACGCCTTTAGAAAAGGCAAAAGTTATAACATGCACATATCACATTAATGCTACGCAAAAAGAGAATACCTCAGGAGTTTATATAGATGATGAAGATGGTGTAGAAGCTGCAAAATTATTTCATATCGATTTGGTAGGCTCGGCAATAAAAGCGATAGAAACGGAAGAGGCGTTTAAGAAAGTAGTGCTTTCTAGGGCAGAACAAATAGCAATACCTAATAGGAGTCCTATTGAGTTGTTTAAAAAGCTTTTAAATGCTTATGAAGACGCTTTTGTATATTGTTGGTATCATCCTAAAATAGGACTATGGTTGGGAGCAACGCCAGAGGAGTTATTATCAATAAAAGGGAATCAAATCTCTACAATGGCTTTGGCAGGAACACAACCATATAAAGGTACAACCAGTGTGAATTGGCTAGAAAAAGAAATAGAAGAACAACAATTAGTTACCGATTTTATAGAAAGTAGCTTAAAAACGTCTGTTGATGGATTAAGCATTGAAAATGTTGAAACAGTAAAAGCAGGGAATTTATTACATTTAAAAACAAAAATAAAAGGACGCTTACCTTCTACATCAAACAGTATTAAATCGGTATTGTTAAAATTACACCCCACATCGGCAGTTTGTGGGATGCCAAAAGAAAAGGCAAAGCAGTTTATTCTGGAGAATGAAAATTATACCCGTGAATATTATACAGGTTTTATGGGAGAACTTAATTTTAAAGCAAAACACAGTCGAAATACTAATCGTAGAAATGTAGAAAATAACGCTTATAATACGGTAAAGAAAGTCACGAATCTCTTTGTGAATTTACGTTGTATGCAATACATAGAAAATAAAATTATAGTATATGCAGGAGGAGGCATAACAAAAGATTCTATTCCTGAAAACGAATGGGAAGAAACCGTCAATAAAACAAAAACTATAAAAAACATCTTATAATATTTTGTATTTTCGCTATAAGATTGAATCTTATATGAAATACCCGAAAATCCTATTGGCACAAACAATTGTTTCACTTTGTAAGGCCAAAAATATAAAACATATCGTCTTATCTCCAGGTAGTAGAAATGCGCCATTAACGATTGGTTTTACTAATGATTCTTTTTTTAAATGCTATAGTGTTGTAGATGAGCGTTGTGCGGGTTTTTTTGCATTAGGAATAGCGCAGCAAATCAAAAGGCCAGTAGCGGTTGTTTGTACTTCAGGAAGTGCGTTGCTTAATTATTATCCAGCAGTTTCTGAAGCTTTTTATAGCCACATACCTTTAGTCGTTTTATCGGCAGATAGACCTAAACATTTAATAGGGATCGGTGATGGACAAACGATAAATCAAGAAGCTATATATAAGAATCATATTCTGTATTCAGCCCATTTAAAACAAGATTTAGATTTACAGCAAACAGTTCAAGAACAAAATGAAGTTAAAATAAATGAAGCTTTAAATATGGCGTTCTCTAAAAAAGGACCTGTGCATATAAATAGTCCTTTTAATGAGCCTTTGTATGAAACTGTAAACCATATATCTGTAAAGCCTAAGCTCTTACCAATAGAAGTTCCAGAAGTAGTGGCTGAAGACTATACAGCTTATCGTAAAACATGGAATACAGCAAAACGAAAATTGGTGCTGGTAGGTGTAAATCCACCAAATACAGTGGCACAAGAGTTTTTAAATTTTTTAGCGGAAGATGACAGTGTTGTTGTTTTAACAGAAACAACGTCTAACCTGCATCATAATTCATTTATTCCAAGTATAGACAAGTTAATAGCACCATTAAATAAAGGCGCGTTAGAAAATTTTAAACCAGATTTACTTTTAACATTTGGCGGACTTATTGTTTCTAAAAAAATTAAACATTTTTTGCGAAATTATAAACCGAAACAGCATTGGCATATTGGAGACGCTAATGCAAATGACACCTTTTTCGTATTAAACAAGCATTTTAAAATGACTGTTAATCATTTTTTTTCTAATGTTTTAAAAAACAGTGACGCTATTCAAAGCGATTATAAAAGGCATTGGAAAAAGGTAATGCAACAACGTGTAGAAAAACATGAGAAATATTTAAAACGGATTCCTTTTTCAGATTTTAAAGTAATGGATTTCTTGTTGAAGAGCATTCCAAACGGATGTATGCTTCAAGTAGGAAACAGTTCTGTAATTCGTTATCTTCAATTGTTTAAGATTAATAAAACACTTCAAGTCTTTTGTAACAGAGGCACTAGTGGTATCGATGGTAGTACAAGTACAGCTATAGGCGCAGCTTCGGTTGTAGATAAGCATACCGTTTTCATTACAGGAGATTTAAGCTTTTTTTACGATAGCAATGCATTGTGGAATAACTATATTCCAAATAGTTTTAGAATTATAGTCGTAAATAATGGTGGTGGTGGGATTTTTAGAATACTTCCAGGGGATAAAAACACAGCGAATTTTGATACCTTTTTTGAAACTAAACATAAGTTAGATGCGTCACATTTATGTAAAATGCATGGTTTCGATTATGAGAAAGCTAATAACGAAAGTGAATTAGAGGCGGTATTGCAACGTTTCTATTTAAAATCAAATACACCAAAATTATTAGAAATATTTACGCCTAGTAAAGACAATGATGTGGTTCTATTAGATTATTTTAAAGCATTGGAATAAGTTTGTGCTTTTATAAAATAAGTTTTGCAAAAAATATTAGATTAAAAATATTGTATCTTTAAAAATAATAAGAATTTATAAATTACAAACATTATGAGTAAACGTGACGACCTTATCGTAAAATATGCTGCAGATTTAAAAGATAAATGTGGTGTAAACCCAGATATGGATTTTTTAACTAAAGTGACCATTGGTTGTGGGCCATCAATTTACAATAAAGATTCTGCAACAGTTTCAGGAACAGATGCGGCAGAGTTAGCAACTGTAAAAAACAATTTTTTAATTAAAAAATTAGGACTGGCTGATAGTGCAGACCTGGATAAAGCTATAGATTCTGTTATCGAAACGTACGGCCGTTCTAATAAAAATAAATATAGAGTCGTTGTCTATTACTTATTAGCAAAACATTTTAAAAAAGAGTCTGTTTACTAATAGAAAAATAATAACTTATACCAAGCGTTGCAATATTAAGTTGTAACGCTTTTTTTATATCACTACCTTTGCAAAATGATAAATATAGGTCAATACAATACTCTAAAAATTTTAAGAGATACAGAACCAGGTTTATTCCTTGGCGATGCAGATGAAAATGAAGTTTTATTACCCAATAGATATGTTCCAGAACAGTTTGAAATAGGGGGCTTTATAGAGGTTTTTATTTATTTAGATAATGAAGAACGCATAATCGCTACTACAGATAAACCACACATTGTAAATGGCGATTTCGCTGTATTAAGGTGTAATGATGTTACCAATTATGGTGCTTTTTTAGATTGGGGATTAGTAAAAGAATTATTTTGTCCATTTAAAGAGCAAGCATTTCCTATGAAAAAAGGCGGGTGGTATTTAGTACATTGCTATTTAGATGAAAAAACGGAACGTTTGGTAGCTTCTAGTAAAACCAATAGGTTTTTAGATAATACAACCTTAACCGTGTCCGAATTTGATAAAGTAGATGTTATTGTATCACATCCTAGCGATATAGGAATGAATGTTATTGTAAATAATAAGCATTTTGGATTAATTTATAAGGATCGTATTTTTCAAGATTTAAGTATTGGAGACACTCTAAAAGGAATTGTTAAAAAAATACGCCCAGGAAACAAGATAGACATCGCTTTAGGAGAAATAGGTTACAGAAATATAGAGCCTAATGCAAATTTAATACTGAAAGCATTAGAGGATAATTCTGGTTTTCTGCCGTTAAATGATAAATCGTCTCCTGAGGTTATTAAAGAACACCTTCAAATGAGTAAAAAGAATTTTAAGAAGGCTATTGGTACCTTATACAAGAAAAAACTAATTACTATTAAAGAAGCAGGGATTACGCTAGTATAATTTAGTTTTAAGTTTCTTAGGATAGCATCTTTATGCACCAAAATAGCTATAGTTTTTAATCTCATATAAGGCTCACTCATATAGATATAACCGTTATTAGCAATTTTCCCCCATGAATTTTTTATTACTAATTTTAGACTAAAAATCCGATTAAGTCCTTATTGACTTGAAAGTAGAATACAACGTCGAGTAAATATCTGTTGACGTCAGGGGAGAAAATTACTTATTGAGAGGAATAGCAAAGGCTAACGCTTTTTTTGAGGTAAGATCAAACTATAATCAAAAGCTAAAATTAAACAAAGAAAAAAATATAGAGACATGTGGAGTTATGCATTATCAGTTATGATATCCTATACCCTCACTAATCTATCCTGTACAAATATTCTAAATGTAATACTTATTTTAGCTTACGATAAAAAAGGTTATATTAGTAATATGATCATCTTTATAGATAAGTAAAAAATAACTTTTGGTGATAATCTTACCTTATATTGCTAAAATTAAAAAGTAGCAAGACAACTTTTTAATCCCTTTGACATATCTTTATCATGACAGGTTAAAAGGCACTTTGCGAAATACTACAATACCATAGATAAGATATTAATTACAACGATGAAAAAAAAACTAATCAATTTAACTCTTCTTAATTTAGGATTACTGCCGTGTATATTTTGGATTTACAACTATTTAAATGTTGATTTATGGTATGATGAAGTCTATTCTTTGCAACATTTTGTGCTAGGGGATTTCAATAAAACCTTTTTTCATTATCCGTTACCAAATAATCATGTGTTTTTCAATTTTACTAGCCAGATTATTTCAAGAATAACCAATTGCAGGAACTTAATAGATGTTGCTAATAACGTTTATATTTTTCGTCTTTTCCAAGTTTTGATCACTTTATTTATAGCCTACTATTCAGTATTAATCGCAAAAAGGTTTTTTAAAATTGATTATAGTTTATTTGTAGTCTCTGTATTGTTTACATGTATTCCCTTTATGAATTTTTCATTACAATTAAGAGGATATAATATTAGTGCTTTGTTTTTAATAATGATAGTATATTACGTTATGGCATTGATAGAGCGTTCAGATGAACACAATAGCTTTTTTGTCGTTATTTCTAGTGCTTTATTTATATATACAATCCCTTCAAATATTTATATACTCGCATCGATATTAATCGTTTTAATATTTAGGTTTATTTCTAATCGAAAACAAAATAAAAGTGATTATCTTTTTTACCTTAAGCCAATTGTTTTAATATGTATAGGAGTTGGAATTGCAACAGTACTATATTATCCAATCTTATACAATATTATTTTTAATAGATTCTCTTATGAATCGCCAGATAACATATTCTATTCATTAGAGTTAATACCTCAGGTTTTTCTTGCATTTTTATCTAAAAAATACTTGTTGGGACTGCTCTTTATCTTTGGTGCTTGGGGGTTTATACGTAGGTCTAAAAAAAAAGAAAAACAGTTGTTTCTTTCTTTATTAATTCTCTTGATTCTTCCTTTTATATTGTCTTTTTTTCATCAAAAAACACCTTTTTTAAGAGTTTTTGTACCTCTTAGTCCCCTCTTTTGCCTCTTAATTAGTATCCCTATTATTAAGCTTATTCAAAAAGTATCTAACCCTATACTTTTTGCTAGCTCTATTTTTCTTATTCCTATGTACTGTATAATATTGTTTGTTAGTGAAATAAAAACCAACGATACGGACATTAGAAACCAATTAATTAATAACAACAAAAGGGTTCAAGACATTTACCAGAATTACTATTTATCAAACTCTTTTAATCTAAAAGAAACGATGAAACATTTAAAGTCAATCTCAAAAAAGGAGCCTGTTTTTATGTATAAACAAATAGATTCACCTGCAACCAAATTATATTTATTAATGAATGGATTGAATTCGATTAAAATAAACTCAATAAACGACATAGAGGCAACGATTATTAAATATGGAAAAGCATATGTTTTAACAAGTTATAAAAAAAAAACGTTACAGGATTTAGAAAATATTAGCACCATAAAGAGCACTGTTATTATGGAACAATACCCTTTTTCTAATATTATCTGCATAAGTAAAAAGTAGTTCGGAAATCTTGTTAGCCCCTCCAAATGAGTAAAAAGAATTTTAAGAAGGCTATTGGTACCTTATACAAGAAAAAACTAATTACTATTAAAGAAGCAGGGATTACGCTAGTATAATTTAGTTTTAAGTTTCTTAGGGATAGCATCTTTATGTACCAAAATAGCTATAGTTTTTAATCTCATATAAGGCTCACTCATATAGATATAACCGTTATTAGCAATTTTTCCCCATGAATTTTTTACTTTATAGTATTTATTTCCATGTTGATCTTTTACTGTTCCTGTAATATGCATTAAATGATCATCTGTGGTATTGTAGTTTTCAAATTCCTGTTGTCTTAATTCAGAGGTAACAGTTGTTTCAGGAACAATACGTTTTAACGCTTCAGTATTTTTAGTTTTATCTTTCGGTAGAACGGCTAAGCCATATTTAGCAGAAAAAGTAGGTTCGCTTACATCACAATCTAATTCTACAGTATATCCTTTTTTTAAGGCATTGTCTATAGTACTAATTAAATCATTTAATGCAACATTATAATAACTGCCGTTAGAAAAATTATCAGGGATGTTTAAAATGAATTTAGAATACGGTGCTTGGTGTGTAAAACTAGTTAGGTTGATATAATCATTAGGTTTAATTTTTGTCATTTTCAAAAATGATTGCGGCGTATATTTTATGCCTTCATAAGTAAAAGACGTTATTTTTTTTCCAAGTGCGCTATCCAATATCCTTTCTGTGCTTTGTTTCCAATCGCTGGTAGGGGATTTTATGTACTTACTAAGTACCGATTTTAAGCGACTCACTATTTTGGAATGATCATGATTTGTTGCTTCTCCTTGTAAACCAGAATAAGCACTTAAAGGCACCAAGCCATATTCAGAAACACTATGCATTACATCATGCGCTAAACCACCTTCGCTAAATTGCGCTTTGCCTTGTCTCATAACGTAGTTCCATGCTTTTTTAGGATAAGTTTGCCTAACGGTGTACATTTCAGATAAATCGATGCGCTTTCCTGTTAATCTAATAATTTCACTTTCTAAAAATGAAGATGTTGAAAAACTCCAACAAGTTCCTGTTTTTCCTTGACTAATAACATCGGTAGCATCTATGTCAATTACGGTTTCAAAATCATATGCTTGCGAAAAAGAGAAAAAAGAAGTTAATAGAATTAAAGTGAGTAAATTATATTTTTTCATAATTAAAAGGCTATTATTAATGTTTTTAAGGCACTAAAATATAAAAAGAAAACCATCGCTAGCCGAAAAATGGTGTTAAGATCATGACTTGTTATTCTTTTTGTACTCTTACTCATTGAATAAGACGTTTTAATTTTATAATACTAGGTGAATTAATATTAAAAAGAAGGCAGGATTAATTTAAACTTCGGTTTTCACGTTTTATTTTATAGTATCTAAGCATTTTTATATTAAGTATTTATAGAATTATTTTTAAGTATAACGAAAAGAATGTAATAAAGCCCTATTTCTTTTTTAATATGAACATGAATACGAAAAGACGATTATATGGTAAAAATTATGGTTTGGTAAACTCTATTTTGTGTATTTTTATCGCCCAAAACAAAGGAAGATGAATGAAATTAAATGGGTAAAAGTAAAGGACTACGAAGATATTACTTATAGCAAGTGTAATGGTGTAGCCAGAATTGCGTTTAATAGACCAGATGTTAGAAATGCATTTAGACCAAAAACAACAAAAGAATTGTATGATGCTTTTTATGATGCACAAGAAGATACAAGTATAGGAGTTGTTTTACTATCTGCCGAAGGGCCTTCTTCAAAGGATGGGGTTTATTCGTTTTGTTCTGGAGGCGATCAAAAAGCACGAGGACACCAAGGCTATGTGGGAGAAGATGGCTACCATCGTTTAAATATTTTAGAAGTACAACGTTTAATCCGTTTTATGCCTAAAGCAGTTATCGCCGTAGTGCCTGGCTGGGCTGTTGGTGGCGGGCATAGCTTACATGTTGTTTGCGACTTAACTTTAGCGAGTAAGGAACATGCCATATTTAAGCAAACCGATGCCGATGTTACAAGTTTTGATGGCGGTTACGGATCTGCATATTTAGCAAAAATGGTAGGACAAAAAAAAGCGCGAGAGATTTTCTTCCTAGGGAGAAATTATACTGCGCAAGAAGCCTATGAAATGGGGATGGTTAATGCTGTTATACCACACGCAGAACTAGAAGATACAGCATATAATTGGGCACAAGAAATTCTTGCAAAATCACCGACGTCTATAAAAATGTTGAAATTCGCTATGAATTTAACAGATGATGGTATGGTAGGACAACAAGTATTCGCCGGTGAAGCAACCCGACTGGCTTATATGACAGACGAAGCAAAAGAAGGTAGAGATGCCTTTTTAGAAAAACGAAAGCCTAATTTTCCAAAACAATGGATTCCTTAGTCTATTTTATATGAACAATATTTCAATATGGGTGTCTGCTATTAGATTGAGAACATTACCATTATCCATTTCTGGAATAATTGTAGCAGGATGTTTGGCAGAATACAACGGCTTGTTTTCTTGGAACATTTTTTCTTTAGCCATTTTAACAACACTGAGTTTTCAAATACTCTCAAATCTAGCAAATGATTATGGCGATGGTGTTAAAGGAACCGATAATAACTATAGAATAGGACCAGAGCGTGCCATACAAAGCGGTGCAATTACTCCAAATCAAATGTTTGCAGCGATAAGAGTAAATATTATAATTAGTATAATATTAACGGTAGCCTTAATCTATTCCGCATTTGGCGTTAAGCACTTGTTATTTGCGCTTATGTTTTTATGTTTAGGTATTGTCTCTGTTATAGCAGCTATGCGCTATACTGTAGGGAATAAGGCTTATGGATATAAAGGATTGGGAGATATTTTTGTCTTTGTTTTTTTTGGTTTGGTAAGTGTTATAGGATGTTATGTTTTGTTTGCAAAACGATTAGATCATATCGTATTTTTACCAGCACTAGCTATAGGTTTATTAAGTACTGGAGTGTTAAACTTAAATAATATGCGAGACATAGAAAGTGATCTCAAGTCCAATAAAATTACATTAGCAGTAAAACTTGGTAGACAAAAAGCTAAAAGGTATCATTATTTACTTGTGGGGGGAGCAATTGTATGCTCTTTTATGTATGGAATATTATATTATACATCGATTTATAATATTATATTTTTCGTTGCTTATATTCCGTTATTTGTGCATTTAAAAACAGTCATAAAAAATAAAGCCCCAAAGGATTTTGATCCAGAGTTAAAAAAACTAGCACTTTCTACAGTTTTATTAGCCTTACTTTTGGGCATAGGACATTTATTTTAACGATATTAAGGGATGGAATTAGAAGGTCTTAACTAATCTTTTAATTCCAATTTAAATTTAAATAAAAGAGAACAGATGAAAATTACATTTTTTGGACATGCTTCTTTACATATTGAGGTTAATGACGTAAACCTGTTAGTAGATCCTTTTATAACAGGCAATCCTAAAGCAAAAAACATCGATATAAATACTTTAAAAGCAGATTATATCTTGGTGACACATGCACACCAAGATCATATATTAGATGTTGAAGCCATAGCAAAAAATACAAATGCTGTAGTGGTTTCTAATTTTGAAATAGTTAACTATTTTAATCAATTAGGAATAGAAGGCCATCCTATGAATCATGGCGGGACATGGGACTTTGAGTTTGGAAAACTTAAATATGTAAATGCGATTCACACCTCTTCTTTTCCTGATGGAAGTTATGGAGGACAACCTGGAGGCTTTGTTATAGAAGGAAAACATAAAAATATTTATATAGCAGGAGATACAGCTTTAAGTTTTGATATGAAACTTATTCCAATGCAAACCAAGCTCGATTTGGCTATTTTACCTATTGGCGATAATTTTACGATGGGTATAAATGATGCCATTTTAGCCAGTGACTTTGTTGAATGTGATAAGATTTTAGGCTATCATTTTGATACCTTTGGCTATATTGAAATAGATCATGCTCTTGCTAAGCAAAAGTTTTTTGATAAAAATAAAGATTTAATGCTATTAGAAATAGGGGAAAGTATAGCATTATAATTTATTATTCTCTTTAAGCCAATCGTTTCTTAAATCGTTAGAGACTTTACCTGTACCATTATGATTCCATCCAGGTGGTTTTATAAGGTATTTTATTCGGCTTAGTAGTGATTTTTTTCCAGAAAAAACATCTTTAAAAACAGCAATCCATTCTAGGAAAGCTATTTTTATAGGGTTGTATGTGTTTATATTTGTTGTAAGACCATAAATGACCTTTTCGTCTTTTAACTCTGGCTGAAACGTATTGAAAAGTCTGTCCCAAATAATAAAAATACCAGCGTGATTTCTATCTAAATACAGGGGATTACTGCCATGGTGTACACGATGGTGAGATGGCGTGTTCATAACTGCTTCAAACCATTTTGGGAGTTTATCAATCGTTTCTGTATGAATCCAAAACTGATAGATTAAACTAATAGACATTTGTAACATAATCATACCAGGGTGAAACCCTAAAAGCGGTAACCATAGCCAAAAAATAAAAGAATAGAAGCCTCCAGACCAAGTTTGTCGCAAAGCAGTACTTAAATTATAATGTTTAGAAGAATGATGGATTATATGAGAAGCCCAAAATAGCCTGCATTCATGCGAAATACGATGAAACCAATAATAGGCAAAGTCATCGGCAAAAAGTAATAAAAGAAAACTCCACCAAACTACAGGAATGGTAAAGAGTCTAAAATTATCATAAATATAAAAAAAAGCGAAAAGGACTATGAGTTTACTCAAAAAACCTAAAAAAACATTTCCCAGTCCCATACTTATAGAGGAAAGTGAATCTTTGAATTCGTAGCCTTTAATACCTTGCTTTATAGTAACATATATTTCTAATGCTATAGCAAGAACAAAAAAAGGTATGGCGAAAAAGATTACGTTTGGAAACTCAGTCATAGATTATTGGGATTTATATACAGCTAATTTAGTAAATAATTTAAGTATTTTTGATATTATTTTTAATTATGACAGCGACCTACCATAGATATAACCTAAACTTTAAAACCCCTAGTGGAACATCTAGAGGAATTTTAAAAACAAAAGAAACCTGGTTTATTATTATAGCTTTTGAAGGAAAAAAGGGCATTGGAGAATGTGGTATTCTTCGAGGGCTTTCCATTGATGACAGACCGGATTATGAAGCACAATTAAAATACACTTGTAAAAATATAGAAAAAGGCTTAGCTTTTCTATTGTCTAAAAATAGCGCCTTTCCAAGTATTCAGATCGGTTTAGAAATGGCTTTTAAATCTTTAATATCTAATTTCCCATTTCAATTATGGCCCTCTAAATTTACAAATGGCGAAGACAATATTCCTATTAATGGACTCATTTGGATGGGAACAGAACGGTTTATGAAGGCTCAAATTAAAGATAAGATTGAAGCAGGATTTACCTGTATAAAAATGAAGATAGGAGCGATCGATTTTAATACAGAATTGCAGCTGTTAAAAGCCATTCGAAAAAATTTTAGCGAAAAAGATATTGAGTTAAGAGTTGATGCGAATGGCGCTTTTACACCAGATTGCGCATTAGATAAATTGAAATTATTATCGGAATTGCAATTGCACTCTATAGAACAACCTATAAAACAAGGCCAACATTATGAAATGGCAAAATTATGTGATGTTAGCCCTTTACCAATAGCTTTGGATGAAGAATTAATAGGGGTATTTTCTGTAACAAAAAAAGAAACGCTGCTACAAACAATAAATCCGCAATATATAATTCTAAAACCCAGTTTTATAGGGGGATTTAATGGCAGTGATGAATGGATCGCTTTGGCGGAAAAGCAAAATGTAGGTTGGTGGATTACTAGCGCATTAGAGAGTAATGTTGGGTTAAATGCCATCGCACAATATACTTATTCGAAGCAAAATGCGATGCCTCAAGGTTTAGGAACAGGAAGTTTATTTACCAATAATTTTGATTCGCCATTACAAGTAAAAAATGGTACATTGCATTATAATATAACCAGCAATTGGAAATTTGATTTATAAAAGAATGAATTATATACAACAAGCATTTACAGGAAAAATAGGATTTTGGAAATACCTTATTATTCCAGGATTATTTTTTGGATTAATGGCTTTAAATTTTTTAGTCATTAAAATGCTTAATATTGATGTTGATGCAATAATAAAATTGGAAATAGAAAATAAAGGCGAAAACAGATTTCTTATGGAAAGCTTAATTCCAATGGCAATAGGATTGGCGGGTTTATTTTTATGGGTGAAATTTATGCATCGTCAATCGATAAGGTCTTTAACTACGTCACGAAAAAAAGTAGATTGGAAGCGTATTTTGTTTGCCTTTTTTTTATGGGGAATTTTATCTTCAGGAATGGTTATTTTTGATTATTTTAGGTCTCCGGAAAGTTATTTAAATAACTTTAAATTAGTACCTTTTTTAATCCTTGCAATTATCGCAATTCTTTTAGTTCCTCTTCAAACAAGTTTTGAAGAATATTTATTTAGAGGGTATTTAATGCAAGGTATAGGCGCCTTTGTAAAAAACCGATGGCTGCCTTTAATTTTTACATCTGTCGTTTTTGGCGTCATGCATATAGCTAATCCAGAAGTAGGAAAACTAGGCTATATTATTATGGTTTATTATATCGGAACAGGTTTCTTTTTAGGGATATTAACGTTAATGGATGAAGGTTTGGAACTCGCTTTAGGATTTCATGCAGCAAATAATTTATTTACAGCATTATTAGTCACCTCCGATTGGACAGTACTTCAAACACATTCGATATTAAAAGATGTTTCAAACCCTTTGGAGACAATGTCTTATAGTGTATTTGTACCTGTATTTATAATTTTTCCTATTCTATTATTTATTTTTAGTAAAGTTTACAAATGGACGGACTGGAAAGAAAAATTATTTGGAAAAATAGTAGAACCCACTAAAGACAATTATAAAGTCATTGATTAATTTGTGATACCCAAGTACAATAAAATACATAATAGGTTTAAATATAATAATGTTCATTTTTCGTTTCAAAAATTGAAGGCCCTAGCTTACAGTTTAATAAAGGAAGGAGAGGCGTTTGAGAAAGAAATTGGAGAATTTATTTTAGATTGGCAGGATGAAAAACCTTTTGTTTTAGCCAAAACATCGGGATCAACAGGGCTACCAAAAGTGATTACACTCGACAAGCAAGCAATGGTAAACTCTGCAATAGCAACGGGAGATTTTTTTAAGTTAAAACCAGGAGACAAAGCCTTATTATGTTTACCCGCATCATATATAGCAGGGAAAATGATGCTGGTTAGAGCTTTTGCTATAGGTCTAGAACTCGATGTGCTAGAGCCTAAATCTATGCTTAAATTAAATCCGAATTTAAACTATGATTTTGTCGCTATGGTACCGATGCAACTTCAAAGCAATATAAATAACCTTTATAATGTTAAAAAGTTGATAGTTGGTGGTGCTAAGGTACCAAAGGCCTTAATTGAAAAAATACAGGCTTTGGGTACTAAAATATACGAAACTTATGGGATGACAGAAACAGTATCTCATATTGCAGTAAAACAGATTAATGGAGCCGATAAATCTGAACAATTTAAAGCATTACCTAAGGTTACGATAACTCAAGATAATAATGGGTGCTTGATTATAAATGCACCATATATTACCCCAGAGGTCGTAATAACAAATGATATTGTTCAATTATATGAAAATGCTTCTTTTAAATGGTTAGGACGTATTGATAATGTTATCAATTCAGGAGGGATAAAAGTATTTCCAGAACAAATCGAAAATAAGTTACAGGACAAGATTAAGGGGCGTTTTTTTATAGCATCCCAGGAGGATGCAGTTCTTGGCCAACGTGTTATATTGGTTTTAGAAGGCCTTAATAAAGCTATAGATGTAGAAATTTTGAAATGCTTAAAACCTTTTGAAAGACCAAAAAACATTTATACTGTAGAACAATTTATAGAGACCTCATCAGGTAAAATTCAGCGTAACAAGACTTTGAAAAAACTAATAACAAACTAATATGAAATAGTTGTAACAAACTTCATATTGTTACTACTAATAATAAAATACTATTATATATGAATTTTTTAAAACGCGTACTCTCAACTGTAACAGGAATTTTTGTGTTCTTATGTATCTGTTTCGGCTTATTATTAATTGTAGGACTTATAGCAGGCGCATCATCCAAAGAAACTATAGTAATAAAAGACAAGACTGTATTAGATCTTAGATTAGATTTTCCAATTAAAGACTATGCAGCAGAAACCGTTTTTGTAGAATACCCCTTTTTAAATGAAAATAAGAAAAATGGGTTATTTAATATTATTAATGCAATAGATTATGCGGCTTCAGATTCTAAGATTGAAGGCATAACGATCGATAATAATCTAATGATGGCTGGTGTTTCGCAAACAAAAGCCATTAGAGATGCATTGTTACGGTTTAAGGAGTCTGGGAAATTTATTACATCCTATGCCGATTTTTATACGCAAAAGGATTATTATTTATGTTCTGTTGCAGATACAATTTATATGAATCCCGTAGGCGCTATGGAATTTAAAGGATTGTCTACAGAACGCCTGTATTATAAAGATTTCCAAGAAAAAACAGGCCTAAAAATGGAAGTAATTAGGTTAGGGAAATATAAAAGTGCTGTAGAACCATATCTAGAGAATGAGATGAGCGAGAATAACCGCGAGCAAATAAGTGTGTATTTAAATGGAATTTGGTCTGTAATAAAAACGGAGGTGTCAGACAGTAGAGGGATTTCTACAACGCAGCTAAATACTATTGCAGATGACTTACTGGCCAGAACAGCACCATTGGCAATGGAATCCAAATTAATAGATAGAGTTGCTTATCACGACGAATATTTGAGTGATATGAAAAAGCGCATGGATATAGATCAAGAAAAAGAAATAAATACGATTAACATTGAAGATTATGCTAAATATACAGCCAATAAGAAGCTTCTTAAATCTAGTAAAAATAAAATCGCAGTTATTTATGCACAAGGCCAAATAATTTATGGAGAAGGCAATGAGGATTTTGTAGGTCAAGGGACTATGAATGAGGCTTTAAAAAAGGCAAGAGAAGACAATAACGTAAAAGCCATTGTATTAAGAATCAATTCTCCTGGAGGTAGTGCTTTGGCAAGCGAATTGATTTGGAGAGAAATAGAACTCACAAAAAAAATAAAACCCGTAATTGTTTCTATGGGAGATGTTGCGGCTTCAGGAGGCTATTATATTGCTTGTAATGCCGATAAGATTTTTGCCGAACCAACAACTATAACAGGAAGTATAGGTGTTTTTGGAACATTGCCTAACGCTAAGGAGTTAGCAGATAGGATCGGGATTAATGCAGAGCAGGTTACAACAAATAAAAACGCATTAACCTACAGCTTTTTTGAACCTTTAAGCGAAGAACAACGAGCGTTTATTAGAGAAGGTGTGAGTGATATTTATGAGCTTTTTACACAACGCGTAGCAGATGGAAGAGAACATTTAACACAAGATGATGTAAAAGCTATAGCGCAAGGGCGCGTTTGGACAGGGACAGATGCTTTAAACAATGGTTTGATAGATGCTTTGGGGGGATTAGATGAAGCTTTAGAGTATGCTGCAAAAATTTCAGAAATTGAAAATTATAAGATAAAAGAACTTCCTGTTTATGAAAAGTCTCTAGAGGAAATGATTGCTGGTTTTGGTTTGATAAAATCTAAAGAAACAATATTGAAAGAAGAATTAGGAATAGAAAATTATAAGATTTTAAAAGAAATAAAAACAATGACAGAGCAAAAAGGAGTACAGTTATTGTTCCCTTTTAATGTAGAGATAAAATAATAATATCAAAATTTAGATAGTCTAAAAAGGTTAAGCATGAGCTTAGCCTTTTTTGTTTTATACTTTCCCTCACTCAAGAGGAGTGTTCCCTAAATCCTTGTTTTGTAATAAAAGCTTTAGTTATAGTTTTACTTCTAACTAAAAGTAAAAACTTATGGCACTACTTACGACTACAAAAAAAATAATAAAAGTACTATTTGTCACACTCATAGCATTTCAGCTACAAGCACAAGACATTCCCTCTATTAAAGTAGGGAAAGATAAGTTGGGTGTTACATCACTAGATATAAAAGTGGAGGTTGTTGGTAATATCGCAACAACAACCTATGATATGTTATTTTATAACCCGACAGAATCAATTTTAGAAGGAGAATTAGCATTCCCTTTAGGAGAAGGGCAAAATGTTTCACGATTGGCTTTAGAGGTCAATGGGAAACTAAGAGAAGCTGTCGTGGTAGAAAAAGAACAAGGACGGATTGCATTCGAGGCTGTTGTAAGGCGTGGTGTAGACCCTGTTCTATTGGAGAAAGGGACAGGAAATAATTACAAAGCAAGAATTTATCCTATTCCAGCTAAAGGGTATAAACGGATTGTTTTAGCTTATGAGCAAGAGCTTATTCTTAGTGAAGATGCGCATTACTTTCATTTACCATTGGGTTTTAAGAAGAATTTGGATCATTTTGCATTAGAAATGATTGTTTTTGATCAAAAATTAGCGCCTCTTTTAAATAAAGGAAGTCTTTCAAATTTTAAGTTTAAGGCAATACATAATAATTTTTATGCAAAAACGGTAAGAAAAAACTTCTCTCCAGAGGCCTCTTTAAGCATAAAAATTCCGCAAGAATACAATAATAATAAAATCATTGTATTCGATGATTGGTTTTATGTGTATAAAAGACTAGAACCAAGCCAAAAAATGCGATTAAAGCCAAAAACAATAGTATTATATTGGGATGTTTCCCTATCTCTTAAAAACAGAGATGTAGAAAAAGAATTAGAATTTTTGAATGCTTATTTTAAATATTTAGGAAACGTAAAAATAGAACTGATAAAATTTAGTAATGCCATTCGTTTACAAAAGGGCTATACCATTAAAAATGGGAATTGGGAAGATTTAAAATATGAGTTGGCACATTCAATTTATGATGGAGGAACATCGTATAGCAATTTATTTTTGAATAATAATGCTGATGAAATATTGCTGTTTTCAGATGGGATGAACAATTTAAGTGATTCGCCTGTTAACATTGAAAAACCAGTTTTTACAGTTAACAGCCTTGTAAAGGCAGATCATATGGCATTAAGTAAATTAAGTGAAGCGACTAATGCGAAATATATTAATATAAAAAAAGGCAGTGTTTTAGAATCTGTAAATAAAATTAAATATGAGTCTTTTAAGTTTTTAGGTGTCGAATCGTCCAATAATACTATTGAAGTTTATCCGAATACACCTGTTTCTGTGGGAAAAGATTTTTCGGTTACAGGTAAAGGTTTTAATAAAAGGGATTCTATTACATTGCTTTTTGGTTATGCTAATAAAGTGACTCAAAAAGAAACGGTAATAATAACAGAAGCTGTTGATAACGCGTTAGTACAACGAATATGGGCACAGAAAAAATTAAAGGTACTTCAGCATAATAGCGAACAAAACAAAGCAGACATTATAAAACACAGTAAGCAGTATAATTTAGTGAGTAACCATACTTCATTGATTGTATTAGAAACGGTTTGGGATTATGTAAAGTATAAAATAACACCTCCTGAGGAGTTATTGAAGGAATACAATGATATCTTGAAAAAAAACAAGCAGGTAAGGAGCGTTCAAATTGAAAATGATGATAACGAAGCCATAAAAAAAGAAGTAAGTACAAGGATCACAAATTTTACAGGCACCGTTTCTGGTACCATCTTAGATGAAAATGGATTGCCAATGCCAGGGGTAAACATTGTTGTGAAAGGAACGGCAAATGGAACGCAGACCGATTTTGATGGCATTTATTCTTTAAATGCAGCAGCAGGAGAAATATTAGTTTTCTCATCAGTTGGGTACAAAACAGCAGAAGTAGATGTTGGTGCATCAGGTGTTGTTAGTTTTTCTATGGAAGCAGACCAAACAGCAATAGACGAAGTCGTAATTACCGCTTTAGGAATAGAACGAAAGGCCGATGAAATAACAAGTTCTTCACAAGTCGTAAAAAGTGAAGAATTGATCCAGGCGTCTAACCCCAACGTGGTACAAAGCCTCGCAGTAAAAGTCTCAGGATTAAAAATAAAAACGACGAATAACGGGGCAAATGCGGGTACTAGAATAGTACTAAGAGGAAATCGATCTTTAACAGGAAACAATCAAGCATTAATTGTAATAGATGGTGCGATTTCATCTTCAGAATATTTAACATCAATCGCTCCTAATATTATAGAGTCCGTGAATGTTATTAAAGGTGCTGGAGGTGCAGCATTATATGGGGCTCAAGGAAGTAATGGCGTAATTGTTGTAACTACAAAAAAAGTAATTCCTAATTCTAGACGACAACACAATAGAAATGTAGTTGAAACCAACCTAGATAATCCTTCTAAAGTAGCGTTACCTGTTAAAGAAACTAAGTTTAAGCCAGAGTATATTGAAGTGTTGTTAACGGCAACAACCCCTACAGAAGCGTATAAAATGTATTTGAAACAACGAGCAGATTATGCAAATGTACTAGCATATTATATTGATGTTTACGACTATTTTACGAAATGGAATAATGAAGATTATAGCATGAGGATACTTACAAATATAGCCGAAATAGATTTCGATAATTATGAGCTATTACGAGTACTTGCCTATAAGTTGGAAGAAAAAAAGAATTATGGTTTGGCAAGTTATATATATGCAAGGATATTGGAGATTAGACCAGAAGATTCTCAATCTTATCGGGATTTAGCATTAGCTTATAAAGCAGTAGGGATGGAGAACGCCGCTTTTAGCTTATTAAATAACATTGTTACCGAAACGATTTATAAAAAAAAGGGTAGGCGACGGTTTTCAGGAATGCAAAGTATTGCTAAGAACGAACTGAATAATTTAGTGCCAGAAACACAAAAAGACACTATGTTCGATTTAAGAGTGGTTATAGATTGGAACCATAACGATACAGACATAGATTTATATATTATAGATCCAACTTCGGAAGAATGCTCTTATAAACATTCAAAAACAAAAATGGGAGGAAAATTATCAGATGATATGACTCAAGGTTTTGGACCTGAAGAGTTTACCCTTGAAAAGGCTAGAAAAGGGGCTTATTTTGTTAAGATTCATTATTTTGGAGATCGTTATCAGAAGGTAGAAACGCCAACATTCATGAAGGTTACTATATTTAAAGATTATGGAAAAGTAACGGAAAGTAAAGAGATTAAAGTGGTACGACTAACAAAAGCAGAAGATCGTTTAATCGTAGCAAGAATAGATATCTAAAACGAAAATCATAATTTTCAAACTAAATAGCCGTGAGTATTAACTCACGGCTACTATTAATTAATAATAACTTTGGGAGAATTATTAATCTTAACACTTAGTCGAACGTAAAAAAGGATACTTACAATATCAAAACACTAATTTTATAGTGGTTCTAGAGGGGTATATGATTATAATAGACTTATAAATCTTTTAAGCTGTGTTATTATATTTATTGATAACTGAAAATTCTTTTAAGTACGTTTTCTTTCCGCCTAGTGGCTACAGGAATTCGATCTCCTGTTTTTTGTTGCAAGTCCAGTCGAAAAATGTATAAAAAAGGGATCATTGCAGAGAAAGAAAATGAGCAAAAAGAATTAGAATTTTTACAAGCAGAACGCGCTTTTAAAAGCATGGAATCGTCAATTTCTCAAATAAGGGAATTGTTAGAAAATTCTAAAATGAATTTAGAAGACACTTCCATTAAAAAAATTCAAAATGAAACCCGTTTACAAAAAAAGGCAATCCAGTCATTTCGTTATTTAAAAAAGGCTATAAAAGACTGGGAGAAAATGTATGCTTTAAAAGCATCGATTAACGGAAAAGTATCTTTTATGGGCTATTGGGATAAAAACCAAACAGTTAAAGATGGAGACCTTATTTTTACGATTATACCACAAGATAATAGGGCTTTTATAGGAAAAATAAAAGCACCAGCAGCAAACTCAGGAAAGGTGAGAAAAGAACAAAAAGTGCAAATTAAATTATTAAATTATCCTTCAGATGAGTTTGGAGAGTTAAATGGAACCGTACAATCCATTTCAGTAATACCTAACGCAGAAGGCCATTATTTGATAAATGTGAATCTACCAAAAAAGCTAATAACAACCTATAACAAAACAATAGATTTTCGCCAAGAAATGAAAGGTAGTGCAGCTATTATTACAGAAGATTTAAGGTTGATAGAACGTTTTTTTTATCAACTTAAAAATATAGTTAACTAAAAAAACAATTTATTGATATCTTAATAAAAATATAACGTCTAAACGGTAAATGCTAATTAAAAACAAGGGTCATTACCGTACCTTCATTCACTTTACTATTAACTAATATTTTTCCTTTGTGAAGGAGCATAATTTGTTTACAAAGACTCAATCCAATACCGCTACCAGTTGTTTTACTAGTGAAAAAGGGAATAAAAATATTATCTATAATTTCTACAGGGATGCCAGAACCATTATCGTAAACCTTAATACTAGTATTACTATTAAATGTTTGTTTTGCTATAATTACTATTTGTGGGGATTCCTGACCTTTACAAGCATCCATGGCATTAAGAATTAGGTTTATTAAAACCTGTTCAATAAGATGACTATCTATATTCAATTCCAATTTTGGGGTCATTAACTTAAAGGTAATTTCTATGTTTTTAACCTTTAAAGACGGCTGCATTAATAATCGTATAGTTTCAAAAAGTTCAGAGACCTTCTTTTTTTGAAGATTTAAATGTGTAACCTTATTTAGACTACGATAAGTTTTAGCAAATTTTAATAAGCCTTCACTTCTGTTTTTTATCGTTTTTATACCGGCATTTAAATCCTCTAGATCTAGTTTATTTTTATCTGGGTATTTTAGAGCTAAGCCTAAGTGTGTTTGAAGGGTATCTGCTAAAGAAGAGATCGGTGCTATAGAATTCATAATCTCATGCGTCATTACACTTAGCAATTTTTTCCAAGCTTCAGATTCGTTTTTATTTAAGGTGTCATCAATATTTTGAAGAACAATGAGTTTAAAGGCATCTTCATTTACTTGAAATATAGTATCAGAGATTAGCATTTTTATTTTTTCATTTTTAACCGATACAGAAATAGAACACGGTGCTTTATAATAGGTTTCAAAAATGATATCATATAAATTGGGTGCTCTACTTTCAATAAAACGAATGTTTTTAAAACTTGGGAAATCTAATATTTTCCCAAAAGAATCATTAGACCAGAGTACTTCTCCTGTTTCTATGTTGTAAGCAATAATTCCAATATCTACCATTTCTAGTATTTTTTGAAGGTAAACATATTGGGCTTCGTTTTGCGAATTAATGTCCTTTATAGTGCGATTAACTTCATTAAACCCTTTGTATAGAAAACGAATGTCTTTAGGGCCTCTATCTTCTGGAAACCATCTTGAAAAATCGCGGTATTTAACCGCTTCAAAAAAATCATTCATTATTGAAAACCGTCGTTTAATAAAATGATATGTGGTGTATCCAAAATAAAAAAGGCTACTACTTAGAAGTATTATTGTTGTTGTGTTTTTTTGTTGTATAACATAGGCCAAGCCTAGTAGTAAAGAAACTAGTATTAGTATTCTAAAAAAAAGTTTAAAAATATAACTTTTATAGTTCATGCTTCTCTAATCTTCGGTATAATGCTGCCCTGGTTAACCCTAAATCTTTAGCAGACTTGGATATATTCCCTTTATTTTTTTCTAAGACCGTAAGTATTGCATTTTTTTCAATCTCATCGAGATTCATACTTTTAACCGTTGGTGTGTTATGAGAGCGCTCTATAGAAGAAAACACAAGATCCTCGGCGCTTAAAACAGTTCCATCCGTCATAATGACTGCACGTTCTAATACGTATTGGAGTTCTCTTACGTTTCCAGGGAAATCATGTTTTTTAAGTTTAGAGATAAAACTAGGATCTAAAGTAAAAGGGGATTTATTATACTTATCAGTATAAATAGTTATAAAGTGTTTAGAAAGTAACGTGATGTCTGTTCCTCTGTCTCGAAGCGGAGGGACTATAATATCTAAAGTATTGATTCTATAAATTAAATCTTTTCTAAACTTAGATTCATCTGCTAAAGTTTCTGGAGCCATATTTGTAGCGCAAATTAATCTAATATCAATAGGTACAGACTCATTAGCGCCAAGGGGGGTTACTAATCTGTTTTGTAATACTGTTAGTAAACGTATTTGTTGACTTAAACTAATGTTTCCAATTTCATCTAAAAATAATGTTCCGCCATTTGCAGACTCAAAACGGCCTTTTCTATCGTCTTTAGCATCTGTAAAGGCGCCTTTCTTATACCCAAACAATTCACTTTCGAAAAGAGTCGCAGTTAGTGCGCCTACATCCACTTTTATAAAGGGCTTATGTTTTCTATTGGAATTGTCATGAAGCGCTCTCGCTATAAGGTCTTTACCTGTTCCGTTTTCTCCTAAAATCAAAACATTAGCATCTGTAGGTGCTACTTTTTTTAGTTTTAAAAAAACATCTTTTATGGCATCACTTTCGCCTATAATAGAATTATTATTGGAGTGAATAATAGAACTTTTTTGTTTTTTTGATTTCTTATGTTCTAATAAGGCAGAAATAGTATTAATAATCTTTTCATTTTTCCATGGTTTAATTAAAAAATCAGAAGCACCTTCCTTTAAAGCTCTTATCGCTAAATCTATATCGGCATAAGCTGTAATTAAAATTACAGGCGTATTAGGGCTTTGGTTTTTTATTTTATTGAGCCAAAAAATACCTTCATTCCCTGTATTTATTAACCCATTAAAATTCATATCTAATATAATAATATCAAATATTTTTTTAGCAACTTGAGCGCCAATGTTACTCGGGTTTTTCTCGATAACAACCTCTTTCACTAAGGGTTTTAATAGGAGACGTAATGCGGTTAGCACATCTAAATCGTCGTCTATAACTAAAATTGTAGCTTTTTTTAATACCATCAATACAATAATACAATATTATACTCAGCTTATAAAAATTAGAAAAAAGAAAATTTAGAGACCGTAAAAGTGTGCGTTAATGAACATAAAGTGTCTCAAAAGCGAACACTTTATTTAAAGGAGAATATATAAAATACTGTAAATAAATAATTTGCGTTTTTGGCATAATCTTAACTATAGGAACATAAGACGCTAACCCTTTTTAGAATAGACTTTATTTATCATAATTTAAATTACAAATTAAAAACCATGCGAAAATCATTAATTTTATTATTTAGTATTCTTCTTACTATACCATTATTTTCACAAACAGAGCTTCCAAATACAATTGGAACAACTGAAAAGATTTATGGGCTCTCAAAATTTTGGAATGAAGTCAATTTCAATTTTGTATATCTAAATAAAATAGATAAAGAAAAATGGGAGTCAGACTACATAACACTAATCAAAGATGTTCAAGAGACAAAAAATGATTATGAATATTATCGCCTATTGCAAAAGTTTGCAGCTAGTTTGAAAGATGGTCATACTAATATTGAATTCCCGAATGCCTTTGCGGAGTTTATGTTAAATGCCGAATTTGGGGATTATAAATTTGTTGTAGAAAATATAGAAGGAAAAGCTATTATAACAAAAATTAATAATAGTAAAAAAAATGAAGTTCCTATAGGAACGGAGATTATAGAGGTTAACGGATTTCCTACCGAAGATTATCTTAACAAATTTGTTAGACCATATATTTCTTCTAGTACTGATGCTATGTTGCATATTATTTCTATTTCAGAAATGTTTTATCGGCCCAAAGGGACAATATTTAAGTTGAAATTAAAAAAAACAAATGCTAAAATAATAACTAAAACACTTACAATTAATACGGTTACAGAAAAAGAAATGTACCCTAAGCTTCAAAAGGATAATAGTTTTGATTTTAAATGGTTAAAACATAAAATAGCTTATGTTAATTTAAAAACGTTTGGAGACCCTAAAATCGATTCTTTATTTAAAAGTAAATTACCTGAAATTAAAAAAGCTAAGCGGTTAATTATAGATTTAAGAGCTAATTTAGGAGGAAATTCTACATATGCTTATTCAATATTTAAGCATTTAACCAACGATGATGAAGTGGTAATGTCTAAATCGCTTATTTTGTCTTACATTCCGCTTTATGAATTTTATGGAAAACACTATAATATTCAAGCTAAAGATACCCTGCAAGGGACTAAGGAGAATAGGAAAATGTTAAGCCAAGCCTATTTAACTGTAAAGGATAGTTATTTTTATGAAATTCCTTTTCATACAATCTCTAATACGGTTAAAAAAAAGGATAGAGTCGTTATTCCTACCGCAATATTGATAGGGAGTCTTACTGCGTCGTCTTCTGAAGATTTTTTAATCTCTACTGAAAATCAAAAACATATAATTACAATAGGCGAAACTTCTGCAGGAACAACAGGAATGCCTATGCAATTTAAATTACCAGGCGGAGGAAGGGCTAGAATTTGTATAAAAAAAGAGATCTATCCTGATGGACGCGAGTTCGTTGGATATGGGATTCCTCCTGATATTGAAATTAAAAAAACGTTTAGGGATTATATGGATAGTAAAGATGCTGTTTTACAAAGTGCTATAGATAATTTAATAAAAAACTAAGTAGCATAAGCTATAGGGCCTATAATAAAATGAATACAGGACATAATCTATTTAGGGTTATGTCCTTTGCGTATATATTATAAACTTGCTTAAAATAAAACGAAACATATTAATTTATAAACAAAGGGCTTGTAATATTGTAATTGTGTATAAAATGAAATTATTAAAGCTTATTTAGTATTTAAAAGTGATCGTTTTCGTACATAATGTGTATCAAAACCGAACACTTTATTTTTATTTAAAATGTGTAACCTGTTTATTTTAAAGGAGTTGTGTTTTTGGCATTATCTTGACTATGTCTAAGTTATATCATTAAAAAATAGACTTAAAAAAAGAATAAATATGGATGTCCCAATTGAAAAAAAGAAATTTTCAAAATCAAAAAAAATCCTGTTAGGAGGAGTTACAATAGCCGCTTTAATAGCTTTTGTTATTTCACAAATTACCAGCGGCTCTAAATTAAATGTACAAAAAGAACGTATTACAATAAGTACAGTTACTAAAAATGTTTTTCAGGAAAACATTCCTGTAAATGGGGTTGTGTTGCCCATAACAACAATATATTTAGATGCGCTAGAAGGCGGTCGTGTAGAGGAAAAGTTTGTAGAAGATGGCGCTATAATGAAAAAAGGGGAGCCTATTATAAGATTGTCTAATACAGATTTAGAATTAAGTCTTGTTAATCAAGAAACATCGGTATATAATTTACTAACGCAAATGCAAATTTCTCAAAATGCAGCACGTCAAAATACAATCAATAAATTAAATCAGTTTACCGATGTTGAAAATAACCTAATAGAAGCAAAACGCGTTTATGAGTTAAATACAATTTTATATCAGAAAGAGGCTATTGCGCGTCAAGATTATGAGTCCTCTATTAATAATTACAATTATCAGAAGCAACGCATGCAATTAGCAAAAGCAGTCTTACGAGAAGATTCTACATCTGCAAAACAAGAAATAAATCAAGCTAAGAGTTCTTATGCTAGGACTCAAAGTGCCTTAGCACTTATGCGAAGAAAGGTCGAGGATTTAGTTGTTCGAGCTCCAATAGATGGTCAATTAACAGCTTTAGATGCCGAAATAGGTCAATCTAAGCAAAAAGGAGAGCGCTTGGGACAAATTGATGTTTTGAGTGGCTATAAGGTAAGGGTCGATGTCGATGAGCACTATATATCAAGAATTTATAATGGACAAAAAGGCATTGTTACTTTAAACAATAAAGTGTACCATTTAGTCATTAAAAAAGTATTTACACAAATTGTTAATGGGCGTTTTCATGTCGATATGCAATTTGAAAGTGATATTCCAGTAGGGATTAGGCGGGGACAAAATTTACAAATAAAGGTTGCATTGAGTGCAGAAAAACAAGCGTTTCTGGTACCAAAAGGAGGTTTTTTTCAAAAAACAGGAGGCAATTGGATTTTTAAGCTAAGTGATGATGAAACTACGGCATATAAGGTAAATATCCGTTTGGGGAGTCAAAATACCGAATATTATGAAGTTTTAGAAGGGGTAAATGATGGTGATAAGGTTATTACTTCAAGTTATGATACCTATGGAGACACTCAAGAACTAATATTAAAATAAAGGCAATTAATTAAAAGAAGAATTACATGATACAAATAACAGATTTAGAAAAATTTTATAAAACAGAAGAAGTACAAACCATAGCGCTAAATAAATTATCCTTTACTGTTAAAGAAGGAGAATTCGTTGCTATTATGGGACCTTCAGGCTGTGGAAAATCTACATTATTAAATATTTTAGGGTTATTAGATGATCCAGATGGCGGGAGTTTTAAATTCAATGGAAAAGAAGTTGCTGGATATAATGAACGTAAGCGATCAGACTTGCGTAAACATAATGTAGGTTTTGTATTTCAAAGCTTTAATTTGATTGATGAGTTAACTGTTTTCGAAAATGTTGAATTACCATTAATTTATACTGGAGTTAAGCCAGCACAAAGAAAAGAACGCGTAGAAGCAGTTTTAGAAAAAATGCAAATCATGCACAGACGCAATCACTTTCCTCAGCAATTGTCAGGAGGGCAGCAGCAAAGAGTAGCAGTTGCAAGAGCCGTTGTAAATAATCCTAAGCTAATCCTGGCAGATGAGCCTACAGGGAATTTAGACAGTACCAATGGTAATGAGGTTATGGATTTACTTATAGAATTAAATGAAGCTGGCACAACTATTATTATGGTAACACATAGCGAACACGATGCTAAATATAGTCATCGCATTATACGTATGTTAGACGGGCTAAAGGTTACAGAAAATATTTTAATATAAAAGGAAAAGGCATTGGGAATGCAATTAATCAATCAAATAAACAATCAAAAAAATAAATAGTTATGATTAAGAATTATATAAAAATAGCCTTTCGTAGTCTCCTAAAAAATAAAGGTTATAGCTTTTTAAATATTTTTGGGTTGGCTATAGGGATTACGTGTGCGAGTTTGATTTTTCTTTGGGTGGAAGACGAAATGAGTTTTAATGCTAATTTTGAAAATGAAGATCAAGTATATTATGTGCCAACAAACCAGAAGTATGAAGGGGAATGGCGAACCTTTTATTCTACACCTGGACCATTAGCAAAAGCACTGAAAGATGATGTTCCTGGTATTATAAGAGCTGCAAAAACATTTAAAGATGATTTGTTATTTACTGTTGGGGACAATGCAATTAATAGAGCAGGACTGTATACAGATTCAGATATTTTTGACATTTTTGGACTTTCCTTTATCGAAGGAAATGCTGCAAGTGCTTTTAAGGCACCTGAAGCTATAGTTTTAACCCAAACCATCGCCGAACAGCTTTTTGGAGTCAATACTAAGGTTTTGGGTAAATCTATTAAGGTAAATAATACTACAAACTACTTGATAACGGGGGTTATTAAAGACCTTCCAGAGAATGTGAGTTTTCCTTTTGATTGGTTGGTGCCTTTTGAGCGATTTGCTATTGGAAAAGACTGGGTGATGGAGTATGGTAGTAATTTTACAGATACTTTTGTTGAGCTTTCACCAGAAGCGAATTTTGAATTGGTAGACTCTAAGGTGCGTCAGCTTTTAGAAGAAAAAACGGGAGATAAAGAAACCGTTGCTTTTTTACACACAATGAAAGATTGGCATTTAAGATCTAAATTTCAGGGCGGAAAAGTAGTAGGCGGAAGGATTGCTCATATTCGTCTATTTACAGCTATTGCAATTATTATCTTGCTCATCGCTTGTATTAATTTCATGAATTTATCTACCGCTAGAAGTGAAAAACGAGCAAATGAAGTTGGCGTACGTAAGGCCATGGGATCTGGGCGTTCTCGGTTAATGTCTCAGTTTATTACTGAAGCCTTATTAATGGCTGGTATTGCAGCAGTAGTCAGTATTATTATGTTATATGTATTGTTGCCTCAATTTAATTTATTGATAAATAAACACTTAGATCTAGAGGTAACAAAACCATTACATTTGTTTGTACTATTGATGATCACATTATTTTGTGGTTTTTTCGCAGGAATTTATCCCGCTTTTTACTTGTCTTCATTTAAACCTGTTGAGGTCCTTAAAGGAATAAAAGCAACCACAGGGAGTGCTACATTTATACGAAAAGGATTAGTTGTTGGGCAATTTACAATATCCATAGTATTTATTATAAGTACAATATTGGTTTATCAACAAATTCAACATGTAAAAAATAGAGATTTAGGATACGATAAAGAGCAGTTAATTCGAATGAATGTTAACGGAAACATAGTAGATAAATTCTCTGTAATACAGCAGGATTTAATAAAAACTGGCGTTGTAGAAGATGCCGCTTTTATTAATTCTCAATTATTATCAGGAGGAAATAATGGATCAGGATTAAAGTGGAAAGGAGGAGTAAATACAGAGGATGTGTTAATTTCTTTTAGGTATGTGAGTCCTACATTTCTAAAAACAACAAACATAAAAATTGTAGAAGGAAGGGGATTTAATAGAAATAAAGCATTAGATAGCGTGCATACAATTATAACAGAGTCATTTGCTAAATTAATGGGCGAGGGAAGTGTTATTGGAAAAACAATTAATAGAGGCGGAACAACTTATGAAGTTATAGGAGTTGTTAAAGATTTTTTATATGGTAATATGTACGGTACAAGTGATCCTGTAATGTTTCTTAATTCAGACGAACAGGCAAGATTTTTATATATTAAAACAAAAGAAGGCATAGAAACAAACACTATACTCTCTAGAATAGAAACTGTAATGAAAAAGCATAACCCTGCTTTTCCTTTTGAGTATGCATTTGTAGATGATGCATTCAATAATAAATTTAGAAGCGAACAACTTATAGGCAAACTATCTTGGATTTTTGCATTATTAGCGATTCTAATTTCCTGTCTAGGGCTGTTTGGTTTGGCGGCTTATACTGCAGAGCAACGTAGTAAGGAAATAGGTGTAAGAAAAGTATTAGGAGCTAGTATAATCGGAATTGTTAAATTACTCTCTAAAGATTTTTTAAAACTAGTCGTTGTTTCAATTTTAATAGCCGCTCCCATTGCTTGGTTGCTAATGCGAAATTGGTTAAATGATTTTGCTTATCGCATAGAAATTAGTTGGTGGATTTTTGTTGTCGCAGGATTGGTTGCGATATTTATTGCACTTATAACGGTTAGTTTCCAATCTTTTAAGGCGGCGATTGCTAAACCAGTCGATAGTTTAAAAACAGAATGATTATTGGTTGAGTTTTACTTAAATGGCATTGTAAAATAAAGTAACACGTTTTTAGAGGAGAATACTATTTTAAAAAGACTAAAAATGATTAAGTTGTCTATATTTTATGAGGGAATGTAATTCTAAAATAATTAACCGCTGTAGTCTTTTAAGAATTTAATACAAAAGCTCCTTTTACGGGAGCTTTTGTATTAAGCATTGAATTATATTTACAGTTATAACTCAAAATTATAACCAAAACTTAATTGTACAACGGTGTTCGTAGCCTTAATACCCATATTTCTAGGAAATGATGTGTACAATTGTTTGACGTCTATTAATTCATTAAATCCTTGATATAATAGAAATTCTATAAAAAAATCTTTTATATTAGTTCCTATTCCAAGATTAAGACCATAATCAGTTTTTTTTAAATCACCATAATTATATTTCCTTTTTTTTGTGTCTATCAAAAAACCGACTTGCGGGCCAGCTAGAATATATGGTTTATTAAAAAATTTAAAGTTAAGAGGCACATTTATATAGGAAACTTCATAATTAATATTAGTATTGAAATCTTCTCTATCTCCTTGTTGGGAAAATATAAGTTTAGGACGAAAGGCTATTTTTTCTGAAATGCTTAGTTCATAGGCAGCACCTATATGAAGGCTAAAAGAATTACTATGGATTCCTACACTTTTTAAAATTTGATCTGAAAATGTAGCTGCATTTACTCCAGCAAATACGCCTATTTTATTTTGAGATGTTGATAAAAAAGGTAAAAAGATTAATATTCCAATTAAAAAAGCTTTTTTCATTGTTTGAATTTTAGGGTTTAGTTCTTTTTATTATAATTGTTGTGAAATATAGTAATCAAAACTGAAATAGCATTTTTTATTTTAGTTAAGTAGTCTTACTCTAAACGAGAAACCTTTAATTTTTTGAATAGTTATACTTTATAGACCTTAAATAATTGACTACCGCATTCTATTTTAAAATGAAAAACTTGCCATTCGTTTAAAATTGTATTACAAGAATATATGTAAATAACAAAAAGACTAGTATTTTCCAATCTCTTGATCAGCAATAGGGAGCTATTTTCTATATGCGGTAACTTAGACCAAAACTAAAGTTGCGTCCTATATTAGATATATTATCTATTTTTAATCGCGACAGATGATTTATATAACTCTTATTTGTAAGGTTGCTTCCGGTAATATTAAAGGTAAAAGTATTTTTTAATATTTTAATATCTCCTCCAAAACCAGTACTTAATAAAGCATACGCATCTGTAGGTGTTTCAAAGGAACTAACATTGTTTTGTTTAAATGTGTTTTTTAATTTTATAAAAACATAAGCTTTAGTAAGCCAATTTTTTTCAAACTCTATACGTATCGTATTGGTTAAACTATTAGCAGGAATTAGTGGTAAATAAGTGTCATCATCTTGTTTCCCTGTAACAGTTTCAAAGCTACTTTCAACATGCAGCCAGTCTAGCGGGTGAGGATGTAGGTGAAACCCAAGCTCTCCTCCATATAAATTTGCGTTTTGTTGTGTGTAATTAAAAACAGGATCCTCATCAATTAAATCGCCGCTTGGAGATAGGTAGATGTAGTCTTTTATGCTGTTATAAAACCCATTAGCAAATAATTCTAAATGCTCGTTTTTAAATTCTAAAGCTAAATCTACTTGTATATTTTGCTCATTATTAAGCTCTGAATTTCCAATCTCAAAACGGTTGGTTCCTTCATGAGAACCAAAGCTCGTCAGTTCTGCTAAATTAGGCGCTCTAAAACCAGTCGCTAGGTTTAGGCGAGTCACAATATTTTTTGCAATGTTTGTTTTGGCTCCAATAGCACCATTAAAACTATTAAAACTTTTGCTTATTCCATTTTTAACAGCAATGTTTCGGTTGTCGAAACGCGCTCCCAATTGAACGTCTAAAGTTTCAAAATGGATATGAGAAGTTGTTAGTATACCAAAGTCGTTGGTTGTTGCATCAGGAATAAGCTGTTCTTCTCCGCTATTTGTATTGGTTTGGTGCATCCCTTGTACACCTACTATTGTTTCGAATTTCCCTAACTGTTGGAGGTTATATTTAATATCATAATTAGCTGTTTGAAGTTTCATGTGTAATGCTGGTTCCAAAACCGATTCGTCATGGTTTTCTTCTTCCTCTTCGTTATGGTCTTCTCCTTCATCATGATGATGGTCTTCAAATTCTTTTCTGTCGTTATAGGTATAGCCAATGTTTAAATCTAAGCTAGAAGTGTCAAAGAAAAGAGTTGATTTAGAACTAAATATATGATTGGTTAAATCTTGATAAGGCAATAATACACTTCTGGCAGTAGATTGTTCTCCGATGCCTTCAGGAATACCAAGTTTAGAATGGTTGACATTGTATCTAAAATCGGTTTTAAATTTAGATTTTTGGTAACCTATCCCTGCTTTAAAGTCTTGTTCTCTAAAGCGCGTATTAGTTACTCTGTAATCTTCAGTGTTATAATCTGAATGTTCTGATAAGAGTCCTCTAAATAAAAATTTAACGGTTTCTCCAGAAGATTTAAAACCGATATTGGAGGAATAGCCTTCCGTATTTGTAAAATAATTGCCATTAAAGTCGCTTGAATGGCTATTTTGAGAAGCGTATTTTTCTGGATTCAAGTATAATACGCCTCCTAAGGCATCACTACCGTAAAGTAAGGACGCAGGACCTTTTATAACTTCTACACTCTCTATTCCAGCATCGTTTACACCTAAACCGTGCTCACTACCAAATTGCTGGTTTTCTAATCTAATTCCTTGAGCATAAACCAAAACCCGGTTAGAGCTTAAACCTCTAATCACAGGTTTGCCTATACTTAAGCCTGTAGAAACACTTTCAACTCCTGCAATTTCAGTAATACCATTGGCTAAACTCGTAGCACCGTTTTGCTTTAATGTAGAAACATTTTCGCGCTCTACTTTCATAACATTATCACTTTGTAATTTATGAAAAGGAGTTGAGACTATGATTTCTTCCATTTCAATCGCTGATGGTTTTAGGGCAATGTTAAACGTTTCTAATGGAAGCTGAAGGCTTTGAGAAAAAGTTTCATAACCTATTAAGGAAATTACAATTTTTTGCTGACCTATGGGAAGCTGTGATAGTTCGAAATACCCATCAATATTAGTCGTTGTTCCTTTTTCTAATTGTGGAAAATAAATACTTACAAACTCTAAAGGGCTATTGGTGTTTTTATCTGTTATAGTTCCCGTAATTGTTTGTTGTGCAAATAAGCTTGTCATTGCTAGAAATAGCAAGACAGAAAAGTGTTTTTTCATTTATATTGTTATCGTTTAATAAATAGTACCTTTTTTCCTAAAGACTAGAAGGAATAAAATATTTTGTGCAATGCTTATTAAACAAATAAAGGAGGCCCTCGTAACGAAAAATTTAAGAATTCATAATCACTAATAAAGTGATACTGTGAGGAAATTGTTTTATGATTATTTTTTATTAAAATAAATTCTAAATCATTGAAATTTATCGAGTAAGCTGTGTTTACTTCGAACTTATAAAATTCACAATCTATATCTAAACTATGAAAATGGATTTTGGTTTGATCTTCACAAGTTATATGCTCGTGATTTTCTAAAAGATGTGTAAGCTTAACAACAGAAGGCATAATAACAGTTATAGTAAGTACCAAAACTGCAATTTTATAAAATAGATGTTGTTTTATGTTTTTCATTTATTTTAAAAACTTACCCAATCCAAACCTGCTTAGCATTTTCTTTTCGAAAGCCCAAAAGAAATTGAATTGCCCTAATAACCATCCAAAAGCAACTAATAAAATTTGATAAAAGACTAATCCAATGATAACATATAATATCCAGTAAACAACAATATTTAAGTTTTCTTTAGTAATTCCAATCAGTTTTATAATAGGGCGTCCAATAAAAACGGAAGAGGAACCTGTTATTGCAAAGACTATAAAAATACGTATCATTTCCCATTTGTATTCTACAATCCATTTGGTTTCCAGCTTTTTAAATAAGAATAAAAATAATTTTAAAAAGCCATAACTTAGAATAATGGTAACTATCATGGTAACCATTAAGGGATACGTTTTAGTTAAAATATTCGAAAGCTTAAATGCAGAATATATTACAGCTAATCCACCAAAAAAAGGAAATAATAGCTGCCAATTTTGTTTAATTTCCCAGCGACTTTTAAATTGCTCCATAAACTTTATTTTAAAGCAACAAATATAATTTAATTTATAGGAACTCTAGTACTTAAAAGATTCTGTTTATAGTTGTTTTGAAAGAAAAGGAAATAATTATATAACAAATAATTCACATCGTAACCATAATTAATATGTCGTTTATAGTCAATTTGTAATTCATAAAGGTTAGGATTATATTTGTTTACTTGTAATACTCTAGCATTCCATTCAGTAACATAACGAAAATTTTTATTTTCTAAAAACGTTTGGGTATAAAACCCTTTAGGTTTTGCTCGTGAAGCTAACCAAGAATTAAAACCAGGTTCTATAATTATAATTTCATATTCTAACGCAGCGTTAGATATTTTAAGTGTATCACTAATTTGTGTTTGTGAGTGCTCATTTTCGTTAGTAGTTTGCTTTGTCTGCTTAGATGTGTTACAACTAAAAGCTAAACTAAAGAGAAAAAGTATTAAAAGTAATTTTTTCATTTGTATCCTTATAAATTGTTATTTTCAATCAGAGAAAAGTAATTCAGATTTACCGTTCTGTAAATTAAATATTTAGTGTCTATTTCCTTTTCTTATATAAAAAAGAGTGATTTTTTAATAAAAATACAAAAATTACTAATGCATAGGTATTAAATATAATGTCTAATTTAAATAAAATATTGCCTCCTTTGTATTATTCTTTAGTAGGTTAATTTCTAAATAAACTAATATATATTACGCTGTTAACCGCTTTGCTTGAGGTGTTTCGTGTTTTTAATTGTAATTTAACTTTGGTTTAAAAGAAATTACTATCTTTAATTATATAATACAATAACGCTATTTTGAGCGCTTCCAAATCACTCCCTAATTTAAGCGCATAGTTCAAGAGAATAAAAGGTGAAAAATGAAGTATCAGCTTTTTGAAAAAATAAAATTATAGACATCATACAGAAATTAATTAAAAAGAAGCTAGAATAGAGATATAACCGGTAGTAAAAGCGATTTATGTTTAATTTTTTAAAACTAAAGTTAAAAATAACCTATGAAAAAAATAACAATTAGATTTACTATTGTTTTAGTGTTGCTCTTTACTATGGTTAAAGGTCTAGAATGGTGGATTGAATATAATTTTGAAGCGACGATTAATTCAAATCCCGAAAGAGCATATAATATAGTGTATTCCAATTTTGATTTAGATACTTTTTTTAAAGGCGTTACACTATATGATGTTAGTATCGCACCATTAAATCCTCAAAACGGAACAGTGATTAAAGGCAATGTAGATTATGCCACTATTAATGGACTCGAATGGATAGATTTGTTGCTTCGTAAAAGGTTAAATTTAGATGAAATAGCCTTTGAACATCCAAAATTTGAAGTAACCTTAAGTAATGATGTTACTAAAAAAACAAGTGGAAAAGGTTTACAATCTATGTTTGGAGACATCTTGTCTCGTGCAAATATTAATAATTTTCGCATAGACAATGGTGCCGTTGTGTTAAGAGACCCTATATCGCAGGATATAAAAGGTCAAGTAAAGAAAATACAAGTGCTAGCAACCGAAATAGATACCGACTCTTTGAGATTTAAGCACTTAATACCTTTTGAAATGGGGGATTTAGAAGTGAATATAGATAGTGTAGCTTTTGAACTTAACGATTACACACGTTTTAAATTGGATCGGTTTCATTATAATTTAAAAAACAAAGAAATTTTATTAAATAATGTGTCTTATGGTTATTTAATAGATTGGGTTGAAGTTAGTAAGCGAAAAGGCCATCAAACCGATATTGTAGAAGTGGATTTAAAAGCGCTTGCCATCAATGAGTTCGATCCTTCAAGCGATTTTTACACACAATTGGATATTGTTGCAAAACAAGTTAATGTTGATGGGTTGAATGTTAAATTGCATCGAAATAAAAATATCCCAAGGCCTAAAGAGGAGTATATGCCCACATTTCAAGAGGTTATAAATGAAATTCCGATCGCATTTCTTATCGATTCTGTTGCGATTTCTAATTCATCGGTGATTTATGGAGAACTTGGTGTTAAACGAATTGAATCGGGGGCACTAAAAATAGAAGGTATTGATGGCGACATATTGGGATTAACTAATATGCCCGAGGAACAAAAACGGTTAGGGAAATTAAATGCTAAAATAAAGGCCAGTCTTGTAGGGGAAACGGCAATCAATATTAACTTTAAAGCGCCATATCACAATGAAACTTTTTTGTTAGATGTTGCAGTTGGAGTTTTAGATATGACACATTTAAACTCCGCGATAAAACCTTTAGCAGGAATGGAAATGGTCTCAGGCCATATGAAGCGGATTCAATTTAATATGAATGCGGGAGAATACCAATCTCAAAATAAGTTGGTATTTGATTATGATAATTTATTACTCAAATTAATTAATGAAAAACGAAAGGACAAAGCTAAAAAAAAGGTACTACTCTCTGCAATTGTAAACGGCGTTGTACGAACAGATAATTTACCAGATCAAAAACGATATCTCATTGCAAAATATCAATCTGAAAGAAATGTATATCGCTCGCCTATAAACTATATTATAGAAGGCTTGATTCAAGGTTTCATGAGGATTGTACCAGGTAAATTAGTTCAAAAGTTAATTATAAACAAAAGTAAAAAGGATGCAAAAAAGAAAAAGAAGAAGAAAAAATCTTGACACTATAGTGTTATTTCTTCTTTAGCATATACAGAATGATTTTCGCTGTTTTTTGTGACTAGATACATTGTATAAAGCAGTTTAATAGACGAATAAACAGCTAAAAATAATCTCCCTTTAGGAAAAGAGAGATTAGTGATGTAATGTTTATTTTTTAATATAAAATAAGTTGCAGCTAAATAGATTTTTTTAAAATCGCATAGTTGTTCTTATATTGAACACACGAGGAGTTAAGTAATTTGGAATAGCATATTGTCGTTTGCTATATACATCTCTTACCCAAGTGTTAGTAATCGAATTTTGTGCATCAAATATGTTGAAAATTTCAAAACCAAATGAAAGGTCTTTAAATGCTTTTTTCCAGCCGCTATCAAACTGTTTTTTGGCATCAACAATTACGAATTGGAAACCAAGGTCTGCACGTTTATAATCTGGTAAGCGATTTTGAAATACGTATGGGTCTGCATAACTTGGGGAACCTCCAGGTAACCCTGTATTATATACCAAATTTAAATACATTTTCATATTCGGTATGTTGGGAACATAGTCTTGAAATAGTGCAGCAAATTTTAAGCGTTGATCTGTAGGTCTAGCAATATAACCGCGATCATTTATGTTTTCTTCAGTTTTCAGATAGCCAAAACTAAACCAGCTCTCTGTACCAGGTACAAACTCTCCGTTTAAGCGAAGATCTAAGCCATATGCAAAAGCCTTAGCCGAATTGTTTGCACGATAGCGTATACGAACGTTTTCAACAGTGTACGGATTAACATCGGTTAAGTTTTTATAATAAGCTTCTGTTGTTAATTTGAAAGGCCTATCCCATAATTTAAAACTATAATCATTTCCTAATACTAAATGAAAAGACTTTTGCGCTTTTACATTAGGTTGTACGATACCATTTGCATCTCTTAACTCTCTATAAAAAGGAGGTTGGTAGTATAAACCACTACCAATTCTAAATAACATATCCTTTTCCCAATTGGGTTTTATAGCAAATTGAACTCTTGGACTAAAAACCGTTTGCGATTCGTTTTCTAAGTTAGAATTTTCATCTGTTACAGTCCAGTTATGAGCACGAGCACCAACATTATACCAAACGTCACTATCTCCTAATTTAGAACGCTTGCTCCATTGTAAATACGCTTGAACACGATTTATCTGGGTATTATTCCTTGCCTGTACATTTTGAAATGCAGCCAAAGGTGTTGTGTCTGGAGTATAGGGTTGGTCATTAAACCCTCCAATATTTGGAGGATTTATAGAAAAACCAGCAGAATCTATAACTTCCCATTCTATTAAGCGGTCTCGAATATCTTCATTAGTATATTTTATAGACCATTTAAATTCATTTTCATTTACAGTGTACGTTCCTTTATGTTCTACTGTGGTAATTAAAGCATCCAGATCATTTCTACCATGATTTAATTGTCCGCCAATACCTTCACTAAATTCTACTTCACCTAAATCTTCATCTCCAATATTACTGTTTACTTGCCCTAAGCTGTATTGGGCTAAAATATCAAAATGTTCTTCCTCCGTTGTATGATAAGTAGAGGTAACTAAACTTAAATTTAAATTATCATTAACGTTGTAACTCCCTTGTAGAGCTCCAAAAAGAGTTTGATAAGCATCGCGTTCTTGCCCTTCATAAAACACTAAAAGCGCCAATGGATTGTCTAGTGTACCAAAGTTTGTTTGACGGGTTTGCGGTTCGTAATTGTATTTGTTAATCGCTGCGTTTCCTAGAAAACTTAATTCGAATTTGTCTGTAAATTGATACGTTAAATAACTTTGTAGGTCTACAAATTTTGGATCGTAATTAGTTTCTGTTTCTTTTGCATTTACTAATAGGCTATTATCTCTATAACGTAGCCCTGTTATTCCTGAGAACTTGGAGTCTTTACTTCTGGTTTCTACAGCTAGACTTCCGCCTAAAAGGCTTAAATCTGCAGCAATACCAAAAGCCGTTGGTTTTTTATAAGTAATATCTAAAACAGAAGACAGTTTGTCTCCATATTTGGCTTGAAACCCACCAGCAGAAAAATCAACATTGGCCACCAAATCACTATTAATAAAGCTTAAGCCTTCCTGCTGACCAGAGCGTATTAAAAACGGGCGGTATATTTCGATGCCATTTACATAGACTAGGTTTTCATCAAAATTCCCTCCACGTACAGAATATTGAGTACTTAATTCATTATTCCCACTAACACCTGGTAATGTTTTTAAAAGGTTTTCTACACCAGCATTTGCTCCAGGAATTTTTCTAATAACTTCTGGTTTTATGCTAACAATTCCTTCAACATCTTTTCGTTTTCTTCCGGTTAAAATAATTTCAGAAACCTGTTCTATATTAATGTTCATAACAGGATTAAATTCAAAGATTTCTCCGTTTTTTAAGTTTGCTGTTATTGTTATCTTTTTATGTGAAACATGAGAAAATACTAGCTTTACATCTGTGTTAGCAGGTATTTTTAACTTATAAAAGCCATTTAGGTTGGTTTGTGTACCCGCTTTTCCAGCTTTAATATTTACGCCTTCAATAGGTAAATTATGAGCATTTAAGATGACACCATTTATTGTTGCGCTTTGCGCGAAACCTAAAAGGGGCAAAATAAGAATGATAAGTTTTAGTAAAGTATCTTTGGTTGTCAAGGTTATATTGGTTTTACGCCGTTATAAAATTAGGGGTTAATCTATAATATAGTGCTTAAGGCATTTGAGCTAATTACTTATTTTCTGTAAAAGGTAGATTCAAATGTAGTGCTATTTCCTACATTATCCGTAACTATTACTTTTAAATTATTTTTAGTGTCTGTAACAATGCCATCATTGAAATCATATGTTAATATTTTTGTTTTGTAATCGTATTCCATTAAAATCCATTTTCCGTTTACGGTTGCTCTATAATTAGAGATGCCAGAGGTTTTATCGCTAATCTTGAGCTTTAAAAAGCGGTATTTACTTAGCCAAGAGCCATTTTTAAAATTTTTTGGAGTTATAATTGGAGCATCTGTATCTGTTGCTAAAACATAAGTTCCCAAATCCTTGGTTCGTGTACTTAAAATATTTCCTTTTCTTTTTGTACGTGAATAACTAGGGAAATTATTCCAGCCAACTAATTCTGCAATATATAACTGATTAATGTCTGTTTTATTATATTGACTAATATCGTAAGAAATGGTAAAATACTTTTTAACAGGAATAATAGGTTTGTGTAATGTTAAAGTATCGTTTTCTACACTAAAATCGATATGAAAATTATCATAAAACGTGTGTTTGGGAAAATTTACTGTAACATTCCCATCAGCTAAAATTTTAGCTTTATCTGAAATAATATAGTCTTGAGCAGTATTAGTTTCTTTAAAATCGTTAAGTTGTTTCTTTTGGCCTTTAATGGTAATATCCAAAAGGGTTGTATTTTCTTTAAAGTCACTAATTTTAACTTTATAAACAGATGCAGTGCTATCTGTAATAGTAATATAGCCATTATCACTAATATTATTATATAAGCTCAACGGATTGTTTTTTTCTACAAATAATTTCTGAAGCCTATGCTTTTCTGTTTTATAAAGTTCATAATCTATTAAACGATTTAAATGTTTCGTTTCAGCAAAAGAAAAGCGACTAAAATCAATTTCGAAATTTTGAATGCCGTTATAGTAAGTTTTTATATTATAGACCCCGTTTTTATTAGCTGCTAAATCTTGTCTGTCTATAGTTTCAACACTAAAGCCTATAGTCCCATAAGCAGCAATATCTTCAATCTTATAATCCCCGTTTTGTTGAGGAATTAAGCGTAGTTTTTGTTTTTCGGAAGCGCCATTAATATGTGCATTTTTACCAATAGGGTAGGCGTATACACTAGAAATAATAGGTTTTTTAGAATCCTTTACATCCATACCAAATAACATAGGGTTTACAGGTCTTTCTGCATTATCACGAATTTCGAAGTGTAAATGCGGACCACTAGAACTGCCAGTGTTTCCAGAGTAAGCAATAAGGGCGCCTTTTTTTATTTGCAATTCGTCTACAGTAGGAAATAACTCAATCTCAAAAGATTCTTTTTTGTACTGCTTTTTTTTAAGATAAGCTTCTATTTCTGGTGAAAACTTTTGCAAATGAGCATAAACACTTGTGTAACCGTTTGGATGCGTAATATATAATGCTTTACCATAGCCATAATGCGCAATTTTAATTCTACTTACATAGCCATCAGCAACACCAAAAACTTTTAGACCTTGCACTTGTTTTGTTTTAATATCGAGTCCGGAATGAAAATGATTAGGACGAAGTTCGGCAAAGGTTCCTGCTAATACAATAGTTATATCCAAAGGGGATCTAAAATAATCTTGAGGATATTGGGTTTGTCCAAAAAGGGAAGTGCTTAAAAGTAAAAACAATAGGAGCTGTCTCATAAAAAAATCTTGTTACTGCTAATGTATAAATTTGATAACAATTACCAAAGACAAATCCAAAAGACTAAGTCATAGTACTGATTATGAGTCTTAAGCCTACGTTTTAAAATTTATGAAAAAACAATTGTAAAATATCACCAATTAAATTAACTTTGTAAGCTAAGTATTGATAATTGCAAATGAGTAATATTGAAGATATTGTAGATGCTCTTGAAGATAAAGTTAGTAAAATTTTACACAAACTAGATGTTCTTAAGCAAACCAATATAAAATTATCTCAAGAATTAGAGCAATCTCGAAATATAATTCATAACCAAGGCTCTGAATTAGAGATTTGGCAAGAGAAATATGAAACCCTCAAAATGGCAAAAACAATACTGGGCAGTGATAATGATAAAAGAGAAACCAAACTCAAAATAAATACATTAATAAGAGACATTGACCATTGTATAGGCCAATTATCTGAATAGTGTAACATAGTTAATTTATGGCGGAAATGCTTAAAATAAAGCTTTCTATAGCAGATAGAGTCTATCCTTTAACCATACAACCTAGTCAGGAAGAAGGGTTGAGATTGGCTGCTAAGAAAATTGATGCTATGATAAAACAATTTGAGCAAAGTTATTCTGTTAGAGATAAACAAGATGTTTTAGCAATGTGCGCTTTACAATTTGCATCTCAAGTAGAACAGGAAGCTTTGAATAAAGAGCACACGAATATGCATATTGAAAAAAAGTTAGACGCTTTAAATAATGTATTACATTCGTATTTAAGCTCTTAAAATGTTCTTATAAATAAAATAAAGGTTACTGCCTACATTAATTATTTTTTTGATAAACTCAACGTTAATTCTTTAAAAAGGGTGAGTTTAAGTTGTAAAAGCGAGCTGTCATTTAGAACAGATACTTGATCAATTTGTTAGCCCTAAACTTATTTTTAAGGGGTTTATACAAAACTAAAATTAGTGTAGGCTTTTTTTATATTCTAAACTAACTAAAAATGGATAACACAATTGTATTAATTGTAGGCGGTATAGCTATAGGCGCAATAATAGGTTTTATTGCAGCTAAACTGCTAGAGAAAAATAATGCCTCCAAACTGATAAAGAGTACTAAGAAAACGGCTTCGGCAATTTTAAGAGAAGCAAAAAGCGAAGGAGAAAGTATTAAAAAAGACAAAATACTTCAAGCTAAAGAAAAATTTATTGAATTAAAATCGGAACATGAAAAAGTCATTCTTTCTAGAGATAAAAAAATGGCTGAAGCAGAGAAACGTACAAGAGATAAAGAATCTCAAATATCAAATGAATTATCTAAATCTAAAAAAGCTACTGCTGCTTTAGAAGCAAAATCAAATGATTATAATCATAAAATTGATGTTCTAGAGAAAAAACAAAGTGAATTAGATAGGCTTCATAAAAGCCAAGTAGAACAGTTGGAGGTTATCTCAAGTCTTTCTGCTGAAGAAGCTAGAGCTCAATTGTTAGAATCACTTAGAGGTGAAGCTAAAAGTGATGCGATGGCGTATGTACAAGATAAAATTGAAGAAGCTAAACTTACAGCACAACAAGAAGCTAAGAAAATTATTATAAATACAATTCAACGCATTGGTACAGAAGAAGCTGTAGACAACTGTGTTTCTGTATTTAATATAGAATCTGATGACGTCAAAGGACGTATCATTGGGCGTGAAGGACGAAATATTAGAGCGATTGAAGCTGCAACAGGAGTTGAAATTATTGTAGACGATACCCCTGAGGCTATTATTTTATCTTGTTTTGATTCTGTTAGACGTGAAATCGCAAGACTATCACTTCATAAATTGGTTACCGATGGAAGAATTCATCCAGCCAGAATTGAAGAAATAGTTAAAAAAACAAGAAAACAAATTGAACAAGAAATTATAGAGGTTGGTAAGCGTACTGTTATAGATTTAGGAATTCACGGATTAAACCCTGAGTTAATTAAAATGGTTGGACGTATGAAATACCGCTCATCATACGGGCAAAACTTATTACAACACTCCAGAGAAGTCGCTAAATTGTGTGGGGTAATGGCGGCAGAATTAGGTTTAAACTCAAAACTAGCAAAACGAGCAGGGCTATTACATGATATAGGTAAAGTTCCAGATGCCGAGACAGATATGGAAACACCTCACGCTATTTTAGGGATGCAATGGGCAGAGAAATATGGTGAAAAGAAAGAAGTTTGTAATGCTATAGGAGCACACCATGATGAGATAGAGATGACTTCATTATTATCTCCAATTGTGCAAGTTTGTGATGCTATTTCTGGTGCCAGACCCGGTGCCAGACGCCAAGTATTAGATTCGTATATACAACGCCTTAAAGATCTTGAAGATGTCGCTTTTGGCTTTAATGGTGTAAAGAAAGCTTATGCAATTCAAGCTGGTAGAGAATTAAGAGTTATTGTTGAAAGTGAAAAAGTAAATGATGAAAAAGCAGCTGATTTATCATTTAATATCTCTCAAAAAATTCAAACAGATATGACTTACCCAGGTCAAGTAAAAGTTACAGTTATTAGAGAGACACGAGCTGTAAACATAGCAAAATAAAAAGAAACACTTTTAGTAGTTTAAAAAATCCAGCTTAATTTAAGCTGGATTTTTTATTTAAGAATATGTTTTATATTTAAAATTAAATGTAAGACGCTATAATAAAAATCCTTTGAGTTTTTTTAAGAATCTTATGTGTTGTTAATTATTGCTGCATTTTTAAATAATAATCTGCAGAATGTTTACCAGAGCCATAAACTAGAAAAAAAATACAAGCCAATAGCGTAATAGAAGCTAATATTAAGTTGGTGGAGCTTAACTCACTTGTAAGTCCAATATATATGGCACCTACTAAGAGAGGGATTTGAGCGACGACTCCCCATCTTGTTAATAATCCAAAAGTGATTAAAAGCCCTCCTATTAAATGTGCAGGAATAACATAATGGAGAGCAAACATGCCTCCAACCATATCTTGTATAGGTTCAAATAGATTATTTAGAGTTTGCATATTTTGCATAAATTGAAGCCCCTTAATAAATAAGAAAACCCCCAAGGCTATTCGCAATAGGTCTATAGTGAAATAAGTGTGTGCGTTGGCCCACTTATTAAGAGTTTTGATCGTACCCATAATTTAAAGTGTTGATTTACAGGTTTTTAATATACGAAAAAAAACTTAAATCTCCTACACCTGTATAACCCCCAAATTGAATGGTTTTTCAATAGGAGAATGGTTCGCAGCTTCAATACCCATGCTAATCCATGTCCTTGTATCTAAAGGGTCTATAATGGCATCTGTCCATATTCTGGCCGCGGCATAGTAAGGCGATACTTGATCATCGTAGCGGGACTTTATTTTGTTAAATAAAGCTTCTTCTTTTTCTTTTGTAAAGGTCTCACCTTGCTTCTCTAAAGAAGCTTTTTCAATTTGTAATAAAACTTTAGCGGCACTATTTCCACTCATTACAGCAAGTTCTGCACTAGGCCAAGCTGCAATTAATCTAGGGTCGTATGCTTTACCACACATGGCGTAATTTCCTGCTCCATAGCTGTTACCAATAACAATTGTAAACTTAGGAACAACACTATTACTAACAGCATTAACCATTTTAGCACCATCTTTTATAATACCACCATGTTCACTTTTACTCCCAACCATAAAGCCAGTAACATCTTGTAAAAAGACTAAAGGTATTTTTTTCTGATTACAGTTAGCAATAAATCTAGTGGCTTTATCTGCGCTGTCATTATAAATAACACCTCCAAACTGCATTTCTCCTTTTTTAGTTTTAACCAATTTTCGTTGATTAGCTACAATTCCAACAGCCCAACCATCTATTCTTGCATAGGCGGTGATAATAGTTTGTCCATAACCCGCTTTATACTCATCATACTCTCCCTTATCTACTAATCGTTTGATAATGTCATACATATCATATTGATCTGCCCTAGATTTAGGAAGAATACCATATAGGTCTTCTGGATTGTCTTTAGGTTTTTCAGCCTCAATTCTATTAAAACCTGCTTTGTCATAATCGCCAATCTTATCTACAATGCGCTTAATTGTATCTAAGGCATCATAATCATCTTTTGCTTTATAATCTGTAACTCCAGAAACTTCACAATGGGTAGTTGCACCTCCTAAGGTTTCATTGTCAATACTTTCTCCAATAGCAGCTTTTACCAAATAACTTCCTGCTAGAAAAATACTTCCTGTTTTATCTACAATAAGTGCCTCATCACTCATAATAGGTAAATAAGCACCTCCTGCAACGCAACTCCCCATAACGGCTGCTATTTGAGTAATACCCATGCTACTCATTACTGCATTGTTTCTAAATATACGTCCAAAATGCTCTTTGTCTGGGAAAATTTCATCTTGCATTGGTAAATATACTCCAGCACTATCCACTAAATATATGATAGGCAATTTATTTTCTATAGCAATTTCTTGTGCTCTTAAATTCTTTTTACCAGTAATAGGGAACCAAGCACCTGCTTTTACAGTAGCATCATTGGCAACAACAATACACTGTTTTCCTTTTATATATCCTATTTTCACGACAACACCTCCAGAAGGACATCCGCCATGTTCTGCGTACATATTGTCTCCAGCAAAAGCCCCAATTTCTATACTTTTGGCTTTTTTATCTAGCAAATAATCAATACGTTCTCTAGCAGTTAATTTACCTTTAGCATGATGTTTTTCAATACGTTTTTCGCCTCCACCAAGTTTTATTTTGGCAAAACGCCTTTTTAAATCAGATAAAAGTAATTTATTATGGTCTTCGTTTTTATTGAAGTCAATATTCATATAATATAGTATTTAAGGTAAGCGGGCAATTTTTATGGAGCTAAAATACAAAAGTTTTAAAGTTAAATACCATAAAAAACATAATCTCTATTTACCATTAATTGTGAAAGATTTAATAAGTAAATATTTTAGATTTGGTTACTTTTACTATAGAAATAGATTTTTATATGAAAAAAATAATAGCCTTTGCTGGGAGTAGCAGTAAAACATCAATAAATAAAAAACTAGCGACTTATGCGGCTAACCAACTTACTAATGTTGAAGTAGAAGTATTGGATTTAAATGATTACCCATTACCTCTGTATGACATCGATTATGAAATAGAAAATGGAATTCCAGAAAATGCAAAGTTGTTTTTAGAAAAAATACAAAGTTCAAAAGGGATTGTATTATCCTTAGCCGAGCATAATGGTGCTTATGCTACGGTATTTAAAAATATTTTTGATTGGATGTCTAGAATAGATGGACAATTATGGTGTAATATCCCCATGCTATTAATGGCTACTTCACCAGGGGGAAGAGGAGCTGCTAGTGTTTTAGATTTAGCAAGCAAACGTTTCGAACACATGGGAGGGAACATTGTGTCTCAATTTTCATTGCCTTCGTTTAACGATAATTTTTCGAATACAGGAGTGGTAGACCCAGAGTTGCATATCGCATTAAAAAAGGCCATACATATTTTTAATGAAGCGATAGTATTAGCTTAAATATATTCTAAATGAAATATAATACGGTAAAAACATTAGGGAAAAGTGACTTTGTGAATATGGGAGCGGTTAGATTAAGACAGCCTATTCCTACGGAAAGTATAGAAATGATCGATCCATTTGTGTTATTGCACCATTACGGGCCGTATGCTATAGACGAAAAGAATAATCCTTTCGATTTGGGGCCACATCCCCACAGAGGTTTTGAACCCATTACGTTTTTATTACAAGGGGAACAGTTGCATAGAGATTCGTTGGGAAATAAAAGTGTAGTTGCAGCAGGAGATGTACAATGGTCTACAGCAGGTCGTGGTATTATTCATTCGGAAGGACCAACAAAGGAATTTGTAAATAAAGGCGGTGTTTTAGAAGGCATACAACTTTGGTTGAACTTACCTTCAGAAAAAAAAATGATTCCAGCAGCATATCAGCATATCAAGTACCATAATTTTAATAGTGTTAAATCTGACGATAAAAAAATATCAATTCAAATAATAGCTGGAGAATTAAAGCAGGTTTACGGTAAAATTAAAACGCAGACCGCTGTGAATGCATATTTAATTTCTGCCGAAAAATCGGGAATGGAAACAATAGATATTGCCAGCAATCATAATGCTTTGTTGTATTTAATTAGTGGTAATGTTTCTATAAATAATGAAGTGATATTAAGTGAAGGCGCCATTCAATTAATTGAATTTAAAGACGATGGTACTGGTTTTAAAATAGAAGCAATAGCAAATAGTAAATTACTGTTTCTTTCTGGAGAGCCATTACAAGAGAAAGTGACGTCTTGGGGACCATATGTTATGAATACACAAACAGAGATCATGGAAGCGCTTAGAGATTATCAGCAGGGAAAAATGGGTTTTCTTTCTAGATGATTAATTAAAGTAGATCATAAAAGATATTTTTTTGTCTAAAAAGACGATATTTGCGTTTTACTTATAAATTTAAATTAATAGTTTCAAAAAATAATTAAAAATGGCGATGAATAAGAATACGGTGCTAGCATGGGCTACCACGATAATGATAATTGTAGGATTGGCATTAATAGCACTTGGTGCATTTAGATATGATGATGTAGCTGGTTGGGGCTTTGCAGCAGTAGGAGTTGGCTTTTTTTCAATTGCATGGGTATTCAATGCTTTAAAGGGACGCGTTTAAGCGAATGGCCCATTTTTCATTTCAATTATTATAATAAAATAAATATATGTCTGACGATAAAAAAGTGATTTTTTCAATGTCTGGTCTTACCAAGACATTTCCTGGAGCTAATACTCCTGTTTTAAAGAATATTTACCTAAGTTTTTTTTATGGAGCTAAAATAGGTATCCTAGGTTTAAATGGATCTGGTAAATCTACATTGTTGAAAATTATAGCAGGAGTCGATAAAAATTTTCAAGGTGATGTTACATTCTTGCAAGATTATTCTGTTGGGTACTTAGAACAAGAACCGCAATTAGATGAGAATAAAACAGTTCTTGAAGTTGTAAAAGAAGGCGCCGCAGAAACAGTTGCTATTTTAGAGGAGTATAATAAAATTAACGATATGTTTGGCTTGGAAGAAGTTTATAGTGATGCAGATAAGATGCAGAAGCTAATGGACAGGCAAGCTGTGCTTCAAGATGAGATCGATGCTGCTAATGCATGGGAATTAGACACTAAATTAGAGATTGCTATGGATGCCTTGCGCACACCAGATGGCAATAAAAAAATAGGAGTGCTTTCTGGAGGAGAACGCCGTAGGGTTGCTTTATGTCGTTTGTTATTAAAAGAACCAGATGTGCTTTTATTAGATGAGCCTACCAATCACTTGGATGCGGAATCGGTACATTGGTTAGAACATCACTTAGCGCAGTATAAAGGAACGGTTATCGCCGTGACTCACGATAGGTATTTCTTGGATAATGTTGCGGGCTGGATTTTAGAGCTTGATAGAGGTGAAGGTATTCCTTGGAAAGGGAATTACTCTTCTTGGCTAGATCAAAAATCGAAACGATTAGCACAAGAAAGTAAGACCGCATCTAAACGTCAAAAAACACTAGAAAGAGAGCTGGATTGGGTTAGACAAGGAGCAAAAGGACGTCAAACAAAGCAAAAAGCTCGTTTGAAGAATTATGATAAGTTGCTGAGTCAAGACCAAAAACAATTGGATGAAAAATTAGAGATTTATATTCCTAATGGACCACGTTTAGGGACTAATGTTATCGAGGCTTCAGGAATTAGTAAAGCTTATGATGATAAATTATTATATGAAAATTTAAATTTTAATCTACCACAAGCAGGAATAGTAGGAATAATCGGTCCTAATGGAGCGGGTAAGACAACTATTTTTAGAATGATAATGGGTGAAGAGACTGCAGATAAAGGAACATTTACTGTTGGTGAAACCGCTAAAATAGCATATGTAGATCAATCTCATGTAAACATAGATCCAGAAAAATCGATTTGGCAAAATTTTAGTGAAGAGCAAGATTTAGTGATGATGGGAGGGAAGCAAGTGAATTCTAGAGCATATTTAAGCCGCTTTAATTTTAGTGGAAGTGAGCAAAATAAAAAGGTGAAGTTATTATCTGGTGGAGAACGGAATCGCTTGCATCTAGCTATGACACTTAAGGAAGAAGGTAATGTTTTATTATTAGATGAGCCTACAAATGATTTAGATGTAAATACATTGAGAGCGCTAGAGGAAGGTTTAGAAAATTTTGCTGGTTGTGCAGTCGTTATCAGTCACGACCGTTGGTTTTTAGATAGAATCTGTACGCATATTTTAGCTTTTGAAGGCGATTCTCAAGTTTACTTTTTTGAAGGAGGCTTTAGTGAGTATGAAGAAAATAAGAAAAAACGCCTAGGAGGTGATTTAATGCCAAAACGTATAAAATATAAGAAACTGGTTAGATAAACTTAAAAAATATTTGATATGTTAAAATAAAAAGCCTGCAAATACGCAGGCTTTTTATTTGTATTTAAAATTCATAATCATCTAAATCTTTTCTTTCTTTTTCTAGCTTATAGACATTTACTATGCTAATTACTAATAATACAAGCACAGCAATTAAAGCTATTGAAAGTATGGTTACTATTTTTTGGGAAACAATATTTTCTATAATAGAGCTATTATTAATTGAGTAGAACATTTTAGGTGGAATTATTGATTAAAGTCAAATCTGGTTATACAAATATAAAAATTTAATTAACTAAACCGAATGATTTTATATTTATTTAATTATCCTGTTTTATAGGGGCTAAGGAGGTTAAGTGTGTTTTACGTTATTTTTTTTATCGATTAAAGGGTGTTTAATACGTTTATCTGTATTTCTTGAAAAACAATTAATATTGTTAAAACCTTGTAAAACAGCAATATAAAATTTACTTAAGCGATTAACCCTAATTAATAGGTGCTTTAAACTTACAAACGAGGCTTATATTGTCTTTTAATCGATGGAAATTAATTTAAAAATAATGAATAGGTGTTATCTTAAGATTAACAATTTGTTATGTAATAAGAAATTACATTTAGAATGTACTTCTTTTTTCTTTTAATTTAAATACAATGTATTGTTTATTGTGAGAGGGCTTATCTCTTAAAATATAACATATAACAGCTTATTAGCTATTAAAATAATTCAATGTTATTCATCTAAGTTTTTTACTTAAATAAGACTTAACTTTAATGGCGTAAATAATAATATACAATAAAGGAAATGAAGTTTAAATTAGGTATTAATTGTTTATTGAATATTTATTTGTTCTTGTTAAAAACAGGAATGAGATAAGAAATGGTGTAGCTATAGCCAACACCAAAGTTACCACTATCATAAGTTTTGTTAAATCCAGGAATATAGTAGTTCTCGAAAGTACCAGGTTCAGTTTCAGAAACAATATTTTTTAATTGTATATTAAAACTAAAAAATAGATTGTTTAATATTTCTGCTTTAACACCTAAAATCAATTCGATCCAAATTGCAGAGAGTCCATCAACTTTTAAGGCTTCGTTAGTAGTGTATTGCGGGTGCCAAAATTGATTTGTATTGTAAACCGTATAGCTATTTAATTCTTGAGAGAAAGTGCTAAAGCCTCCTCTAAAGCCTGCGTAAATCATATTCTCCATATCTAACCAGTTGGTATACATGTTATAATCAAAACCCGCTTTAAAATAATTTCCAGAAGCTGTTGTACTTATAAAATCTGTACTTGTGTCCTTTTCTTCTGTTCCAATTTCTGCTGAGAGATACCAATTATGGGTTAATCTATAATCTCCGCTCAATTCGAAGCCCTTGTATTCATCATCTAATGAGGAGCGGATAAGTTTGCTTAAGTCTCCCCCTAAACGAAGTCCATATTTTTGTTGTATTTTCAAAGAATCTTTTTTAAGATCGGCCTTATCTTTTTGAGTTTCATTTTGTGCGTTTACGTTTACACAAAATAAGAAAAGGGTTAGAAAAAGACTAATGAAATAGGTTATAGTGTGCTGTTGTTTCATTTTCTACAGTTGGATTATCATTAACCGGAATAGCATTTAATATCCAGTTGTTTGAGTCAGGCTCTACAGTTATTAGTACATTTTCAAAAACACTTTTATAGCCACAAGCTCTAGAGACATAAATATCTTTTCTGTTGTATTCTATAGTGATTAGGTCTCCATTTCTAAGAGAAATATCATCTGTAGTATCATCAGGTGTACCATTATCGTCTATAAGGCTATAATCTTTATAAAGTATAAATTGAGTGCTGTTTTCAGTTGTTTTTAAAGGCAGTAGTACTTGTGCTGTGGTTATGTCATTAAAATCAGGTAATACATGCTCCATGTTATCGGCGTCTTCTACTCTAAAACCCACTACGTTTTTAGGACTATCTGTATTAGAATTGTTTAAAAAGTCAATAACTAAACTTGGAGTAGTTGGGGTTTCTTCAGGACAGATATCATCCCGTTCACAAGCCAGAATGAAGGTAAAACTAAGGAGAAGTAAGGTAATACGTTTTCTCATTTTCATATTATACTATTGTAACTGTAATGTTATGAAAGTTAATCTATTTAATAAATTAGTTATTTTATTAAGAGTATAGCTAAACAGTCTCTTTTTTTATAATTATTTTAATTTGTAAACATTAAGTGTAGTCTTACGATTTTTTGTTTAAAAATTTTATCAGAAATTTAAAGCGCTTTTTGATGGTAAGTACAAAGAATAAATCTAGGTAATGTACGAGCAGAAAGGTTTAAATATACATAACATAAACGTGATAAACAAAGCAATAATACCTCTATTGTTTTTTAGTTAATATCATAAGGATATAGCATATAAAAGCAAGGTATTGTTTTGTAATAAGTACACAAGGGCGAAGTTAATAATTTAGCTATTAAAATCATCTTAATTATTGCAATTTATTATATAATATTTAATCCTTTTTTGACTAAATATTTAATTAATAGTGGTATGCATTAATAACGGGAAAGATAATCTTAGTTCTATTATATCGCGCTTATATGTAGTATATTTAATATAACAGATTAGAGACTCTTAAAAATGTTTTTATTTCTTTTTGAAATCAAACCCCATATTCAGTTGTAGCATAATTGGCCAAATGTTTCTATTGCCATTTGTATCCAAATAGTATTGCGGTCCAATATCAAATAACAAGTCAAAATTCTTTCCATATTTTCTTTGTATTCCCCAAGTGGGACCAAATGCAAAATCAAAATCAGAACTACAATATACATTTTCCGCTATTGAATTCCCACGTGTTATAAATCACCTTTACTTTCTCTTTTAAAATTTCGAGATGATTTACTATATTGCTTTTACATCATTTCTTACAAGCTAATTTAGATGTATGTTCTATGGCCTTAGAGAACTCCTTTGTTATTCATATAGCCATTCAAATTTAAATGCAGAATGAGTCGTTTATCTGTAAGTTGGTAATGGTGTAATTTATTGATTATAAATATGTTATAAATTATTTCACGTTGATATTTAAATATATTAACTTTGAAAAAGTTCTAAATTAGTGTTTAGAACTCGATGAACCTTAAACTTTAAAATTATGAAATCAATTATTAAAATTACAGGGATACTACTTTTTGTACTTTCTTTAAGTTCTTGCAGTAAGGACAGCATTGAAGACATAAACGATAATCAGTCGATTGATAAAATAATGTCTGAAATTACTACACTTGGTAATGAAATTGAAAAAGCTGTTACATTTCAAATAGTTTTAGAAGGCGGTAAGTTTACTAAAAAGAATGTTGAAATTGTTGCTGATATTAAATTTATAAATGCTTTTAAAAATGGTTACAATGGCACATTTAATGCATTAAAACAAGGTACTGTACAAATTGATTGTGAAACTGAAGATGGTACTATTACTACTTATTGTGATGCCGCTGATGGTAGTTGTGTGGGTAGTGCAATTAAAAATTGTTTAGATAATGGAGGTTGTGCAAGGGTTTGCAATGCTAGGATTATTTATATTCCAAAAAAATTAAGTTAGAATATAATCATTGTGTAGCTTGTTAAAAAAGGGGAGGAGTACAAAGAACATTTCTTGAACAGGTTTAAGAAGATTAACTGTTCTTGTATTTACTTTTGTTTGAATTAAAATTTATATCAAACATGGAACAAAGAGTAAATATTTATGAACAGGAACCTAAAGCATACGACGGAATGTTTGCTTTAGAAGCCTTTTTAAAGCAATCGCCTTTAAGTAAACAGCAAATCTCATTAATCAAAATGCGTGCTTCCCAAATTAATGGCTGTGCCTATTGTATTAATATGCATACAGAAGAAGTAATAAAGGCAGGCGAAACACATCAACGCTTACATATGCTCAATGCTTGGAAAGAATCAAACCTGTTTTCGGACGAAGAGCAAGTGCTACTGAAAATTACAGAAGAAATAACATTGATCAATGAGAACGGTCTAACAGATAAAACATACCAAAACGCCCAGCGTTTATTTAACGATGAAACTATTATAGCTATCATTATGGCTGCAACGACAATAAATGCTTGGAACAGAATTGCTATAAGTACAAGAATGAAATAAGTAATAGAAAGCAGGTACCAGTAAAAGGTATTAATTATTATTAGGCAAGTTTCTAAAAAAGACCTATAAAACATATAAAGCTCCTTAAAAAGGAGCTTTTGTATTTAAATGAGTTAAATACAAAGTGCCAGAATAACGTAGAATGATTCTTAATTAAGGCTAAAACGCTTTTAGCTTAAAAACCAAGTGTTTATACGTGTAATTAAATTATAAACAATCTGTAATTTTAATTTATTGGAAATCTAATAGTTTCATAATTAACCAATAAAAATTCAAAATGTCATATTTAAATACACCAAGGCTTACCTTTTCTGGGAAGTTTCAAGCCGATCCATCAACTGTAAATAATGATCCAAATCATTTTAACAACGCCACTTTTCAACCTAACTATCAAAACTATAGAGACGAAAAAAATGCTAATGGTTGGTGGAACCCGGATGGCACAGGTAATTTTAGATTAATAGACCTTACTATTCAAAGTGTAACTTATCTAGATGGCACTCAAGCGAAAGACCCTAAGGATGATCCCATTATAGGGATGAGTATTATGGATACCGATAGTCGTGTTGCTGGGAAAATAGTTGATTTAGATTCTCAACAACAAATGGTTTCAGAAATATGGGGTTTAATAATACGTATCGGAAAAGGGGAAACAGTTTATGTAAAAGGCGATTATGAAGTGGCTGCATTTACAAACATATGGTTTAATCGTTCTACAGACAAAACGGGCGATGCTGGAGCAGGAGCAAGCTACCAGTCTATAATTAAAAACTTAGAATGGACTATTGAGAACTCAGGTTCTAGATATTTAAAAGAATTAAAAAAAACAAGTAGTAAAAGTTTATCGATTCAATTTACAGTAGACCGTTATAATGGCGACCATACTTCTCCGGAGTTTACTATAGGTAGAATGGCAGGTACTATTGGCCCTGCATTTGCAGGAGAGCCTATTCATCATGTAAGTGGGAGGCAGTTGTTTCCTAAGGTTTCAACAGTTAATTATGCTATGGCTATTGTTGATGAAAAACTTAAAAGAATCGTTTTAAATTTTTCTAATTCCTTACAGTTTGGCATTGCGCCTGAAAAGAAAATAGACATTATTGATACAGAAGGAAAGCCTGAAAAAATAAAGACAGCAGCTATAGGTGTTGTAGAAACAGCCAACTTAGTTCTTGCCGTAAATACAGGAACCGCCAATAATCCAAACTATATTTATTTAGGTAAAATAAATTATAAAGCATCAGGATGGTATGAACAAGGCTCAGGGATCTGTACTTTCCATTTATCCGATAAAAATTTAGCGCTTGTTCAAGTGAATCCATTAGTTATTCTAGATTATAAGTCCACACAAAATAACGTATTCGATTTAAACGAAACCGTTACATTAATGTTTCAAGAGCAAGTTAATTATGTTGTAGCAGATAACTATGTATATCGCTTAAATCCAAAAGAAAAAGCTCATGTTAATTTTTATGCAACGCAATTAGGGAAACCATTAGCAAATAAATCTATCGTTACACAGTTTGACTCAGATGAATTATTGCAACGTTCTGGAGGGCCTGCAGTTGGAGTCCCAACAAATGCTTTAAATTTTAGTGCAACTCTTACTACGAATAAAAAGGGGTTGGCTAATTTAGAATTAAAAGCCAATGCTCCAGGAAATCCGAGAGGTTTTATTGATGGACAGGTCTATGCTATTAATTACAATCTAGAAGGCGATTTTTTTGCAAATTGTAATCCTTCAAATTTTATTAGTGTTCTTGTTTTCGATACTGTAAATCCTAAAATAATAGCTAACCCTACATGGTCAGATTTACAACCTATAATGCAGTTGTTTTCTAATTTATATCCCCTTATGTCAAAAGGGGTGTTCAAATTAGCAAATGAAAACGTTGTTAATGAACATGCGAAAATTTTAAAATTTGTCTTTGCTAAGGATATATCCGATCCCAATTACATGCCAGTTACCAGAGACCTTTCTAAAGATAAGCAACAAATGATTTTAAATTATTTGGATGGCATTTTAAAAGCAAAACAAACGGGTGAAGCAAATACATAACTAATTAAATACATATTTTAAAAATTATGATTTTACTTAAAAATATAAAAATAGATTCTATTGGAGGTTTAAAAAATGCTGTACAACAAGCAATAGTATTAGAACATGCAACCATTCCGCCATACTTAACAGCTATGTTTTCTCTCGCAAATACTAAAAACACAAAAATAGCAGGGCTTATTCATTCTGTTGTTATTGAAGAAATGTTGCACTTAACGATTGCTTGTAATTTATTAAATGCAATAGGCGGAAGCCCCGTATTAAATAAACCTGGTTTTGTGCCTAAATATCCAGGACATTTACCCGGAGGTGTAGAAAAGAGTTTAGTTGTACCTATTGCTAAGTTTTCAAAGGAAATAGTTAAAACTGTTTTTATGGTTATTGAAGAACCAGAAACACGAATAGATATAAAATTAAAACGCACTACGGGTAGTAGTCGGTTGTTAGAATTGCAAGCAAAAGCAAAAGAGATGGAGGCTCAAAAAGAGATAACTATTGGAATGTATTATCACTACTTAAAAATAATATTAGAGATTCATGAAATTATAGCTCACTTAGAAAATAAAACCATTTTTATAGGAGACCCCAAAAAACAAGTGGTTGATAATAAATGGTTCCCTAAAAATGAATTATTCCCTATAACAAACTTAAAAACAGCTATAAAAGCAATAAACCTAATTGTAGATCAAGGCGAAGGGACTTCAACAGATCCTTTTATTGAAAGTAGCGATGAACCGAAAGGTGAGCATCAGCCAGCACATTTTTATAGGTTTGAAGAAATATACGAAGGTAAAACATTAGTAAAAGACCCTAAAGCAGCAGTTGGTTATTCTTATTCTGGCGAACCCATTCCTTTCTTTCCTGCACAAATACCAAATATGGCAGAAAATCCGAAAATGAGCAATTACCCTAAAAACTCTTTGGCGTACTTAAATAGTAAATTGTTTAATTATAATTATACAAGTCTCTTAAATAGTTTACACCAAACATTTAACGGCACACCTAATGCGTTAAATAATGCTATGGGCTCAATGTATGCTTTGCGATTATATGCTTTAAAATTAATGGCATTACCAGACCCTACAAATCCTGGGTATGTTGCTGGACCAAGTTATGAATACGTCACAAAGGATGAGTTAACTATAGCTGAATTAACAATGCTTAAAACTAATAAATCAACAGTAAAAATTTAAAATATGGCTAATACCATACATGCAACCATTCCCAATATAGTATTTCAGGATATGGTTTATAGTAAATTGTTAGATAATGAATTGCGTTGGCTGATTAACAATAGTGCTTTTAAAATTACAGAGGCATTAGAGGATCAATTTTTGGGTATTTATAGTTTAGTTTTTCGTTTTATAGCTAATGATAATGTTGAATGGGATACTAAAGAGTTAGCCTTTTTAGAAAAGTTATATCCTTCTTTTTCCAAAAAAGTGTGGACCAAGCAAACCATTTGTCGTGCAGTGCTTATGACTAAATTACCTCAAGAAAGCAATGCGCGAATTTTTAAAAACCTTCTCCAAAAAGGGAGCGTAAGAGAGCAAGAGGATTTTTATAGAAACCTTTTCTTTATCGAGAACACAAAAGCATTTATTCCGTCTGTAGAAGAAGGTATTAGAACTAATGTCACCGATATTTTTGATGCTATTGCATTAAATAATCCACATGCGGCTAGTTTTTTATCAGAAAACGCATGGAATCAATTGGTTCTTAAAGCTATTTTTATGGGGCGTCCATTATATAAAATATATGATCTTCTTAAACGAAATAATGAAAAATTAGCACTAATTCTTAACGATTATATTCAAGAACGATGGTCTGCAGGACGAACCGTATCTCCAGAAGTATGGCAATTAATGATTGGATATAGTCACCCTGTACTTCAAGCGACATTAAAAAAGGCTATAAATTCAAACAATGAACTAGAGCGTAGCGCTGCACAAATTGCTTTACAAGAAACAGCTCCAAGAATATTAGTAAATGATTCTGTGTGGGTTGATATCGGAAAAAAATTCAATAATATTAAATAATACATTTATGCAATATATAGATCCCCATATTCATATGGTTTCACGAACAACAGATGATTATGAAGCGATGAGAGCCGCTGGAATAGTCGCAATTATAGAACCTGCATTTTGGATGGGACAACCCAGAACTTCTGTAGGCTCTTTTCAAGATTACTTTAATAGTTTAGTGAATTGGGAACGCTTTCGCGCTTCACAATTCGGAATTAAACACTATTGTACAATTGGATTAAACTCTAAAGAAGCAAATAACGAGGCTTTAGCAGAACAGGTTATGGACTTATTACCATTATATGCTGCCAAAGAAGGTGTGGTTGCTATTGGGGAAATTGGTTATGATGATCAAACACAAGCTGAAGACAACTATTTTAGGCAACAAATAGAGTTAGCAAAACAACTAAAACTTCCAATAATGGTGCATACGCCACATCGCGATAAAAAAAAGGGTACTTTAAAAAGCATGGCCGTTTTGGAAGAACATAATGTAGCTCCATCTATGGTTGTTATAGACCACAATAATGAAGAAACCGTTAAGGCGGTATTAGATCGTGGGTATTGGGCTGCATTTACCATTTATCCTAATACTAAAATGGGGAATGAGCGTATGGTTGCGGTGGTTAAGCAATATGGTTCTGAAAGGATTATTGTAGATAGCTCTGCAGATTGGGGCGTAAGTGATCCATTGGCCGTTCCTAAAACAGCGGCACTTATGCAAGAACGTGGCATCTGTAAACAAGATATACATCTTACTTGTTATAAAAATGCATTAGATGTTTATGGACAGAGTGGTCAATTTAATGAAACCGATTGGATGAAAGAGATCACAATTGAAGCACAAGAACTATTAAATGGGAATTCTATTTTAAGAGGCCAAGAGTTTACTAAGAAAACCTATTCCAATATCATTGAAAATTAAATGCGGTTCACTTCTTTTATAAAAATAGCGAGGCCAGCTAATATTTTAACAGCTATTTCAGATATTATAGCAGGTTTTGCTATTGCGGGCATTTTATTTTACCCGTTTACTGAAGTTAAATTGGGCGCTATGATTTTATTAATACTAGCAACAATAGGTTTATATGGTGGCGGGATCGTTTTTAATGATATTTTTGACTTTAATGATGACAAACAAAACAGGCCTGAACGCGTATTACCTCGAGGAAAAATCTCTATAATTGAAGCCAAAATATTTGGTTTAGGTTTATTTGTTTTTGGAATTACCACAGCTTTCTTTGTCTCTGCTTTAAGTGGTATTCTAGCGGTTTCTATTTCAGTTTTAGCGTTGAGTTACGACAAGTATTCAAAACATTACAGCGTCTTGGGGCCTCTAAATATGGGTTTATGTAGAGCGATGAACCTTTTATTAGGAATGAGTATTCTTAATAATGTTATTAAACAGATGTGGTTTATAGGTTTGGTACCCTTAATTTTTATTGCAGCAATTACCTTGGTTGGACAAAAAGAAGCTTTTGGAAATAATAAAAAGGCTATTGTTAAAGCTATTATTTTAGATGCAATGGTTGTTTTGTTTTTTATCTTTTTAATGCTGAGTGGCCATTTAAATGTAGGGAGAACAATTCCTTTTTTATTGTTTTGGTTTGGAATTAATTTAGTCGCAAAATGGAGAGCTTTAAAACAAAATCACCCACAACGCATTCAACAAGCAGTAAAAATAGGAGTACTGTCATTAATCCCTCTAAACGCCATTTATGTGGCTGGTTTTTCAAATTGGTATTATGCTATTTTACTTCTTTGTTTACTGCCTATATCTATGTTAATCGCAAAATACGTTGCTGTTACTTAAATATAAAGTGAGAATAATCCAATTAAAAAACAAGGTCTAATTTATGAATAAAATAATACCACAAAACTTTGAAGTACAATTCAATTATAATATTTCATTTACCGAAGCCATTTTTAACTTAGACAATGCGTTATTAGCAAGTATACTAACTTCTAGAGCGGCATGTCAGAACCCGAAAGCCGTTGTGATTTTAGATAAGGGAGTATTTTTATGCCATCCTAATTTAATAAATAATATAAACGTTTATTTTAAAAAACACTGTCACAATATTAGCTTAATAACACCTTCATTATTGGTAGGAGGTGGTGAAAATATTAAAAATGATTGGAGTGCAGTAACGCAAGTTCTAGAGTTATTAAATACAGGAAAAATAGATCGACACTCTTACGTTATTGCTATTGGTGGTGGTGCTGTTTTGGATATGGTTGGCTTTGCAAGCGCGATTGCGCATAGGGGCGTACGTTTAATTCGTATTCCGACAACAGTCCTCTCTCAAAATGATTCTGGAGTAGGCGTTAAAAATGCTATTAATTATTTTAATAAAAAAAATTTCCTCGGAACATTTCAACCGCCATTTGCGGTTATAAATGACAAAAACTTTTTAACGACATTATCCAATCGGGATTGGCGATCGGGTATCTCTGAAGCCATTAAAGTCGCATTAATTAAGGATCCTTTATTTTTTGATTGGATAGAAAATAATATAACATCGTTAACCAGTAGAAACCTTGATGTTATGGAAGCCCTTATTTTTAAATGTGCACAATTACATACAGCTCATATAGGAACAAGTGGCGATCCCTTTGAGCAGGGATCTTCTAGACCTTTAGATTTTGGACATTGGGCAGCACATAAATTAGAATACCTCACGAATTATGCATTAACTCATGGTGAAGCAGTCGCTATAGGCATTGCTTTAGACGCTTGTTATTCCTACAAAACAGGGTGTTTACCTGAAACGGACTTAAAACGAATTTTAAATAGCTTTATCCGTTTGGGGTTTAATATAAATCATCCTTTATTGTTTGATTCAGAAACGCGTTATTGTATTAATCCAGAATTAATTTATGGTTTAGAAGAGTTTAGGGAACATTTAGGCGGTGTGCTAACAATAATGTTACTGCAAAAAATTGGTGAAGGCGTGGAAGTTCATAAAATGGAGGCCACTGAACTACATGCCTCTGTACAGTATTTAAACAGCTTTCAACCTGTAGAAAATTTAACAGCATGAAAATTGGATCCACAGGACATTTAAGTTATTGTACAAATATTCATTCCGGAGAATCCTGGTTAGATGTTTTTAAAAACTTAAAAGAGTATACGCTCAACATTAAGAAGCAAGTGTCTAAAAACAAACCGTTTGGTATTGGCTTAAGGCTTTCTAATCAAGCTGCATTGGAGCTAAGTGATAACGCTACATTAAAGGCCTTTAAAGAGTGGCTAAAACAAAACAACTTATACGTGTTTACCATAAATGGATTTCCTTTCGGGAATTTTCATAATGAAATTATTAAAGATCAAGTACATGCTCCTGATTGGACCACACCTTTAAGAAAAGCATATACCATATTATTGTTTAATATTTTAGAACAACTAATACCAGAGCATTTGGTTGGAGGAATTTCCACATCTCCAATATCTTATAAATATTGGTATACATCGAGTCAGACAATGGAAGCGGCCAAAACTATAGCTTGTGAATATTTAATAGATGTTGTAGCACATCTTATTCTTTTGAAGAAACGGTCGGGTAAAAGTATGCATCTTGATATTGAGCCAGAACCCGATGGATTTATTGAAAATTCAGAAGACTTTATAGCCTTTTATAACGACTATCTCTTAAAAAAAGGGGCGCGACTATTGATGAAAAAAAATAAATGCACCCTTAATGAAGCTTCTCTTTTTATTCGCGAGCATATTCAATTATGTTTAGACGTTTGCCATTTTTCTATTGCTTATGAAAAACCATTAGAAACCCTAACAAAAATGAACGCAAACAACATTAAAATAGGTAAATTACAACTAAGCGCGGCATTAAAATGTACTACTAAAGAGCATTCAATTAGTCAATTAAAACAGCGTTTAAGAGCTTTTCATGAACCAAGTTACCTACATCAAGCAGTAATTAAAACAAAAAATAATAATTACTTAAAATTCAAAGATTTAGATGCTGCTATTGATGCTATGACTTTAAGTAGTTTTAAAGAGCTAAGAACCCATTATCATGTCCCTGTTTTTTTAGCTGAATACCAAGAATTGAAATCAACACAAGAAGATTTAATAGAAACCTTAGAACTCTGGAAGGTAGAAAAATTTACAGCACACTTAGAAATTGAGACTTATACCTGGAATATCTTACCAGATAAAATGCAAACAGATATAACGAGCGCTATTATTAGGGAAATTAATTGGGTAAAAAATGAAATAGGCGAAAAATGATGAAACAAACTGTTGTTATTAATGTAGTAGGGCTAAGTACTAAGATATTAAGCGATAAAACATTATTTATTTCTAAATGGAGTACAAACGGTAAGCAATTGGCAACGATTGAACCTGTTTTACCAGCTGTAACGTGTAGTGTTCAAGCCACATATCTTACGGGAAAATGGCCATCGGAACATGGAATTATTGGGAATGGGTGGTATAATAAAGCGCTATCGGAAGTTCAATTTTGGAAACAGTCTAATGCTTTAGTTCAAGCCCCAAGTATTTGGGATGAAGCACGCGATATAAACCCTAAATTTACTTGTGCAAATATGTTTTGGTGGTATAATATGTATTCTAGTGTAGATTATGCTGTAACGCCTAGACCACAATATAGGGCTAATGGATTAAAAATACCAGATTGTTATAGTAGTCCAAGTGGACTTAGGGATGAATTACAAAGTAAATTAGGGCCTTTTCCTTTATTTCATTTTTGGGGACCAAGAACAACAATAAAATCGAGTAAATGGATAGCCGATGCGTCTAAATATGTTTCCAATAAATACAATCCTACGTTACAATTAGTATACATACCACATCTTGATTATTGCTTACAGAAATATAGTTATAACTCGACTAAAGTAAAAAAAGACATTAAAGCGTTAGACCTCCTTTTAAAAGACTTGATTGAATTTTACGAGAACAAAAATATAACGCCTATAATAATTTCTGAATATGGTATTTCTCCTGTTTCTAAGCCCATTTACCTCAATCGTATTTTTAGAAAAAAAGGATTATTAAGTATTCGCATAGAGAACGACAAGGAATTATTAGATGCTGGTGCGAGTAAGGCATTTGCTGTTGCAGATCATCAAGTAGCCCATATTTATTGCAAGCCACATTTTGAAGAAACAGTAAGGCTTTTATTAAAAAATATAAATGGAGTAGAAGAAGTCCTAGATAAAAAAGCACAACTGAAAAGAAATATTTGGCATAAACGCTCTGGAAATTTTATGGTTGTTGCAGAAAAAGAAGCGTGGTTTGCTTATTACTATTGGTTCGATGACAAATATGCGCCAGATTTTGCGCGTACCGTAGATATCCATAGAAAACCTGGCTACGATCCCGTTGAATTGTTTTTAAACACTAAAAAGAAAGGGTTAAAAATAAAGATCTTGATGAAAGTTTTATTTAAAAAAATGGGCTTTAGGATACTATTCGATTTTATATCACTTAATCCAACATTAATTAAGGGCTCGCATGGTAGAACAGCTATAGATCCATTAGAGAAGCCTATTTTAGTAGCCGCTGGAAATAAAAAGAACACTATAAAAGCGGTAGAAGTGAAAGCTATTATTTTAGCGCATATATTTAATAAATGTAATGATTCACCTAAAAAAAGAAATTAATAACTATATCAAATTAAATTTAAGCTAACCAGGATAACTGTTCATGAGTTTCTTATAAAGTAATCAATAGACTTCTTTTTTAAGAGTTCTTTTTTTGATAATCAGTACTTTGTGTTTTTTTTATTATAATTTATATTTCTTGCTATAAAATGACTTTTAAATGGCTTTAAAAACCCTATATTTATAGAACTCTAGCAGGAAAACTTAATCTGCTAGAAACCAATGCAAACAAACAAATAATATAGTAAAAAACAGAATGAATTTAGATTATCAAGCTCCAAACAGACCGTCATTGATCGATAAAGAGGTTTCTTGGGACAAGACTCAAATTATTATGAGTAAAACCAGTCCTAAAGGCACAATAGAATATGCAAATGAAGTTTTTGTAGACGTTAGTGGATATGAGGATTATGAATTAATGGGGAAACCGCATAACATTATTCGTCATCCAGATATGCCAAAGGTTATTTTTAAGTTACTCTGGGAGAAGTTAAAAAGTGGAGAGAATTTTCATGCAGTTATAAAAAATCTAGCACGATCAGGACGTTATTACTGGGTGATTACAGATTTTGAGATTGCAAAAGATGAAGAAGGCGAAATTGCAAATTATTTTGCCAGAAGGAGAGCGATTCCTCAAGAAGTTATAGTAAATCATATAGAGCCTTTGTATAAAAAACTCTCTCAAATTGAATCTGCAAGTGGTTTAGAATATAGTGAGAAATACCTTAATGGTTTTTTAGAAGAAAAGGGTAAATCTTATGTTCAATATATTATGGAATTAATATATAATCAAGAAAAACTAGACGATCCCTCTAAAGATGAGAAAAAAGGTTTTTTTGGTAAATTCTTTGGAAGATAACGATTGTTACATCTTCGTTAAAAGCACATTTGTTTTACAACAAATGTGCTTTTAATAAAGTAAATACTTAAATGTTCCTCACATACCTATACCTCTTTTTTATAATGAATATATTAAACAATTAAATTATAAATATTTGATGTGTTTTTAAGGATCTTTCATAGTGTCTCGTCCTGAAATATGGCTACAGGTTAAAATTGATTTTACTCTGGTAATTTATATATTCATAATTAGGCATTTTAATACCTAAAGATAAATTTAATCTTATCTCGATGTATAATTTAATTGCATTTTTAACAGTGCTTTTAGCATGATTTCAAGTTGCTTACATATATTTTATTATGTAATATACTTTTAAATAATAGCCTATTTACACTATTTTATTGTTTTTTTTGTTATAAAACACATAGGATATAATTAAAAGAATAAATGGAATTGTTGGGCCATAAGCGCCTCCATCATTAGCATTTAAATGAGCAATTAAAGCAGAAATAAAGTTAAGTGCAAATCCAATATAGGCTAATGTTTTGAGAAGTGAATTTTGTATAAACCAAATCACTAGTAGCCCTATTATTTTGGCAATTGCTAAGGGATATATGATTTGTGTAGGAACTCCTAAACTGACAAACATTTTACTGGTCATTTCATAGTTAACAAAATAAGTAATAGCTCCAGCTAAAAGCATAAAACTGAATAGGCCTGTTACTACATAATAGATTATTGAATCTCTTTTTTTCATTTTATAATTAGTTATTGTTTTATTTGGCAAACTTAATTTAAACGGTTTAATTTGGAAAGCTAGTATATTAAATATAGTGGTATCTAAAAGTATAGTATATGAAGGATAAGACGATAAAGGATATAAAAGTTCCTATGAAAGCACATTTTGGTAATTATATGATTCCTGTTAGAGATGCGTTGGAGGTTTTTAGTGGTAAATGGAAAATTCCAATTATAACCGCTCTTACATTTTATGAAACATGTGGTTTTAAAGAACTTGAACGAATTGTTGAAGGGATTACACCAAAAATGCTATCTAAAGAATTAAAATTTTTAGAAGAAAATTTATTACTTGTTAGAAAAGTAGAAAATACGCGTCCCGTAACAGTTACTTATAGTATTACAGCGTATGGAAAGACCTGTAAATCTGTAATGAGCGAATTGTACCGCTGGGGGACTGAACACCGAAAAAAGATGTTTAATATAGATGGGCAAGTTTTGGACAAATGTTAATTAAGTTGTATTAATAAAATGCTTAGAAAAACTTTAAACTGAAAGACATTCCAGCTTTTACATTTACAATATAACAGATAATTATATTTATTTTAAACTCATTTTTTAATGTATGTTAAAATACTTTAGTTAAAATGAGGTAATCAGCTATTTATGTAAAGTTGTATTTAGTGATATTTAAAAACAAATATTATTAAAAAGGGGTGTAGTGTTTAAAAAAAACAAGACTATTACGTGAGTAGGAATGATGGTATACGTTGCTAACTTTTAAACTAGGAATAGTTTTTTGTATACTAATTAGCCTTGGTAAAGCCATAGCTTTTTTTTACAATTTTCGATTTAGGTATCGAAAGGAGCAAATTGTAAATGCTATGACTTTAGACCTCGGCCTTTAAAAGGGAAATTCTAAATAAAATACCTTTTGAAAAACAGGCAAAAAGTATTTTAGGGTTTAAAAAGGGAACAAATTCAAATTATTCTATTGTTATGTCAAAAGTAGCAGCTACATCGGTTTCTCCACCAGCATCGCTAAGACCTGTATTAGGTTTTGTAGGTTCATGACGTAATGTAAATGTTAGTGTCCCTGAGCTCGCTGCTCCTGCTACAAGTGTAAATTCTGTTCCTAATGGATTGTTATTAGAATCGAAATTGTCGTAGGCAGTCGTTACTTCTAAGCCACCTGCTGGTGTATAAAAGAATTGATGTTCTAAACTTTCTTCTATAACCTCTTCTGTAATGTCTTCAGCAGGACTTTCAGTTTCGTTAAGTAGTTTAATAGTGCCATTGTAGACTGTTCCAGTTGTTAAATTACCAGAAACGTTAATAACAGGATCATTTGGTCCATCTCCATCTAAATCACGAGTTTCTAAGGTAATTGTTGTCCCTCCATTGTTTGGAGTAAGTGTTACAGTTACCGTTGTTATAACCTCTTCTTCATTTATAGGTTCAGGTGTGTCATCATCATTAGAACAAGCCGTAAATAAAAGGGCTATTAATGCTACTTTACTTAAGAATTTTACATTTTTCATTTTCTTTTTAATTTAAAATTAATAATTGATTTTTAGGTTTATTAAAAAATTTCTACCCAAATCGTCAGCATAGTAACGCATGCGATTCAGGTAATTTCGATAGGAGGTATTTAATATATTTGTGATACCGAAACCAGCGGTAAATGTTCCTCCTTTTTTATTTGTTTTTAAAACAATACTGGAGTTAAAATTGAGCAAATGGTATGCATTAGGAGGGGTACTCACATCAACATTTTCTGTTGTTTCAGTTTCTGGAATAAAGACTTCAAAATTATTATCAGGATATTCATTTTGTTTGAAATTATACACACTTTGTAAAGACAGTCGAATATTGTTTAATTGAGGGTTTTTATATACAATTTCATGTGTTAAGTTTGCGGGAGGCATATTTATTAGTGGAGTATCTCTAGTACGATCATAGCCTTTTACCAGTGAAAACTGATTCTTTAAGAGGAAGTTTGGCGTAAAACTGTATGAGGCATCCAAATCAAAACCGAGTAACTGTGCATTAGTTTGGCGGTATTCCCAGACTTGAAAATTACCTCTTATTGTTTGTCTAACTCCCGTAGGTTCATTAACGATAAAGCCAGAAATTGTATTAATATATGGGTTCACAGAAAAACTGAAGTTATCATTATTTCGCTGTAGTGTTAATGAAACCTTATGACCTATTTCTGAGTTAAAACGAAGGTCACCCAACTCAATTCTTGAGGCAGAATGATGCAAACCTTCACTGAAGAGCTCTGAAGGATTTGGAGAACGAGAGGAAATAGAATAATTAAAAAATAATTTATAATCCTTTTCAAAGGTATATGTTGTTCCTAACGTTCCAGAACCGTTATAAAAATGCAATTTCGGATTGGTTAATATTTGATTTTCATAGGTCTCTACAACGATTTCAGGAAACAATTCGTCATAATTACGCGATTCCCAAAAAGAGGTTTTATAGAATTTAAAAGCATCCATATATGTATAATCAAAACGCCCACCAGCTTCAAGAATCCATGCGTCATTTAAACGATAATCGGCTATGGCATATACTCCAAAATTGTACATATCATAATCGGGGATAAGTCTACGAACATCCGTATTGGGGTCTGCAAAGTTATTTTGATAACCACCCATTAGCCCTGTTTTTAAATGTATTTCATTGGTTATATGAGTGTTTAGATCTAATAAAAGCGTGTGTGTACTTAATTGTAAATCCAAAGCGGCATTATCTTTGTTTTCTCCACGTCTTATGTCGAATTCCAGACGATTGTTACGTTGGAAATCATATTGCAGACTCAATTTTCCAAAGTTATCAAACGTTTTAAAAGCTTTTAGCCGTGCAAGATGATGAGCAACCTCTTGTTTAGGGGCGTTTATATTATATGTAAAATCGTTAATTATTAAAGGGTTATCACTGTTTATTGCTTGCACTAAATCTTGTGCGCCGCCTAGGTGAGAGGCTCTTAATATCCCTATTTCATTTTTAAAAAGAGAGTAATAAGCTTCAATGCCATGGTTAAAACGGTTAAGGCCAACTTTTAAAGAAACATTACGCTCAAAAAGGCCAGTGTTACTTAGTATATAATCGGGAGCTTCAAAATCGCCAAAACGTTTTAATGTCCCTTGTGCTGATGCATACCAACCATTTTGATGGCTTTGAGTTATTTTTGATGTTATAGAAGCACCACGCCCATTACTTACTGCTGAAAATAGTGTTTTGCCATAGAGCGTATCTTTTACAGGTGGTTTTGAAGCTTCAGCTATAATAACACCACCAACAGCATCACCACTATATTGTAAAGCACTAGCACCTTTTATTACGGTAAGGTTATCAATAGTATTGATATCGAGGTTAGGCGCATGTTCAGCTCCCCATTCTTGATCTTCCATTCGGACCCCATTATTAATAATAACAACACGGCTGCTATGAAGGCCATTAATAAGTGGTTTTACTACTGTATTTCCTGTGTTTAGAGAGGAAACACCACTTACGCTATTTAGAGCGTCACCAAGTGAACCATTACTAAATTGTTCTAAGTCTTCTTTTGAAATTGTATTTTCATAGATTGTTTTGGATTTTTCTTTATAGGTTTTCCCTGCAAGCGTAATTTGATTAAGCTCTTCTAAGTGATGCTCTAGTTTAAAGGTTTTTTTAGTCTCTCCAGAGACTTTAACTGTGAAATCTCTTGTTACGCAGTAAGGATGAGAGACTTGTATAGTATAAGTGTCCTTGCATAGGTTTGAGATGGTAAATTTTCCATCGAAATCTGTTTGTATAATTTGTTCTGTACCCGAAACAATAAGGGTTGCTCCAATAAGTAATGAACCATCGTGAAAGTCGGTTACAGTTCCATAAAGCGTATTGTCACAATTTTGTGAAATAGCGGTAATACTGCTTAATAGCAGTATTAAAAAGGCATAGTTGCGCATATAAATTCTTAATTAACATAAAACGTATGAGTTTAATTTACTAAGAAAAAATAGGTGGTGCGCGTAACTGCTTATGATTTACTTTAAAAGAAAGGATTTGTAATGGTCTGAAATTTACATTAGCCTTTAGTATAGGTTTTGGTAATGTTAAATCAGGATATTTGATTATATCATAGTTAAAAGACGCTAGATGAAAACTGCATATTTCACATTTTGTTGTAGACTTATGAAAATGAGTCGTCTTTTCACTACATGTGCTATGCTCGTGATCGTCAAATAAATGAGTAAACTGAACAGCAACAGGTAGCATTAAAGCTACAAAGAGCAATAATGAGATTAGGTTTTTACCCCTCTGTTTTTGGTAGGTCATCTATCTTTTTTAATTACAAGCAAACAAAAATATAAAAATATTATGGGATTTAATCATTAAATTTTGATAATTAAAATATAAAAGACTTGATAAGTAGCGTTTTAAAGTAAACTATATAACGAATGCTAACGTTAACATCATATAAAAACGGTGTGTTGTAACAAGCTCTTCCTGTCTTAATTATATTTGTTACTTTAGGGAATGTTTTAATAATTATAATCAATAAGACTAATTTAGTTAACTTTTTCTATTGCCATATAAAGAACTGAAACTAAGCTTTTACTAATTTTAATTTTTGTTTAATGAGCGCAAAAACTAAAACGGATAACAAGCCAAAAAAAGAAAATCCTGCAAATAGGGGGAGTACAGAAGTGTTTACAAAGCTTCCAATATAGTTTGCGATAGGAACTGCCATAACAGTAGATATAAAGCCATTAATAGCAGAGCCGATACCAGCAATATGGCCTAAAGGTTGCATCGCTAAAGCGCGAAGGTTCCCGAAAAGCAAGCCTACTGCGAAAAACTGACATAAGAAAAAACCTAATAATACAGCGATATGTGGATTTCTCCCTTGATAAAATAGAATAATATATAAAACAGAAATAAGCGCATAAGCTATAGCGGCTACATAAGCAATTTTAAAGGAACCATATTTTATAACTAAACGACTATTCATAAAGGTAGAGGCACCAACGGCTAAAGCTGTACTCGCAAATAGATATGGAAACCATTCGCCCAAATGATATTGTTTTTCAAAAATTTGTTGTGAAGTACTTAAGTACACCATAAACGATCCCGTAATAAATCCCGAAACAAAAGTAAATGCAACAGCGTTTTTATGTTTAAAAAATTCTTTTGTTCCGTTTATAAATAGCTGCCATTTAAATGTAATGCGATGCGTTTTCGTTAGTGTTTCTGGTTGGCGTTTCCAAAACCAAATAATAATAATAATGCCAATGATTAGATTTGCGTTAAAAATGGCTTTCCAATCGGCAACATTTAAAAAGAATTGCCCAAATGCAGGAGCTATTGTAGGAATTAATATAAAAAAAGCAACAATAATAGACAGTACTTTTGCCATATAATCTCCATCGTAAGAATCTCTAACCATAGCTATAGCAATGGTTCTTGGAGACGATAAACCAATCCCTTGTAGAATTCTCCCCAGAATCATCATTTCAAAACTTTTAGTAGTGACGCAAATAATACTAGCAGCAATAAATATTAGAAAACCAATATAAACCATAGGCTTTCTTCCTAGGCTATCAGATAAAGGACCAAAAATTAACTGACCAACACCTAAGCCTAAAAAAATCATTGTGATGAGCTGTTGGTTTTCAACACTCTGTGTTGCTCCTAAAGATTCTCCTATATCTGGTAAAGCAGGTAATAAAGCATCAATAGATAACGCAACTAAGGACATTAAAGCGGCCATTAAAGCTACAAATTCGAACTTAAAAGATTGTTGTTTTTGCATAGGGCAAAATTACACTAAATAAATTCCATTTATACAGATTACAAGTATTATATTAGATAATAAAAAGTTAAATAATAACAGCATTATAATATGTTAATAGAGAGTATTATTAAATTATTTAAAAGAGATTTAAATGCTTTAAAGAAAGAGATAGAATTATATATAGACGAGCGAAATTTATGGCTATTAGATAAAACGATAAAAAATTCAGCAGGAAATTTATGCTTACATATTGTTGGTAATCTCAACACTTTTATTGGTGCATCGCTAGGTAATACAGGTTATATTAGGCATAGAGATTTAGAGTTCTCTCTTAAGGATGTACCACGTCTTGAGCTTATAGAACAAATAGATAAAACCATAGTTATTGTTGAACAGACTTTGAAAACATTAACAGCAGCCGATTTAGAAAAGCCTTATGTACGTCGTGCTTCCGAAGCACCTATGACCACCCAATACTTCTTAATTCATTTAACAATGCATTTATCATATCATTTAGGGCAAATTAATTACCATAGACGATTATTAGAATAATAGCATTAAGATCGTTTATAACTTTTCTATTTTTGCGTTCAAAAAAACAACTAAATGCAACATTTAAAAGAAGCTTCTGGATCTAAAAAAAAGCGAAAGGTAACTATGGCAGCTGCCTTCAGAACTATTATTTGGCCAAAACGGAATTATGTGTTTGTTGGTTTAATATTAATCGTTATTAGAAGCCTTTCGGGATTGGTTTTACCTATACAAAGTAAAGTGTTATTAGATAGCGTTGTGCCTAATAAGGATTATGAGCAGCTTTATAAACTTATCGCCATTGTTATTACTGCAATAACAATTCAAGCAACAACGTCTTTTTTATTAACACGGGTTCTAAGTGTGCAAGCACAATATTTAATTAGTGAGCTAAGAGCACAGGTACAAAAAAAGGTATTGTCGCTTCCTATTCGTTTTTTCGATAACACAAAATCTGGCGCTTTAGTTTCTCGAATTATGAGTGATGTTGAGGGCGTACGAAATCTTATAGGAACAGGTTTGGTACAGTTAGTGGGTGGAACATTCACTGCAATAGTCTCTTTAATTATTTTAATACGGATTAATGCCTGGATGACCCTTTTTGTATTTGTACCCTTATCTCTTTTTGCTATTATTGCTTTAAAAGCATTTAAATACATACGCCCAATCTTTAGAAATAGAGGTAAGATAAATGCAGAAGTAAAAGGGCGATTGACAGAAACCTTAGCAGGCGTGAGGGTTATTAAAGCATTTAATTCTGAAGCACAAGAAAATAAAGTATTTGAAAAAGGAGTTGAAAGGCTTTTTCAAAATGTAAAAAAGAGCTTAACAGCAAATGCTTTAATAATGAGTTCTTCTACCTTTTTAATAGGTGTTGCCACAACAGGTATTATGGGCATTAGTGGATATTATATGATTGAAGGTAGTATGACTTCTGGTCAATTTTTAGAATTTACTTTAATCCTTGGGTTTATGATTGCTCCTATAGTGCAAATGAGTAATATTGGAAGTCAACTTACCGAGGCTTTAGCAGGGTTAGATCGTACCGAAGAATTAATGAATATGGCTGCAGAAGACGAGGATTTAAATAGAGTAATTCCATTGGAAAATGTAAAAGGTGATATTGCTTTTAAAGCAGTTAACTTTCATTATGAAGAAGGAAAACAAATATTACATAATATTAACTTTAACGCTCCTTCTGGTTCTGTAACAGCATTAGTAGGAAGTTCGGGGTCAGGGAAATCTACAATAGCGGGTTTATCGGCAACATTCTTAAACCCACAATCGGGGCAAGTTTTAATAGATGGTAATGATTTGTCTAAAGTAAAACTGAATAGTTTTAGAAAGCATTTGGGGGTTGTTTTACAAGATGAGTTTCTATTTGAAGGCAGTATACGAGAAAATATTATGTTTCCAAGACCTAATGCTACCGAATCACAATTGCAAAAAGCAGTAGAAGCAGCATATGTTAATGAGTTTACCGATCGTTTTGAAGACGGATTAGAAACTTTAATAGGTGAAAGAGGAGTAAAGCTTTCTGGTGGGCAAAAGCAACGTATAGCCATTGCTAGAGCCATTTTAGCCAATCCGAAAATTATTATTTTGGACGAGGCGACTTCAAATTTGGATACGGAAAGCGAAGCTTTAATACAAAAAAGTCTGTCTGAGTTAACAAAAAATAGAACGACCATAGTTATAGCGCATCGTTTGAGCACAATTAGAAAAGCAGATCAAATTTTGGTTATAGAGTCTGGTAGAATAGCAGAGCGCGGTAACCATGATGCTTTAATAGCAGCAAAAGGACGCTATTATGAGCTGTACACATACCAGGCAAAAATTTAAAATAAGAATAAAAGGGGTAGACGCTAGTATTATCTGTTATGTAAGTTTGTTTTTATAGCTTAGCTTAGTGCTTTTTTATACGCTTCTAAACAGCGTTCACGCGCTATTTTATGATCTACAATAGGAGTAGGGTAAGATAATTGCTGTAAATTCGGTACCCATTTATTGATGTAGATCAATTCTTTGTCAAATTTTTTAATTTGAGTTGTTGGATTAAAAATTCTAAAATATGGTGCTGCATCTACACCACAACCAGCAACCCATTGCCAGTTACCAACGTTACTGGATAAGTCATAATCGTGAAGTTTTAATGCGAAATAAGCTTCTCCCCAACGCCAATCTATTAATAAATGTTTACACAAAAAACTAGCAACCACCATGCGAACACGATTGTGCATAAAACCAGTTTGGTTTAACTGGCGCATTCCAGCGTCAACTAGAGGATAGCCTGTTTCTCCAGCGCACCATTTTTTAAATTCAGATTTATTGTTACGCCATTTAATACGGTCGTATTTAGGCTTAAAACTATTTGTTGTAGTATATGGAAAATGCCAAAGAATTTGCATAAAAAACTCCCGCCAAATTAGCTCTTTTAAAAAGGTGGTATTATTTTGTTTAGCAGCTTTATCTGTTACTTTTCTAATACTAATAATTCCAAAACGAAGATAAACACTTAATTTAGAAGTGCTATCTTGAGCAGGGAAATTGCGAGTCGCTTCATAGTTGTTTATTAAGTTTGTACTTAGGGTATATGGCGGCATTTTTAGCGGACTTGTTATAAAGCCAATAGCATTTATAGAAAGATGCGGTAAATAATTACTTTTTAACGTTTGATGAAGTAATGTTTCCGAAGGATAAAAAAGTGTTTTTTTTAAACTATAAATATCTATCCATTTTTTTGAATATGGCGTATAAACTTTATAAGGGCTTCTGTCTTTTTTTACAATGTCATTTTTTTCAAAAATAACTTGATCTTTGAAGCTTTTAAAAGCAATGCCTTTAGAGGCTAGTAGCGTTTCTATAGCCAGATCTCTTGCTGTAGCATAGGGTTCATAGTCTGTGTTTGTATAGACTGCAGCAATACTGTATTTTACAAGTAGGTCTGTAACAATATTTTTGGGATTACCATAATACATTGCTATTCCCGAATTATAAGTTTGTTTTAGTTTATTACTTAAAGTTAGTATTGTATTGTAAATAAATATGACACGAGGATCAGCTTTAGGTAGTTTATCTAAAATATTTTTATCAAAAATAAAAATAGGTAATACAGGTTTGTCAGATTTTAAAGCCTCGTACAAGCCTCTATTGTCTTCTAATCGCAAATCGCGACGAAACCAGAAAATATTCACTTTTTGTTTCATATCTAAACTAAAGTTTTAATCTTGTCGTAAGAATTGTCTTTTTTTAGCCTATTAGTTGCATTCAGTCTATATTAAGCCTCTGTATTTCCCAAAAAGAGCTTCTAGTTTCTTGGAACGATAATCAAAAATTTCTTTTAATTTTGGTTTAACTATAAACGGATGTGCAAGCTGACCTAAGATTCCTAGAGGGAGTTTATAATCTATAATATCTTCCATTTCAACACCTCCTTTAATTGTTTTTAAAAAATGCTTATGATGCCACAATGTATAAGGGCCAAATCGCTGTTCGTCTATAAAATAGTTACCCTTTTCCATATGTGTAATTTCTGTTACCCATTTGGTTTTTATTCCCCATACAGGTGTTACAAGGTATTGGATAATCTGTCCTGCAAACATCGGTTTTTCTGCCCCAGAGAGTATTTTAAAACCCATATAATCTGGAGTTATGGTTTTTAAATTGTTAGGGTTCGATAAAAAACGCCAAGCCTGTTCCTTGGTAATAGGAAGGTTTTGTTTTTTATGTAATTGATATAGCTTCATAGAACTTATATGATTTATTCTTTTTAATTATTCAATACAACATAGGCATTTAGAGAGCTTGCGATTAATAGCCATATAATATAAGGGAGTAATAAATAGCTGATATTTTTTAAAGTCTTAAAGTAGGTGAAGAAAAAATATAAAATAAGACCATTTAATATAACAATTACGATTAGGCCTAAATTTATTAAATGCTGATTAAAAAAAACATAGTTCCAAATAACATTTAAAAAAACTTGTATTACAAATAATACTTTAGATTTAATGGTATTAGCTGTTATAAATAAATACCCTATATAAATGGAAAAACAAAGCATTATTACAGTCCAGGCTACACCAAAAACCCAGCCAGGAGGTGTCCATGGGGCTTTATTTAAGTTTAGATACCAATGCGATAGAGGCCCATTATCCATAAGCCAACTTCCTAATGCTAATCCGCTAAAATTGATTATTAAAAAGAACAGTATCCATTTTATTTTTTTCATACACTATAATAGATGTTCGTTTATTTGTTTTAAGTGATTATATTTTCTGGTGCATTTATGATTTTTAGTGATATTACAAGATACACCAATAATTGTTGTTTTTTTAATGTATGTTACTTAATTTAAGTGTAAATATCTATAGTATATTAAAATAACGTGTTGTAAAAAAGCCCCTTAAAAGGAGCTTTGAGTTTTTAATATGTCTTTAGGGTTTTATATTATAAAGCAGGTATTAACCAATTAATATAGTAAAATTAAAGGAAGTCAATCTTTTAATTAAATAGATAGGCTTTTCTTCCTTGAGAGTCGGGAATACCTATAATATTGTTAATATAATCTTTTTGTGCGATGAGCTTTCCTTTTTTTATATAACCATTAGCAAAAGGCATGCAAGCTCCCCAAGCGCCAGACTCTTTGCAATTGTTTAGGTCTGTTATTTTAACAATGGTGTGGTTTCCCGTAGTAATAACACAAGTTTTGTATTCTTTTGCTAATGATAATATATCTTTAATGTTATCTTTAGAAACCATTAAAATCTTACTGGCTTTATCTTCGGCAAATTTTTGGAATAAGGAAATAGGGTTTTCGCCTTTAACCTGCTCTAAGGATTTTGTATCAGCTAAGAATTCTGAAACAATATTAGAATTTATTTTTGCCTCGTTTTTTGGATTTGAGGTCGTGATCGTTTTACTCTCATTATCCGCTTTTTTTTCAGAGTTACATGCGAAAATTAAAGTTAAAAGTATAAGTGAAAATGCTTTTTTCATGGGTTGGTTTTATTAATGAATTTAAGTATTTATTTTGATTTTTAAAATAGTATTCAACACTGAAGTTATAAAGATAAGAAAAGAAATAACCTTAATCTAAAGAATTCCTTGGGACTCCGTTTAAGTGCTCTATATTATAGAATAATCGCATATAATTATGTTCAATATTTATACTTAGTTTTTCTTAAACCGATACAGAGTGTAACTTCTTGTTTGCTTTATTATGAATCAAATATATTTCTTAAAAAAAATATATTATAACAGGTAAAAGTATTTAAGTTGTCTTCGATAATAAAAAACTTAAGATTCATCAATATAAAAACACAGATTTATTTTACTCATAACTAATTAGTTGAGGTTTAATAAGGTGAAAAGGAGGCGTTCTGTGTAAGGAATGTAGTATAGGCTTGTCAAAATAAGAAACAAAATAATTAATAGATTTTAGCGATACAAACGGATGATGCATTTTCACTAAAATAATAAACAGGTTAATGATTTAAGTATGGGAACAGATTACAATACTATAGCAAAGGAATATCAATTCTCTAAAATGGAACCATGGCGAAAACATATAGAGGCTTACTCTTTATTTAATTTGGTAGGAGATTTATCCAATAAAAAGGTACTTGACTTGGCTTGTGGAGAAGGGTTTTATTGTAGACAGTTAAAGCAAAGAGGCGCATATAGTGTTGCTGGAGTAGATATATCAAAAGCAATGATTCAGCTTGCGCGTACGGCAGAGGAAGCCAACCCTCTTGGAATTACGTATTATGAGCATAATGTTTTGAATTTAGATTTAAATAATAAATACGACCTTATTACCGCTTCATATTTGCTTAATTATGCTAAAAACGTTGAAGAACTCATTCAATTCGGAACGGTTATCTCAAAACATTTAAATCCCGGAGGACGTTTTATAACAATTAATAGCAATCCGGATTATAGAGCGCCTGTAAGTACTTTATCTAAATATGGTTTTACACGCGAAAATGAAAACTACTTGGAAGGAGGAGAAGTGGTCTATCGTTTTTACCAATCTGATGGGAGTCATATTGAAGTTGTTAATTACCATCTTGAAAAAAGCACACATAATATAGCTTTAAAACAGGCAGGACTATCAAATGTTCAATGGCATAATACAGAACTATCTCCAGAAGGAAAAGATGCTTTTGGAATTGATTTTTGGAGTGATATGTTAAAACATCAGCCAGTTATAGGACTTTCATGCCATAAAAACTAAATATTTAACAACAGTGTAAACTTTAAATTAGTCTAAAAACTTAGACTTAAGTGCCTTTGTTGGCAACATACAGGACTCTTTTTTTCCATACCATTTATATCTATTTTTGGCAATATAATCATAAACCATATTTCTTATAATTGGAGGAATAATAAGAAAAAGGCTCATTGCATTATAGGGAAACCCTAAATGTTTCGCAATATATAATGCTGCTGAAGATTTAGTTTTTAAGCCATTTTCTGGAGAATACAATAGAATAGAATCCGTTTTAGAGGGATCTATATTAAAGGTGCTTATTATTTGCTGGCCAACATGACTTTGGAGTGATGCAAAACGAAAAACATCATGCTTATCCTGTTTTATTACATACTGAACAGTTGTGTTACATAGGTTGCATACCCCATCGAATAGGATTAATTTTTTATGTTGTGGTAAATTTATGTTCATTTAGTAAATAGTATCTGTCATTATAAATGAATGCGGTATAAAAAACAAGTCAAAGATATAAAACTATTTAAGTGCTTCGACTAATTCTAATAAATCCACATTAACATTTGTTGTGAAAATACCATAATTAACAATGGCTTTTCCTTTTTCTATGGTATCAATACTGCCTATTGCTCTACCGTCTTGCATTCTTACACGATCTCCAATTTTTAATACGGGTTTAGGAGCTTCAATTTTTATTTCTTTTCTTTTGGCTTCTTTCTTTTTTTTACGGATAACTTCAACTGTTATTTCTGCTTCTTTTTTTATTTCTATTTCTTTTGCCTTAATGGCTTTCTTTTGTTTTGTAGATACCTTTTTACGTTTAGAGTTTTCAATTTGTACCAATCTAAACAATTCAGACATTAAGTCTTTCTTTTTTTTGGTCTCAAAGTATTTTTCGCTAATATCGTTTACTTTTTGACCTAGGTAGATTAAACGTTGATTACTATCGTATAGTTCTTGATAGTTTTCTAGTTTCTTTTGTATTTTGTTATTTATAGATTCTAACTTATCGGCCTCAGTTTGTTTTTTCTTTTCGTTTACTTTAAGTGACTTGGATGTTTTTTCTAGTTTGCTACGTTCTTTTTGAAGTTTAGCTATGGTGGCATCAAAGCGTACTTTGGAGCGTTCTATTTTCTTTTTTGCACGATTTATTAAGCTATAAGGGATTCCGTTTTTTTGTGCAACTTCAAAGGTAAAAGAGCTCCCTGCTTGTCCTATAACCAGCTTGTACATAGGTTCTAATGTCCGTTCATCGAATAGCATATTGGCATTAATCATCTCTTCTTTTTCGGTTGCCAATACTTTAAGGTTAGCATAATGAGTTGTTATGATGCCAAAGGCGCTTCGTGAATAGAATTCTTCTAAAAAGGTTTCGGCTAAAGCACCTCCCAATTCAGGGTCGGACCCTGTTCCAAATTCATCAATTAAAAAAAGCGTGTTTTTATTACACTTTTTTAAGAAATAATTCATTTGTTTTAGTCTGTAACTATAGGTACTTAGGTGATTTTCAATTGATTGGTTGTCACCGATATCTGTTAATATTCTGTCGAATACACTTATTTTACTACGTTCATGTACAGGTATAAGCATCCCACTTTGAAGCATTAATTGTAATAAGCCTACCGTTTTTAGCGTGATACTTTTTCCTCCAGCATTTGGTCCAGAAATTACTATAATACGACTCTCTTTGCTAAGTTCTATAGTTTGAGGAAATGTTTTCTCTTTTAATTTTAGATTGTTTAAATAGAGTATAGGATGGTAAGCTTCTCTTAAATATAAATGCTTTTCTTCTGTAATCTCAGGAAGAATGGCATTCATAGATTTTGCATATTTAGCTTTAGCCGAAATAACGTCTATTTCTGTAAGAAAGCTTTGGTATTGTTCTAAAAGCGGTGAGAAATTCCGTAAATAATTGGTAACTTCTTTTAATATTCTAACAATTTCTTCACTCTCTTCATATTCTAAATTATTAAGCTCACGAGTATGTTGTAAGGTTGCTTCGGGTTCTATATAAACAATACTACCTGTTTTACTACCTCCCATTATGGCGCCCTTAACTTTTCGGCGATACATTGCTTTTACTGCTAAAACACGTTTGTTATCTACAACAGATTCTCTAATCTCATCTAGATATTCTAGGTTATGATACATGTTTAAGGCAGAAGTAAAACTAGAGTTTATTTTGCCTTTTAACAATCCTAAGCTTTGTCTAATTTCATATAATAAAACAGAGGCATTATTTTTTACATCTCCAAATCTATCAACAATACTGTCTACTTTTTCAATAATAGCTTTAGTGACCTCAAGAGTTGATGCATACGCATTTAACCCTGGATAATACTCTTCAAATTTTTTAAAAAAAGTAATAATTTCATTACTGGTAATTGAAATAGAAACTAATTTTTTTAAACTATGGGTTTCTAAATAGGTATTTTCAATACGTAATAATTGCAATTCTTTAGCAATAATATCGAAACCGTGATTAGGGATTCGATTATCGTTATAATAAGAGGATACATATTCATTAGTAAGCTGTAAGGCTTTAATGAGAGTGTTTTTATCTTTATATGGCGATATGTCTAGAGCTTTTGCATGTCCTAAATTTGTGATGCAATACTCACTTACTTGTTGCAAAACAGTAGAGAATTCTAAATCTTGCAATATTTTATTGTGAATGTTTATCATTTTCCCTTTCCTTAATTTCATTCAAGGAATTTTTCTTTATTATCGTGACTTTTTTCTATACAACAAAGTTACGGATTAGAAACGGAATTTATATACTTTAAGGAGGCGTAGGTTTATTTTACTTAATTGTTTTAAGTTCACACAAAAAACAATAATTTCTGTGTGAACGCTTATTAAGAGTATACATCTATTTCTGTAATACTAGACTATATGAGGTAAGTTAATTAATATTTATACGTTTGTATTTGTAAATATATATATTGTATTTAAGCTATTTATCGCCCATAAAAGTTTCAAACTTTTTTATAGCTACAAAAAAATCTTTCTTTTCTTTTATGTCTTGCAATTTTAATTGGAAAAGGACCTGACTATTAAAAAAATTGTAAGAGCATTCTAAAGGTGTGAAAAAGTCTTCTAATTCGATATAGCTTAATAAAATACTAACAGCATTATAAACATCATTTTTATTTTTAATAGAAATATTTTTAATATCTAATTTATCATGAAAAACAGTTTTAATGTGTGATTTATTGAATTGAAAAGAGTGCTTCATTTAATATTAGTTGGTTTGGTTTTGTTAGGATATAAACAAATATATAAAAACAAACATTAGACAACCATACGCAAGTTAAAGAAATAGAGGAACGGCTTAATATTTAGTTAATAGGTTATATTTTGATTGTTTATAGGTGAAATAACTGATTAAAAATCAAAAATCTTCAAAAATACCTAAGCCAAAAAGCGCAAAGTCATATTTTGAAGGGTCATCAGGATCTAGTGTTTTAAGTGCCATATCTAATTCTAATACTGATTTTCCATCATTTTGTTTACGCTTAAGTAATCCTAATTTTCTAGCTACATTACCAGAATGGACATCTAAAGGGCAAGATAAAAGGGTAGGAGAAATACTTTCCCAAAGACCAAAATCTACTCCAGAATTATCCTTGCGTACCATCCAGCGTAAAAACATATTGATTCTTTTTGCTGCCGAGTTTTTAAAAGGATCACTGATATGTTTTTGTGTACGTTGTAAATGTTCGATTTCAAAAAAATGTTGTTTAAAATAATGAATAGCTGTTTGTAAAGAGTACTTATTGGTATATTTAGCGAATACGGCTTCTAGACCGTTATGGGCGTTATAAATATGTTGTAAGCCTTGTATAAAAGTGATAAAATCTAAACCGTTAAAAGTACGGTGAACAAATGGTTTTAGTTGTTCTAGATCTGTTTTTTTGTGATTTATTACAAAATCATAAGGGGAGTGATCCAACAGTACCATCATTTTATTCGCATTGTTAATAATACTCTTACGGTTGCCCCAAGCAATTGTTGCACTTAAAAATCCAGAAATTTCAATATCTTCTGTTTTACTAAACTGATGTGGGATTAATATGGGGTCGCTCTCAATAAAATTTATAGTATTATATTGTTCGACTTTTAAGTCCAGGAAGTCTTTAAGCTCTGCTTTAGTCATCTAAAAGGTTTTTAGAGTAAAAGCCATCTTCTAAATTGTCTCCTCGTAATTGCGGAATACTATTAAAATAGGTGCTAAAATAATCGAGTTGTTGTTCGTTTAGGGCGGGTAAAGGAAGGTCTCCTGTTCCCCAAAAGAAATCAATTTTAGTAGGCGTTTTTAGTTGTAGGTTTTCTATGGTTAGAATTTCAAAATCGGTACTGTATCTTGTGTTTTTATGAGGAGTAATAAGGTAGCTAAAGGCAAATGTACTTGAGACTGTATGGTATTTTGTATTTGTTAAATTAGAATGATTAACAGGATAAAATAAAGGGATTGCCGTTAGTATTAAGGCGCTAATAATAGCCATGTTTATAAGCTTTTTTTGTTTTAAAAACAAAGCGAAACTAATTAATATAAATAACATTAAGAACGAAAAATAAAACCGGTATTGCGGTGCTAATGTAAATAAGATAAAAAGATTCAATAGCGCTAAACCATAAATATAAAGCATCGCACTTTTATACTTATATTTCCAAATAATAAAAGGGAAAACGCTTATAAATAATAGCATTAATTTATTGAAGAAACCATGGAGTTTGGGTAAAGTAAGCCATTTTTTTAAAAGCGTTATTGTTGTTGCATTTTCATAAGCTTCAATCGTTAGGCCAAAACCACTTGCTTTTGAATAATTTGTAATATACGTTACGATGCTTTTAGGGAGACTCCAACTCGTGTTCAAGGCTTTAAAGTTAGGTAAGGGGTAAATAATATTCCCTGTAAGGATACTGTTTTTAACAACCAATAAAACCAATGCAATACAGCCTATACTAAGTATTAAAGGGCTTGATTTTTTGGTTATTTTATAATATTTACAATAAATAATAAGTCCAAGAAGCATGATAAAAACTCCAGAAAGCTTTACCAAAGAAGAAAAAATGGATAGTATTACTATGGTTAAAAAGGCTTCCTTATTATAGCTAGAAAAACAAATAATGAATTGATGAAAAACAATTAAGGCTATAGTATAAATGGCGATATCGGCAGAAGGCGCCCCAATAAATTGAAAGAAGAATACGTTTAATAAAGGGAATAATCCTATAATGAGATCTAGAGGATCCTTTGTTTTGCTTTGCTTATATATGTTTAATCTAGTAAAGGCATAAAAGTTAGCAAGTAATAAACAAAAGCCACTAATATCATTTAAAGCGTGGTAGGCATAATAAAAATTAAAAGCACTCTGTAAAATATGCCAACCAGAGGTTTGGCCTAAAAACAAATGCAGATTAACTAAACCTTTTACAAAACCATAATTATTAAGCCATTTAATAGTTTGGATGTAGTATGATTCGTTATCAATAATAAAAGGAGGTGATGCGCATTGCGCTAAGGCTAATAGTATTAATACAAAAAAAATAGCTTTAAAAAAAGAAGAAAACTGATTAAAGGATTGCTTTATGTTTAATAATTCTTTTTTTATGGGAGTTTTAAAAGCGAATAATAAAAGAGAAATGAGGAGTATTTGTATGACTTGATAAGTGCCATTAACAGGAAAAAAGATAGCCCAAAAACCTGTAAAAAGAGTAACACCAAAAAGCCCAAAAAGTAATATAATTATACTATCTAAGTCATTTAGTTTTAGGAGGTGTTTTATAGAAACACCAATAATTAAACTTGTTATAAAAACATAACACCAAGAAAATAGTATTAAAAGCATTATGGGGTGTATTGGTTTGCTAAAGGCAATTTACAAATAGTTTATTAATTCATTAATACGAACTAATTTTAAATAGTCATAAATAGAACACCAGGGATAATTAACATTGCATTATAAGTCATATGGAGTAAGATAGCATAGGCTATTCCTAATTTTACTCTTAAATAACCTAAAATTAGACCTAAACAAATTTGTGGCGCCACCAAAACTGGAGACAAGAGTATAATATTAAACGTTAATTCGTAATTAGAAATGTGTATATAACCAAATATTAACGCAAAGGTGTAAAAAATATATTTAAACTTTTTTTTTGATTTAGAAAATAGGATTAAAGGGGCTCTAAAAACACATTCTTCAATAATAGGCGCTGCTATAGCTGCTATAAATATAACCATTAATGGACTGTATTTTTCAAAGAGTTTGTTTGAAGCATGATCCGCAAGACTTATGCCTGTGCTAAGCGATAAAACACCAATAAGTATGGCTAATAAAAACCCTATAATTAAGGATATAATAAGGGTATGAGATACAATTATAACTTTATTCTTTATCGAAAGTGTTTTAATAGGAATGGCATCTGGAGCTCTTAAATAATGTATAATAGTGTTAAAGGTTGAGATCATAAATTAATGGTCTACAATTTGTCCATCTACCATTGTGAGTTTTCGGTCTGCCAAATTAGCTAAATCTTCATTATGAGTAACAATTACAAAAGTTTGACCAAATTGATCTCTTAATTTAAAAAATAAATTATGAAGGTTTTCGGCACTTTCGCTATCTAAATTTCCAGAAGGTTCATCTGCAAATATGAGTTCTGGATTGTTTATTAATGCACGAGCTACAGCGACCCGTTGTTGTTCGCCACCAGACAATTCATTGGGTTTATGGTGATAACGATGCGATAATCCTAAGAAATCTAAAAGTTCTTTAGCACGTTTTTGGGCTTCAGTTTTAGATGTTTTTTTTATGAAAGCAGGAATACAAACATTTTCTAAAGCTGTAAATTCTGGCAATAATTGGTGGAATTGAAAAATAAAACCAATATGTTCGTTTCTAAATTGTGCTAGACCTTTTTCTGTTAAAGTATTGATCTCTTTTTTATTAATAACCAAAGAACCATTATCTGTTTGTGAAATTTTATCTAGGGTGCCTAAAATTTGTAAAAGAGTCGTTTTTCCGGTACCAGAAGCGCCAACTATAGAAACAACTTCCCCGCTTTTTATATGAAGATCTATTCCTTTAAGAACATGTAGATCGTCATAGTATTTGTGAATATTATTAGCTTTAATCATTTTAAAAATTTAATGTTTCAAAATACTACTTTAACATTAGATGTACAACTATTAAATGGTATTAGATTTTTTTGAAAATATGTTTTTAAGATTGTTATAATCAATGAAATAGACTACTTTCAAGGAAAAAGTATGACCAATGGATTGATCTAATAATTCATCTAAGCTCTCATTGTAACTTTGTGTACCGTTTTCATTAGAGTTAAAAATACGATTTCTATATTGAGCCGTAAGCAAACTTCCGGGTGCAAATTGACAGGAATATGTTAGGTTTAGATTCCATGTACTAAAATTAACATCTGGGTCTGAAACATCACTTTTAATATAATTATTTTCCTTAGTTAAACGCCCGTTTTCTTTTAAAGCAAATAAGTCCTCTTCGTATTGAACGGATGCCCAATAATTTCTAAAACTAAGTATGATACCATGAAAAGAATTGAAATTATAATTAGCAGAAATACTATTCTCAATAGTGATTTGATCACGTTGGCCATAAATAATATCGGTTATATTAGTGTCATCGGTATCTATATAACCTCGTTCTTTTAATTCTGTATCGTATTTAAACGAATAAGTCATAACAAACTTATCTCTAAGCTTTAATCTAGGCTCTATATCAAAGAAATAACTATTGTAGTTTCTGTCTTTTTCAAACAGGGTTTCATATCCTAAACGGGCGTCTAAAGCAAACGTTTTATTATAGTTAGAGGAGATCCAAACATCTGTATTTAACCAATTTTCAGAAATAAAATAACGACCATCTTCTCTAGGCCCAAAGTAATCATATTGCTTCCCAGGATTAGTTCCTAAAAAACCACCAAAGGCCATCAAAGTTCTTTTATGATTGGCAAAAAAATTAACATTAAAGTTTTTACCCGTGTATGTATTAGGTTTGTGTAGGTAATTAACATTTGCATTTACATTAAATCTAAACTCATTTAGTGTTTTAGTAGGTTCAAAAATACGATAGTTAGCATTAGCTCTAAAGGCGCTAAAATTATTTCTAAATTGAAGCCCCATATCATTGATATCATACTTTTTATCAGCGAGTTCATGTTCTACCGAAAAGCGGTATTTACCACTGTTTTTTCCGAAACCCAAACGACTACTAAAGCCATTTTGATTCCCATCGGTTAAATTTAAAGCACTCATTTTTGCTTCTGCAATTAAGCCATAAGTGTTTTTTTGGTTTATTAAATCGAAAAGTAGTCCGGTTACATTTGCATCTCTAAAAGGACCTTCTCTTGTTACGTTTGTATTGATTAGACTTACAGAGGAGTTTTTGTTAAATTGCTGATCTACCACTAGAATATTATAATTGGCCAATGGTTCTACTACTGCCGTTCGAGTTTTTTTAGTAATCGTATCTATAATTGTTATTTCTGTGTTTTCTGTTATAGCATTAAAAAAACCTATTCCTAATCCATCTTTTGTACGTCCAGAAACTTTAATAGCATTTAAGGTATTCACTTTTTTAGGCAAATCACCTTCTAGATCTTCATTATCAAGTAACTCACCTTCTTCACTAGGCTTGCCTCCTATACGTCTAGAATAAAATAAATTGCCTTTTCCAAAGAGATCTACCCCTTCTTTAAAAAATTGACGTTGTTCCGAAAATTGCTGTTCAAAAGGGCCCAGGTTTAATTCTACATCATCAAAGGCTGCTTGGCTAAAATCGGGAATAAGTGTTGCATCCAAAGTAAAGTTCTCTGTAAGGCCGTATTTAATATCTAAGCCCAGATTATAATCTTCTTTAGTCTCTCCATTAAAGCGATCTACAACGGCAGAAGCAAAAGGGTAAAAGCTTAAACGCGTAGGAGGTTGTAAATTTTTAAGACCTATCAATTCGGCATTATATAATCCAATATTGCCTTTTGTAGGATCTATAGGACTCCAAGTATATTGTGACCGATTATTTCTAAAATGACGATGAAACTGAATCCCCCAAGTTGGGTTTTCTTGTTTAGTAAAACGTAATGCACTGTAAGGTATTTTAACTTCTAGAACCCAACCATCGTCTACAAGTTTTACGGCGCTTTCCCAAACGGCATTCCAACCAAAATCTTCACCATTACTAGGGGACGCAACAGCATCGGCTTGTGTACCAGAACTAAAGATAAAAAACTCAGTGTCATTTTGAGCATCATTGTTTGGGTTTAAAATAATACTAAAAAAATCAGATTGTCCAAAATTATCTCTTTGTGTGAACTGGCGCATAATCTCATCTGGATTATCTTTTAAATATGCAGAAACAAAAATAGCATTATCATTATATGTCATTTTTACTATTGTTTTTTTGCTTTCTGGAAGTAATTCACCTATATCTGGTCGAAATTGAATGAAATCTGTAGCTATTTGAGCAGTTCCCCATATGGGATCGTCTAAAACACCATCTATAATAGGAGCTGTTTGTGTGCGTGTAATATGGTACACTTTTTTATTTTGCGCGTTTATAATAACTGAGAATAATAGAGCAGTAATGAGTAGGGATAAGTGCTTCATTAGGTTATGGTTGATTAATGATTGATAGTGTATAGACTGCTTTTTTTTTTAATTGTTGCAAGTCTAAGTTGCAAAACTACTTTTGTTGTTAAATTTTTTTCATAAATTAAAGTTAAAAAAAGGCTTTAAAGTAAGGAGAATCCATAAAAAGAGACTTATTTTTAACAAAATTTACAGTATGAAAATTGGGGAAAGTGAGATTGCTACATTTGCAAATGGATGCTTTTGGTGTACAGAAGCTGTTTTTAACAGAGTAGAAGGCGTAGAAAAAGTTATTTCAGGTTATACAGGAGGTTTTATAAAGCAGCCACCTTATCGAGAGGTATGTTCAGGTAGAACAGGTCATGCAGAAGGGATACAAATCTATTTTAACCCTCTGTTAACTTCATTTAGAACCTTATTGGAGATTTTTTTTGCTACGCATGATCCGACTACTTTAAATAGACAAGGTGCAGATGTTGGCACGCAATACAGATCTGCTATTTTTTATCATTCAGAAACACAAAAACAAGAAGCAATTCAGTTTATAAATCTATTAGAATCGGAGAACGTATTTGACTCTAAGATTGTAACAGAAATAACGCCTTTTGATATATTTTATAATGCTGAAGAAGACCACCAATCGTTTTATGAAAGAAATAAAACGCAACGGTATTGTCAATTTGTAATAGATCCAAAAATTAATAAATTAAAAACATATTATAGCGATAAGCTAAAAGAAAAAACACTATAAATATGCCTTACAAGAAGTTTGAAGAATATAGTATGAAAGTAACAGATGATGTTAGAGAACGTTATAAAAACATTATTGAAGATTTAGGGGAAGATACTAAACGTGATGGTTTAATAAAAACACCAGAACGTGCAGCGAAAGCAATGCAATTCTTAACACAGGGATATGAACAGGATGCTGCCGAAATTTTAAGAAGCGCAATGTTTAAAGAGTCATATAATGAAATGGTAATTGTTAAGGATATTGAATTGTACTCGCTTTGCGAACATCATATTTTACCTTTTTTTGGAAAAGCACATATTGCGTATATTCCTAATGGACATATTGTAGGATTAAGTAAATTACCACGAATTGTAGATGTTTTTTCTAGGCGATTACAAGTACAAGAGCGTTTAACAGAGCAAATTTTAGATTGTATTAACGATACACTAAAACCAGAAGGTGTTGCGGTTGTAATAGAAGCATCACATATGTGTATGATGATGCGTGGCGTGCAAAAACAAAATTCTACCACCACAACATCTGGATTTAGAGGTGCATTTAAAAACATTGAAACGCGTACGGAATTTCTAAAATTAATAACGTCTAATTTATCTTAATTCATTTTTTTTAATGTTATTTACTATGTGAAATGAAATTAAAATGAATTTAGAGGCAACAAATAAGTACGTTAAATTGTTAATGAGTCTGTGTTTTGACGCCATGGGGTATGTGTCTTTTATATTCCCTCCATTTGATATTCTTTGGGCGCCGCTTTCAGCTTATTTAATGACTAAGTTATATAAAGGGAAGCCTGGGAGAATAGCAGCTGTTTTTTCTTTTATTGAAGAAGCATTACCAATGTTAGATGTTATTCCTACATTTTCAATGATGTGGTTGTACACCTATGTTTTTAAGCAAAAAAAGACAAAACTAATGACAGAAGATCATTAAGTGCTTTTAGTTATTACTAAAAATTTTTATAGAGAGTAGTTACTATAATGCCCTTGTTATTTTTTAAAATAACAGATGATAATTGAATTTCTTCTTTTGGGTTATAGTTAAAAGGAGGCTTTAATAAATTTAAACCACTCTGTTTTTTTAATCTAGTGCCTTGTCCTGAAAGAATATCTTTATTCGGTAAGAAAGACTCTTTAGGGAGGTGTTCTGTTAAAATGATATATTTAAAGTCATCTAATTTACTAATTATACGCTGTATTTCAGCATTCGATAAATGTTGTAATACTTGTCTTAAAATGATACAATCACCAGTAGGTAAATCGTCTGTTGAAATGTCTAAACAATGGAACTCTAAGTTTTCAGCATTAAATGTTTTCTTATTGTGTGCTATAAGTGTTGGTACTATATCTATGGCGATATACCGACTAGTGTATTTTACAAGTTCTTTTCCAATATTAAAATCGCCACAACCCAGATCACAGACAACAAGAGGAGGCTTAAACGATGTTAAAAAGGATGTTATGGCCGCTATATATGGATTTATAATGTCTGGGTGGTGTGAGCCTTCTCCTGAATAAAAATCGGATTCGTTAGCACCCCAAAGATTCATTTCATAAACTTGCTGCATCGCCGCTTTAGTTGGCCAAGGTTTTTTTTCTTTTTTTTTCATAAGCATAATATATATTAAATGAGCGTAATTAAGCGCTATTCTCTAAAAGTTATATTTATTAATCTTAAAACTTAGTAATAAAATATAAAAGCATACTATTTTTATAAGGCTTTACCACTTATTATTAACGCTTAGGGAGTTAAAATTAGTTTTTGGCCTACTTTAAGAATACTGGTTTTTCTTATAGCATTATTTTTACATAAGCTAACCATAGGAACTTGATACTTATTTGATATTTTAGAGAGTGTATCACCACGTCTTACGGTGTATATTTTTTTTTGATTTTGATCGCTAGAGAGTGCTTCATCATAAGTTGTACAAAGCGTAATCTTACTTTGCCGTTTAGAATTATGAATAAAAGGTGTAGCCCATTTTTTAGAGACCCAGATGTTTTTTGCTCTTATTTTATTTTGCTTTCCAAAGTCGAATAAGTATTCTGGGTTTATTCGAATGCCTTTATAACTTATTTCAAGATGTAAATGACTTCCTCTTGCATTCCCTGTTGTACCACCTTTACCAATAATTTGTCCTTTTTTAACAAAATCATTTACTTTTACTAGCTGTTTAGATAAGTGCGCATAGGTTGTTTCTAAGCCATTAAAATGGCGAATCACAATGGTTTTACCATGACCAGCACGCGTTTTTACATAACGCACTTTACCGTCTAGCATCGCTATAACATTATCTCCTGTAATTAAATCAATATCTAGTCCTTTATGTGCCTTTTTGTTTCGCCATCCATAATGAGACGTTATGATCTTGTTGCGTTCTATAGGAGATGCAAATAAGGTATCTAAAAACGAAATATGAAAAGGGTACGTTTTTATGTGATTCTCGTAAGGATTAAAATTAATTGTATCCCAGTGTGCTAACTTTTCCTTTTTACCATAATTACTATGTTTTATAGCTGTTGAATCTCCATTTTTTATGAACTCATAGAGTTTTAGAATAGAAACACTATTGTTTTTTGAGATATAGATGTTTTTGTTCTGACTATATCCTTTAGAATAAAAAAACATAGAGCAAATGAGTATGGTAATTAATTTCATAAAGAGATTAACGGCATAAAAACCCCATAATTGCCTTTTAGGTTTTAATTAACAATATCAATTTTAGACTAAATATTACTTAAAATAATATAATACGAATTCGATTTATAAGTATGTTACGCGTTTTTAAAGTGCTTATTATTAATAAAACGTTTTACAATGCCATCACGTTAATTTTATTTCTACTTTTGTATTGTGAAAATTATCGCAGTCATACTATCTATGTTAACCTTAATGTCATCTACATTTTCATATGGCGATACATTTATTTTAGATACTGATAAAAGGATTCCCGAGTCTCATCTAATCGATGGGACTGCGATTCATGAAAATCACCATATTGATACTACAGAACACAAACAACACCATAATGAAACAGGTGAAGGGCATTCTGAGAATTCAAATTGTGGCGATGAATGTCACTTTTGTATTTGTACTTGTACCGCTCACAATATAGTGCCTTCTGTTTATAAAATGACTCATTTTAATTTAGAAGCTGTAAATTCTAAAATAGATGTCAATTATATTTCCTTGTATTCTAATCGTTATTTAGATTACATATTCCAACCGCCGCAATTTTAATTTAAACACTTGTTTTTACAAGACTCTTATCATTAATAACTTTTAAAATAATAAGAGTTATTATCTGTCTATAAATTAAAATTAAAATTAAATGATTAATAAACTTATTGCGTTTTCAATCAATAACAAATTTGTTATTGCATTGTTTACTTTAGCATTAATTGCTGGAGGAATCTATAGCGTTAAACATGTTCCTGTAGATGCTGTTCCAGATATTACAAATAACCAGGTTCAAATTATTACGCAAGCACCAAATCTAGGGACCGAAGATATAGAGCAATTTATTACGTATCCTGTAGAAATCGCTGTAGCTAATTTACCAGAAGTAACAGAGATCCGTTCTATTTCTAGATTTGGTTTGTCTGTGGTAACTATTGTCTTTAGTGATGCGTTAGATACGTATTTGCCCCGACAGTTAGTGTCCGAAAAATTAAGTGAGATTCAAGCGAATATCCCAGAGGGTTTTGGAGTCCCATTTATGGGGCCTATTTCTACTGGTTTGGGAGAGATCTACCAATATACATTAGACGTTGCACCCGAATTTAAAAAAGAATATGATGCTACAAAATTAAGAACCATTCAAGATTGGATTATTCGGAGGCAAATGGCTATGGTTCCAGGAGTTGTAGAAGTTAATGCCTTTGGCGGTCATGCGAAACAATACGAAGTTTCTATAGACCCCAATACGTTAAAAGCTATAGGTATAACCATAAACGATGTTTATAAAGCCTTAGAAAACAATAATCAAAATACGGGAGGTGCCTATATAGAAAAAAATCATCAAGCCAATTTTATTAGAGGCGAAGGGCTGGCGCGAACATTAGATGATATTAAAAATATAGTGGTTACTAATAAAGACGGAATCCCTATTACTATAAAAACGATAGGGACTGTTCAATATGGAAAAGCAACACGTTATGGAGCCTTAACTAAAAATGGAGAAGGAGAAGCTGTTGGAGGGATGATTCTAATGCTAAAAGGGGCGAGTACAGATGCTGTTGTAAAGGCAGTAGCAAAACGAATGGAGCAGATACAAAAATCACTGCCAGAAGGGGTGACTATAAAACCCTTTTTAGATAGAAGTAAACTTATTGCTAATACGACTTCTACAGTAAGAAATAATTTGATTGAAGGCGCTTTAATCGTTGTTTTTATCCTTGTTTTTTTCTTAGGGAATTGGAGAGGCGGGCTAATTGTAGCTTCTACAATTCCGTTATCCTTACTCTTTGCTTTTATTTTAATGCATGTTTTTGATGTTTGGGCAAATTTAATGAGTTTGGGTGCTATAGATTTTGGTATTATTGTAGATGGCGCAGTTATTATTGTTGAAAGTACGGTCTTTTTTCTGTATCAACGTATGAAAAAAGGAGCTGAAATTTCTTCAAAAATAAGAGATGAAGTAACCTATAAATCGTCCTCAAAAATGATGAATACCGCCTTTTTTGGACAATTTATAATCCTTATCGTTTTCTTGCCAATCTTAGCATTAGAAGGTGTTGAAGGAAAGATGTTTATCCCTATGGCATTAACCTTTAGCTTCGCTATGATTGGAGCTATGGTGTTATGTTTAACTTATGTTCCAATGATTACGGCAGTGTTTTTAAGAGTGCCTAAAACCGAAAAAAAATATTGGGGAGATAAAATAGTATATAGATTAGAAAATATTTATGAAAAAGGATTATTAAAGGTTTTAAAAAGGGGGAGAATAGTAGTTGTTTCTTCTGTAATACTATTGGCAATAGCTGTTTTCTCGTTTACAAGAATGGGAGGTGAATTTATTCCGCAGTTAGATGAAGGCGATATGGCATTTCACGCTATTTTAAAACCAGGGAGCTCTTTATCTGAAACAATAGCAACTACAACTAAAATAGAAAACATTGTAAAAGCTAATTTTCCGGAAGTTAAAGATATAATTAGCCGTATTGGAGTGGCCGATGTTCCTACCGATCCTATGCCAATGGATATTGCCGATGTGTTTGTTATTTTAAAACCTATTTCAGAATGGACAAATGCTTCAACCAAGGAAGAACTTATAGATAAAATAAAAGAAAAGGTTGAGGAAATCCCTGGTGTTAATTATGAATTTACGCAGCCTATAGAGATGCGTTTCAATGAGCTAATAACAGGAGTTCGAGAAGATATAGCAGTGAAATTGTATGGAGAGGATTTGAATGTTCTTGCTAAAAAAGCAGCAGAAATGGGTAAAATTATAGCTACGGTAAAAGGGGTTGCAGATATGAAAATAGAAGCAACTTCAGGACAGCCACAAATTACTATTGAGTATAATCGAAATAAAATTGCGCAATATGGTTTGCAAATAAATGAACTTAATAATTTAATTCAAACCGCTTTTGCTGGTGGTGTTGCAGGAACCATTTTTGAAGGTGAAAAGCGTTTTGATTTAGTGGTGCGATTAAAAGAAGAATTACGTCAAGACTTAAATAGCGTAAAACATTTGTTTGTAACCTTACCTAATGGCTCTCAGATTCCATTAAAAGAAGTTGCAACAATAAGTTATAAGGCTGGACCAATGCAAATTAGTAGAGATAACACGAATCGTAGAACTTATGTTGGGATTAATGTTAGAGGACGTGATATTAAATCGTTGGTAGAAGAAATTAAACAAAAAATAGAAGCGAATGTAGTCTTGCCATCGGGTTATTATGTAAGATATGGTGGGGCTTTTGAGAACTTAGAACGGGCAACAAGCAAGTTAAAAACTGTCGTTCCTATAGCGTTAGGACTTATTTTTATTCTGATCTACTTTGCATTGAAATCGCTTAAGCAAACCCTTATGATTTACATCGCTATTCCCTTAGCAACAATTGGCGGAATTTTTTCCTTAATGGTTCGTGATATGCCATTTAGTATTTCTGCTGGCGTGGGATTTATTGTGCTTTTCGGTGTGGCCGTTCTTAATGGATTAGTGCTTATAGATGGATTTAACGAACTTAAAAGGGAAGGGGTTTTAGATGTAAATGAACGTATTAGAAAAGGGACACGTAGGCGTATTCGCCCCATACTTTTAACCGCTTTAACAGATATGTTAGGCTTTTTACCCATGGCATTATCTGTAACATCGGGAGCAGAAGTACAACGCCCTTTAGCAACCGTAGTAATAGGAGGGTTACTAACATCGACATTATTAACGTTATTCGTAATTCCTATTTTATATAAATGGATTGAAAATCAAGAAAAAAATAAAATGAAATTAAAGAAACCAGATACTGTAGTAGCGACACTAATAGTGTTCTGTTTTTTATCTGTATCTCAAGCACAACAACAAAACATTTCAATAGAAGAGGCTGTAGTATTAGCTGAAAATAATTATCCTTCATTAAAATCGGCAAAGCTTTCAATAGAAAAAGAAATGGCCTTAAAAACCTTAGCTTGGGATTTTGGTGATACTGCATTTTTTAGTTCAGGCGAGGAGATTGGAAATGGAAATGACCCAACTTACACTACTATAGGAATAGGGCAAAGTAATATCGCTGTTTTTGGAATTTCCTCTAAGACTAAATTAGCTAATGAAAATATTAAGTTAGCAGAAGTTAATTTAGAATTAAGTGCATTAGAGTTAAAACAGAAAGTACAAATGGCTTGGGTTAAAGTTTATGTTGCTCGTAAAATATATAACTCGTATGTTGAAATAGACTCCGTTTTTTTAGGTTTAAATAGGGCTGTAGATTTACGATATGAGACAGAAGCCATTTCTAAACTAGAGTATAGCACTACACGTAATCAAGGAAAGCAAATTCAAATTCAAAAAACAACAGCTTATACGGCATATCAAATTGCAATACAAGAATTCAATCAATGGTTTTTTCAAGATAAAACGGTTTATGATGTGGTTTTAACTCCTGTTAATGCTTTTGAAGAAGAATTATTAACAACACAAGAGTTTATAGAAGATCATCCGTTAGCTAAGTATTGGGAAGGGGAGTTAAATGTAGCAAAAGCAAAGACTAAAGTTGTAAATTCTCAGTTTTTGCCCAAATTGTCAGCACAATATGGGTTTCAGAAAATAGGAAGTCAATCAGGGTTTAATAGTTATCAAATAGGTTTTAAAATCCCACTTATATTTAATAAAACGAAAGGGAATAGTAAAGCTTCTAAAATAGAGACAGAAATTATTAGTCAAAATAACAAAATAAAAGAGATGCAATTGCAGCGCATGTTCAATTCAAAACTAGCACAATTTGAGCAAGCACAAAGTAATTGGATATATTATAAAGAAGAAGCGCTACCTCTAGCAGTGGAACTTCGCAATGGGACTATTTTATCGTATAAGGAAGGCGCAATGGATTATCTAGAGTTCCTACAAAATATGAGGCATGCTATAGAGTTAGAAATAGATACCTGGAAAGCGCTTCAAGCTTACTTAAAAAATAAAATACAACTTTCTTATTTTTTAATTACAAAACCATAGTAAAGAATGTGTTGAATCTAAATTCAATACTAAAAAACATAATAATAATGAATAATAAATTGAATAGATACAGTATTATAATACTAATAATTGTTATTAACTTAACAAGTTGTAAACCCCATAATGATGCAGATTCTCATAATCATAATGAAAAAAGAAAACTCATAGAAAATAAAACCTCTAATAATGATGAATCGCATCATGAAGAAGAAAACACTCATAGTGAAGCATTGCGATTAACGCAAGATCAAGTGAGTATGCTAAATATTAAGATAGATACTATTCCAAAGCGAGCTATGAGTGGGGCTATTCAAGTTAATGGAATATTAGGAGTCCCTCCTCAAAATGAAGCTATAGTAACCACGACTTTAGGGGCTAATATAAGGCGCATTAAAGTGGTAGAAGGCGATAAAGTAAAGAAAGGACAAGTCTTAGCATATATTAGTCATCCACGAATTATTGAATTGCAAACAGACTATTTACAATCGTATAATAAACTTACTTTTTTAGAGCAGGATTATAATAGGCAAAAAAAATTATATGATGCTAATGTTGGTTCAGGGCGCGATTATGAACAAGCTAAATCGGCCTTTTCAAGTGCTAAAGGGCTAACCTTAGGTTATGAAAGTCAATTAGTACTGTTAGGCCTGTCTCCCCAAGAAATAAAAGCAGGAAAAATAGCACAAGTAGCACCAGTACGTAGTCCTATTGAAGGGTTTATTGAAAAGGTACTTATTAAATCGGGGCAATATGTACAACCAGAAACGGCTTTATTCGAAGTTGTAAATATAGAACATATTCATGCCGATTTAATGGTTTTTGAAAAAGACATTAATAAAGTTAAAAATGGTCAATTAGTAAAATTTAATGTAGAAGCATTAGGAAAAAAGGAAATGACTGCAAAAATTTATGCGATAGGTAAATCTTTTGAAGAAGGACCAAAAGCCTTACATATTCATGCTGAAATAGAGAATAAAGATAAAAATTTAATACCGGGAATGTATGTCAATGCCCGTATTCTTACTGAAGATCATTTAGAACAAGCATTGCCAGAAGATGCTATATTTCAAGATGGTGAGCGGTTTTATGCCTTTAGTGTAGAAAAAGAGGCGAATGGAATATGGGGCTTTAGGCCTCAAGAAATTATTATTAAATCTGTAAATGAGGGATTCGTAGCGTTTAGTTTTTTTAACAAAAGGAATAAGAATACTTTAATAGCACAAAGTGGGGCTTATTATTTAATGGCAGAATTAAAGAAAGGGGAAGCAGAACATTCGCATTAAGCTAGCTAGTCTTGAAAATAGTTATAAGAAGGTATGGAGTACTAAAAAAGGTGTTATTTCTGTATTTGAAGTATGTTCAAAAGCCTTTCGTTTGGATATTGCTAACATATTGAAATGAGAAAACAAACAACAAACCCCTCTTAAGATAAACTTTTGAGGGGTTTGGAAATTAACTACTTGGGAACAAAATCAATTTCCGATTGGGGATTGTCTGTCTGTTGGTATGCGAACAGTAAACGAGGGTAATCGTTCTGCAGCATGACAATTAATACAATTAGTCCGCAGCATGTTAAAGTTTCTATTAAAAACGGCTTTATCTTTTGCTTTTATAGATTTGTTTACTTCTGGTATTACAAAAGAAAGAAAATGTTCTGCAGACTGCGTGCGTTTAGGCCTACGTTCTAGTCCTAGTCTTATTGCTTTATCTATTTTTTGTAATTGGTATTTTGCATATTCCCAATTTTCATCTTGTCCTCCCCAGTATAATTCTTGGTAGCGGTATCCAACCTCTACCATTGTTTTATCAAAACCTCTAAATTGGGTTTCAATTGTGTTTAATTGTTCTTTTTCTGTACCTTTTATCCATTTTCCTTGAGCAGGGATATATTCAGTTTTAGTATTACATCCAATACATAATACGAGTACAAAAAACAGGCTTAGCATTCTCATAATTTATTTAATTTTTAATCCATTCAACTTCGATTTCTATATGTTTTTTGGGGAAGACATTGTTGTAGGGATATTTAAGCAGTTTGTAACTGCTTTATTCATTTAAGAGTTTTTTCTTTTTTAGTATTTTTAATAAAAAATAAATAGCATTTGTTATTAAGGCAGCATACAACCAAAAATTAAAATGAATACTTATTTTTTCTTCAATAAATGACATCTCAATCACATTAAATAACCAAAAAAGTATAAAAAGAGCTGCCATGCCATTTTTTTCCTTCTTTAAAATTTTTATCATATTAAAAGGGTATTTTGCCTTTTTAAAGTTTTTAAACGAAGGAATAAAAGCAGGAGTAACTTTAGACCAATTCAAATAATCATCTCCAAATTTTTGTCTTAAAAAAGCCTCTTCTGCGTACATTATTCGCTCATAATAAAGCATATAAAATAAGATGAAAGCGATAATAAACCATGTGTTTTGAGTAAGCATAGATACTCCAAGCCACATAAAGAAATTACCAACATAAAGCGGGTGTCTAACCAATGAGTATATTCCTGTAGTATTTAATTCGTTAGCTATTTGTCCTTCTTTTGTATTTCTGCCAGAAGTGTTTTTAGGAGTAAATCCTACAGTTAAGATTCGTATGATTAAACCTAGCAACCCAACGCTTAAACATAATAAACTATAGGGGTTTATAGTGTTATTTGGGGTGTTAATGTTGTTTTTTAAACCATATAAAGTGGTCATAAAAACGAATACGCCAACCCCTAAAATAATTAGTGGTAAAAAACTTCTATTTCGAAACAAGAAATCACCTTGTCCTTTAAATTCTTCTTGTAAAGCCATAATTTTAATTTTGTTTATACTGTTTATTGAATAAGTCCTCCAACAGGGAGACCACTAGGAACTTGAGTAGGGATTGTTTTATCAAAGCCTTCATCATTTAGAGTTTTTAAAAACGCGACTATTGCAGCTACGGTATCAGCATTATTATCAAAACTTAATTGTTGTGCATCAGCATCATTCTTTTCAATTTTGTCATAAAAATTAACAGCATCTGTTAAACTTGTAAACATACCGTTGTGCATATAGGGCCCTGTTTCGGTTAGGTTTCTAAGTGATGGCGTTCTAAACTTCCCGTTAATACCATTATCTACAAATCCTAATTTAGGGTTATTAGGCACTCCTAAATCATGGAGTTCGAAATCGGAAAACATCGGGCCGCTATGACATGCTGTACAGTTAGCGTTAATAAAAGCATTCATACCTCTTAATTCTTGCGCATTAAGAGCGGTATCATCTCCTCTTGCATATTGATCAAATCGACTATTATTAGCAATAAGCGTTCTTTCGAATGCTGCAATAGCTTTACTTATTTTATCACCATTAATAACAGTTCCACTCCCAAAAGAGGCATCGAATAACGAAACATATTCAGGGATAGCACTTAATCTAGCCGAAACGACACTAATAATTTCATCTTCAGAATAGAGTTCTCCTCTCATTTCTACCATAGATTTTATAGGTTCTAAAGATTGTTCTTCTAGCGACTTAACACGATTGTCCCAAAACATAGCTGTATTTAAGGGATCATAATCACCAAGAGCAGTAATGCCATTAAAAGCAGTGTTTAAAATAGTAGGAGCATTACGTTTAACTAAAGCGCCATCAGTTCTACTTGCAGAAAGACCATGACCACCTACACCTATACTTAAATCTAAATGTTCTGCATACCCATTGTCCGGGTGATGGCAGGTAACACAAGCGACATCGTTGTTCCCCGATAGGATAGGGTCCCAAAATAACATTCTTCCGAGTTCTGTTTTTTCAGGAGTATTAGAATTATTCGCTGGATCTATAACTGTTTTTGGTAGGCTCCCTACACGATCATCAATAGGCACATATTCGGTATTTGGCATACAGGATGTCGTAAACATAAATGCTTGAAGGAGGGTTGCTAGTATCACTGTATTTTTCAAAGAGACGATGTTGTTGTTCTGTTTTGTGTTCATGTGATGTAAGAGATTAAAATGAATAAAAAATTCCTAAGCCAATACTAGTCCCTTTAGTACTAAACTGAGCAGCATTAAATTGAAGGTTTAGGCATTTAGAGATTTGATAACCTATACCAAAATTAGCACTGAATCCAAACTCTGAAATAGTATTGTTAACCGTGCGATCTATTAATACGGTAGAAAGTTTTTCCTGCCAGAACAGGCCGCCTAAACTCGCTTGCAAAAATAAAGGCTTACCCCATAGTTTAGCGAAATCATATTCTGTACCTATACTGAGATCAAAAGCATACATATTCGCATTTTTTGTTCCTATATCTGTCGTGAATTTTGAGCTTAAAAAATGATGGAAATTTTGCTTATGAGCAATAAAGTATTGGAATTGAGTCCCGATATTAGTATTGTATATAGCATGTAACTCTCCTGTTAAAAAATAACCGCCATTTAAGCCCACTTGGAATGTTCGGTCCTCTTGTTCTTGTGAATAGCCAAATTGTGCTAATATTAAAAAGATAATGGTAACTAGTACTATTGGTTTTTCTTTTAAATTATGTATTGTCATGTTTAGGTGATTTTAATGCTAAAAAACGGAGATCTGGGCTTCGTTTAAAAAAAAATCAATGAGTAGTGCTGTTATTTCAGTAAAATAGCATTTAAAGCGATTGTATTATTAAAGCAGTATGAACTGAACTATTTGTCGATTTCACTGAAAAAAAGAGCTGTTTAGTTGAAATTATGCGAGCGTATATATTTATAATAGTACTTTTGATGGTTAGAAATGAATAGTTATCAAAAACATAGTGTAGTTTGGATATTGTATGGCTTATCGCTTTACTTTTTCTTTGAATACATCACTGATACGGTCACAGCTATTATCCATACACTAAGTTTTGTTGGGAATCAAATTATAGCATTTTATATAAATTTGATTGTATTATTACCAAAACTGTATCAAAAACATCGCTACGTATTATATGCTGGTATTAATGTTGTATTAATATTAGTAGGTTCTATGGCAAATACTTATTCTGAGAGTTTTTCACCAGAATCTTTTCATATCCATGATGGAAGCCCTAATATTAATATATTCGATTTAGAGCCTTTGTTTGCTCATGCTATGCCTAGTGTATTAGTTGTTTTTGGCGCTTTTATGCTGTTTGAATATTATAAACGAAAACAGCAAGAACAAAAAGAATTAGAAATTATAAAAGCAGAAAAAAACTTTTTAATCCAGCAAATAAATCCTCATTTTTTGTTTAATACTCTCAATAATATTTATTCGTTAACGATAGAGAAAAGCCCTAAAAGTTCTGAAGCCGTTTTACAATTGTCCAAAATGTTAGACTATTCTCTTTATGGAAACAAACAAGAGTTTGTACCCTTAAGAGCTGAAATACAATACATTAACAGCTTTATAAAACTGTTTAAACTGAAAGATGATGGCATACAAGGGATTAAGTTTAATTATAGTAATGTAAACCCAGAAAGTCAAATTGCCCCTATGCTTTTATTGCCTTTTGTAGAGAATGCTTTTAAACATGGGAATATAGAAGCCATAGATACTGGTGTTATTGAGGTTGTTATTGCTTCAACAGAAGAAACCATTGAATTTAATTGCACTAATAGTTATTCTATTTTAAAAAAGGTAGATAAAATAGGTGGTATTGGTATAACAAATGTAACTCGAAGATTAGAACTTTTATATCCAAACAAGCACACATTGTCTATTGCTAAAGACGAAAATAAGTTTAATGTGAATTTAAAAATATCCCTTTTATGAGTTATACATGTATTATTATAGATGATGAACAGCCTGCTAGGCGATTGTTAGAAAATCATTGTAAAAAAATAGGCGATTTAGAAGTGTTAGGAAGTTTTAAATCTGCTATAGAGTCTCTTTCTGTTATAAGAGATAATACTATTGATATCATTTTTCTTGATATACAAATGCCTGACTTTTCGGGGATAGACTTTTTAAAAACACTTAAACGACATAAAGCTAAAGTGATTTTAACGACAGCTTATAGAGAGTATGCTTTAGAGGGGTTTGAGCTAGATGCAGTAGACTACCTTTTAAAACCCATAGAATTTCATCGTTTTTTAAGAGCTATTGATAAAGTCAAAGAAATCTCTATAAATACAGTGCATAATACGGTTGATAAAGCAAATTTCGAGAATGAGGAATCGCTTCAAATTAAATCTAATAAAAAATTATACAAAGTTCCTTTATCCGATATTTTGTATGTGCAGTCTGAGAATGAGTATGTTACTTATGTTACAGTGTCGTATGGGAAATTAATGGTTTATGGAGCTTTAAAGGATGTTGTAAAGACACTTCCTGAATCTTCTTTTTTTAGAATTCATCGTTCTTATATAGTTAATTTAAACTGTATTAAATATGTAGAAGGGAGTCGAGCTTTTATTGCAGGAAACTTCTTTCCAATAAGTGAATCCTATAGAAAAGATTTTTTTTCTATATGGAAGTAAAAATTAGTTTGGTTTAAAAATATTGGTTTTTAAAGAGTTGCATTTTACTATAAAACAACTTTAAATTAAATATGTCTTAAGTTTGGTTTTTGAATACTAAATAGTTACTGTATAACCATAACTTTTACTTATTTTAGCAATTGATTTCCAAACCAAAATCAAAATGCTAAACAAAGCCCTTATCCTAGTTTTTGCACTTTTTTTATCCACTTCTTATGCTCAAGAGAATGAGAGTATAACCCAGCTAAAGGAACAGCTTGATACAAGCACAAACATAAAGGAACAAACTGAGAAACTATTAAAAATATGTAAAATCAGCTTTGCGACTAAAACGAAAACAGACGATGTTTTAATTTATGCAACACGTTTAGAGTCTATAGCAAAAGAAACTTCAAATAAATCTCTTTTAGCTAGAGCTTATGCCTTTAAATCTAGAGCTTTTTTTTTATCTTCAAAATATGAGAAAGCTATTAATTATGCAGAAAAAGCCATTGCGCTATTTTCTGAGAATAAACTTTTTGTAGATGCAGCAATAATTCGAAAGCGCTTGGGGAATATTCACCAAGCGATGTTTCATAATAAAGAAGCTATTAATAATTTTAAAAAAGCAGAAGCTTTTCTTCCTGAAAACGAAAAGCCAACATTATATATCGGGTTAGGTGCTGTAAGTACACAAACCGATGATTTAAATAAAGCGTTAACTTATTTTAATCAAGCTTTTGAAATTGCAAATAAACTAGGAGAGAAAAAATATTATTATAATATTTATGCTGGTATTGCAGGCGTATATCTAAAAAATGAAGATTATGATAAGGCTATAACCGCTTATCGAAAAGCATTGCAATCTGCTACAGAAGAGAGTGATTTTTTAGGACAAGCCATTTGTAACCATAATATAGCGGTAGTATATGATACTCTCAAAGAATATCATAATGCAAAAAAATATTTTGAAGAAACGATGACTTTTTTTAATGCGATTAGTCATAAGCATATTAAAGCCTCTACCTATCAAAATTATGCAAGTGTCTTAATTTCTTTAAATTTATTGGATGAAGCTGATAAAAATTTAATTATAGCCGAGCAACTTTATAAAGAGATCGGCGATATTGGGCGTGCAGCAGATATGTTAAAGACGAAAGCCAAATTAGAAGAAAAAAAAGGAAACTTGTTAGAAGCTGTAGAAATATTAAAGCAAGCTATAGATCTTCCAGAAAAAAATAGCATGACAGAGAGTATGCAGTTAAGCTATAAAACCCTGGCAAAAGTATATGAAAAATTAAAGGAGCCCTATAAGGCTATTGATGCATATAAAAAATATCAAACTATTACAGATAGTATTGATAATCGAAAAAAAGCTAAAGAAATAGAAGCATTAAAAATTAAATTTGAAATAAATTCATACGAGCAAGATTTAAAAATAAAGAATCAAGAATTAAAGTCTACAAAAGCAAAAAAAGAGATGAGTACATATCGTTCTATTTTATTAGCTATTGTTTCCTTAAGTTTGGTGTTTTTTATTTATAGACAGCGAAAATTAAACGAGGTTAATAAGAAGTCGCTTCTGGCCGAAAATGAAATAGCCAAGCTCAAACAGGAGCAGTTTAATAGCGAAATGAAGTATAAAAATAGCTTAATTACAGAATACGCCATACATATTAATGAACGAAATATGTTTTTAGATACTTGTGTGAATAAAGTTAAAAGTATAAAGCAATCTTCTAATGATAAGCAAACGGTAAGCCTTCTTAACGACTTACAATTTTATATAACTGAAAATATAGATATTAATAAAGAAAAAGTAGAGTTAGATAAACGTACTAAAGATACTCAAGAGTCTTTTGTTTATGAATTAAAAAAGAGACATTCAAAGCTAACCCTTAAAGAAACAAAAGTAGCCACGTATTTAGTTTTAGGGTTGACCTCCAAATCCATTGCCAATCAAATGGGGATAAATCAACAGTCGGTAAATAATTATCGGTTTTCATTAAGAAAAAAATTAGCATTAGATAAAGAGGAGGATTTAGTACTATTCTTAAAGAAAATGATTTCTTCATAAATGTTTAGAATCGTATTAAGTTTTAGCAGTTTCTTTTTATTACAAGTCAGATAGGTCATAATAATATGGAATGTATTCGTCTTTTTTTAATTAAGGGCATTCTTTTTATAGTAAACATTTTTTAGTCTTAGCCTTGCTATAAGCTTTCCATTTAAAAGGGAAATGGGAATTAGTACAATCTATTTATAAGTAAAACCAGATGTAGTAATTACAACTGCCTTTATATCAATACAAAATGCTAGGTCAAAAATTAATATTGCTGAATTTCGTAGAATATATGGGGCTTTAATGCCTTACTTATATCTAATTAAATCTTTTATTTATTCCAATTTTTTAGATACTATTCGAATACTATAGTAATAAATTCGTACTATTTTTCTTTGGTGAAATATTTTGTTTTTGTGTGATTTGTGCCTTTCAATAATATTAGAATAAAAATGGCCCCAATAAGTCTAAGATATGAGAAAAAACTTATACGTTATAATATATACATTATTTGCCTCAGTTACTTATGCCCAAGTTGGTATTGGTACAACTGCTCCAGATCATAGTGCCATATTAGAATTAAAATCAACGACACAAGGTGTATTAATACCAAGATTAACTGCAGTGCAGCGATTAAATATAGCCTCGCCTGCTAACGGGTTATTATTATATCAAACAGACGGAAATCAAGGGTTTTATTTTTACAATGGCACCAACTGGACCACTTTTGGAAATGGATCGGGATGGCACTTAACAGGAAATTCAGGAATAAATTCAATATTAAATAAAGTAGGGACTACAGATAACCAAGATCTAGTTATTGGTACTAATAATACTGAAGCCATTCGAGTAGCAGCTACTGGCAAAGTAGGCCTTGGTACAACGTCTCCTTCTAAACCATTACACATTGTAGGAACAGCACCCGTTTTAAAAATTGAAGATGGCCAAGAAGGTACAGGTAAAGTCTTGATTTCAGATAAGGAAGGAAATGCTATTTGGGAAAAAACATCGAATATAAATATAATTGATGGCGATTGGTATTTTACAAATGGAGAAACACTGGATGATACGATATATCATGAAGGAAATGTTGTTATAGGAAGAACAGGAACAAGTACGCATCACCTTCATGTAGACAATGGAGCTAACACAGGAACTACTATCGGCATTGGTGATGTAGAATATATTGAAGATGGAAATAATGCAGTGCTTTTTAGTCATAGGTTTGCACCAAATGCGAATAATACTATAGATTTAGGAAATGCGACTTACCGATGGAAAAGGGTTTTTGCAGTAAATGGAGCGCTACAAACTTCGGACGGAAATAAAAAATCAAATATTAATCCTTTAAACTATGGCATTGAGGCATTGATGCAATTAAAACCAGTCTCCTTTTATTGGAAAACCGAAAAACATAATGCCATAGAAATTCCAAGTAAAGACAAAGAATTAAAATTAGGGTTGATTGCACAACAAGTATTTAAGGTCATACCCGAAGTCGTTTATACTCATAGTTGGAAAAGTAAAAGTGAAGCAGATCCCAACACCTTTATTAAAAAGAAGAACGATTATTTGGGCGTAAATTATGAAGAATTGATTCCAGTATTAGTAAAAGCAAAACAAGAGCAACATAATAGAATCTTGAAATTAAAGCAAAAAAATGAGGCGCTACTATTACAGGTTAAAGAGTTAATTGCTAATAAAAAAGAATAGAGATGATGAAGTTTATCACTACAATATTTACGACCTTATTTTTTTGTTTGTACTCTTTCGCTCAGATAGGAATTGGGACTAATACTCCTAATAGTTCATCGGCATTGGATATTCAACATGATTCTAAAGGGCTTTTAATACCTAGATTAACGCAAGTGCAACGCGATGCTATAGTTGCACCTGCAACAGGATTAATGGTCTATCAAACAGATGCTGTTGTTGGTTTTTATTATTTTAATGGCTCTACTTGGACCTCCTTTGCAAGCGGTAATGGCTGGGGAATAAATGGTAATACAGGTACAACCGCTAATTCAAACACTTTAGGGACCACCAATGCTCAAGATCTAATTATTGCAACAAACAATAGAGAAGCCATAAGGGTTAGTGCTAGTGGTAATGTAGGGATTGGATTAGTCTCAAAGCCACCCAAAGCACCTTTAAGCGTATCGAGTTCATCAAATTATAGTTTTTCAGAAGATTTTAAACATGTTCCGCATGGTTTTTTGGGAACGTCTAGTAATGCTGCTATTTATATGATTAATAATAGTACAGGATGTAACCAAGCTAATGGTTGGGAAGTTCAAGCATTGGATATGTCTAACTATTATCCGTGTAGTGATTGTGACGGAAATAGAGCTGTTATTAATATAAACTCAGAATCGTGTAGTCATGATAATACTCTGGTTGTTAAATTAGGAACTATTGATTTTACAGTCATTAATGTCCTTTTTTCTTTCCAATATACAGATAGTAATTCAGCAGATCAATTTACAGCCGTATTGTATGACGAAACAAATAACTCTGTAGCGCATACTATTGTAGGCCCTTTAACATCAAGTCAATCTGGAAGTATTGCACAACAGATTACAGGGATTGCAAATGGACATGACTATTCCTTACGATTTCAACTCACAGCATATCAAAATTACGATGTTTCTATCGATAATATAAAGGTTTATGCAGGTGTATCCACTCCATTGTTAAGAATACAAGATGGTAATGAAGCCGATGGCCGTGTAATGTTTTCTGATGCTAATGGTAATGCCAGTTGGGGAGACTCTAGTGCTTTGTTAGCAACAGATAATGATTGGGCTTTTACTAGTGGTAATAATAATACCGATCCTATATATCATACAGGAGGAGTACTTATAGGGCCAGCTCAAACAAATGCCCTAACTAGTTTTCAACTAGATGTCGATATCAATTCTGCAAGTGGCGTAGAGATAGGAATAGGGTCACAAGAATATATCTTAGATCGATTGGTAGAGACTTCTATAAGTCATAAGGTTGTTCCCAAGGTTGATAATAGCTTAAGTTTAGGACTATCCTATAGGAAATGGAAATCTGTATACGCTGTAAACGGTGTGATTAACACATCAGATATACGAGATAAAACGAATATAACGAATTTAAATTATGGCATTGCGACATTATTAAAATTACGTCCTGTATCCTACAATTGGAAAAATGAGCAGTATGGTAAAACCGTTTTAAAAGACAAGCAAAAAACTAAAAAAATAGGCTTTATAGCACAAGAACTTAAAGCTGTAATCCCTGAGGTCGTACAGTCTTATGAATGGGACAATAACGATGAACAAAACCCAAATAGTTATACAAAGAATAAAAGTGAGTCGCTAAGTGTTAGTTATAGTGAATTAATACCTGTAGTTATAAAATCTACTCAAGAACATCAAGAGCTTATCAATCAAATAAAAGCGCAACATAATACAATTGAAAAATTAATTAACGAGGTTAAAAATTAGATTATGAAGTATTATTTTTTTCTATTGTTGTTTGTAACACTAACTACTAATGCACAGGTGGGAATTGGTACAACGACACCAGACCCAAGTTCAATTTTAGATATTGTAGATACTAATAAAGGAATCCTTGTGCCAAGAATGTCTATGGCAGAAAGAGATACAATCGCAAACCCAGCGCCAGGACTATTAATTTACCAAACCGACAACGCTTCAGGCTTTTATTATTTTAATGGTAATATATGGACTGGTTTAGGAGAAGGCTTAACTTGGAGCCTTACGGGTAATGCAGGGACATCTCCAGCAACTAGTTTTTTAGGAACAAGAGATAATCAGGATTTTACAATTACTACAAATGGTACGGAAGCGATGCGAATCGATAACAACCAAAACGTAGGGATTAATGTTCAGAATCCAACGGCTTTAGTACATATTAAATCAGAAATATCTAGAAGTATCCCTTTAGAAACAGGGTTTGAAGGGAATATAATAACCCCAGTATTTACTACAGGTGGCGATGCAAATTGGATAACAACGAACACTGTTAATGAATATCACTCAGGTACAGTAGCTATAAAAAATGCCGATATTGATGACAACGAGTCCACTTGGCTCGAATATTCTACTACTATTCCTGCTCTAGGTGGTATGGTCTCTTTTGCATTAAGTACTTCATGTCAAAAAAGATGGGATAATTTAAAATTTAGTATTAACGGGAGTTTGTATGGAGCATGGAATGGAGAAACGCCATGGGAGACGATCGCTTATGAGCTTGCCCCAGGTACTCATGTGTTTAGATGGGAATATGATAAAGGCTCTTATACCTCTCAATACAATGATGAAGTATATCTAGATGATATAAAAATAATAACTTATGGATCACCAACCCTTCAAATACAGGATGGAAATCATGCTGCCGGGAAGTTTTTAACTTCAGATGCTAATGGAGTTGCTACATGGGATAATAAAGAAGATATTGATGACGATTGGACTTTTGCTTTTGGAAGTAATAATACAGATCCTATATATCATGTTGGAAATGTTAGAATTGGGTCCACATTACCAACAACTCACAATCTACATGTTCAAAAAGAAACACGTTCTAGTGGCACAAAATTTGGATTAGGCTCGGTTGAATTTTTTACAGACGGTTTTACACAATTATACATAAGTGGCGATTTTACACCAATAAACACCAATAGTATTAATTTAGGATCATCAAGTAAACGATGGACCTCTGTTTATGCGTTAAATGGTGTAATTAACACATCAGATGAGCGGTTAAAAATGAACATAAAACCTTTAGAATATGGTCTAAAGGACTTGCTTAAATTAAGACCTGTAACTTTTAAATGGAAAGAAGAGAAAATCGATAATTTTGTTATTCCCAAAAAGGAACAAGAAACAAAATTAGGTTTAATTGCTCAGGACGTTTTAAAAGTCATTCCAGAATCTATAGAGACTCATGAATGGAAAGAATATGAGGAAAACCCAGGAGAATTAGTAAAAGCAGAGATGTATAGAATGGGAATAAGTTACAGCGAAATTATTCCTGTTGTAATTAAAGCCATCCAAGATCAAGAACTTATTATAAAAGATTTAGAAGCACAAACAAAAAAATTAGAACATCTTATTAAAAAATTAAAAAAAGAATAGCTCTTATTTTTTGAGTCTTAAAAAGTGTAAATGACTCTATGTATTATAGAACTGGCGCATAAGTTAATTTAAATCTATAAAACAGGTATAATATGTTACATTTTATAAGGGTTTATTTCAAGCCATTTCTTCGAAAAAATTATAATTTTGTAAGTTAAATACAAAATAAAGAAGATGCTAGAGCCTTTTTTTAGATCATTAAATATTATTGAAGCAGAATTAAAGCGTGACATCATTAACAATGCTTTTATTTCTACACATAATAAAAATGATATTTTAATTAAAGAACATGAATATATAAAAGTATTAAAAATTGTTTTAAAGGGGAGAGTTAGAGTCTTTCAAGAAAACGAAGATAGACAAATACTGATTTACTATTTAAATGCGATGGAAACGTGTACACTTTCGTTATCGGCATGTTTTCAAGATTATAAAAGTACTGTAAAAGCTATCGTGGATGAAGAATCCGAGATTTTAAATATTCCTGTTCGATTTGTTAAAGATTGGTCTTTTAAATATAAATCATGGCATAATTTTACCATAAATACGTTTTCTGAAAGCTATGGAATTTTAATGAGTAGCTATTCTGAACTTGCTTTTAATAATATAAAAGAGCGGGTTTTAATGTATATAATGAAAGCAGTTAACGAGCAAAATAACCGTACTATTAGTATGTCTCACCAGCGATTAGCTAATGAGTTTGGAACAACCAGAGTTGTTATTTCTAGATTACTTAAACAACTTGAAAAGGAAAACTTATTAAAACTTGGGCAAAAGCAAATTCAAATTCTTAAATAATACAAATACCTGTATCATTTGATACAGGTTTGCTCTACTTTTTGTGTCTAGCTTTGCACAAAACAATAAAAACAGATATTATGATTTTAAAAAAAACAGCAGCTGTAATCTGTATCGCTTTGATTTTCTTTAGCTTCACAAAGCAAGAGCACACAATAGCAGAACAAGAAGTTATAGAAGCAAGTACCCTTTGGATTAAAAATTTTAATAAAGGAAATGTTGATTACTGTGTAAACGCTTATACAAAAGACGCAGTAATGAGTGCTAAGCCTTTTGGAGTTTTTGAGGGGAAGAAAAAAATTGATGAATTTTGGAGACCTTTTGTAAAATCGGGTGCTACAAACTTAGTTTATAAAAATAAAACAGTAAAAGAAATAAACACTACTACAGTACACATTTCATCCGAATGGAGTATGAATGTAGGAGAAGGTGTTATAACTAAGGAAGTATGGGTAAAAGAAAAAGATGGTGTTTGGAGGTTAAAACAAGATGATTTTGAAGTCTTGAAACAGTATAAATAGACATTATATCCTTAAATAGAATAAAAATAAAAGCTCAAGATTAAATTCAATCTTAAGCTTTTATTTTTTAGGATCAATATTTAGTTTAGATAAAAAGATTACCAGTTCTTACGTTCGTCTGCTTTAAATGCCCCACGTTTGTGTAGTATCCACTGAGCCTCATTTAGAGGAGATACCCCTTTGTAAGCTTTATTTTTTTCTATAGCGTTAGTGGTTTTTTCATAACCATCTAAATCTAATTTTAAACGGCCTTTTCCAGACGTTGTTGCAGAAAACTTAATCGCATAATCCATGGCTTTTTCTACAGGAACTCTCCCTGTTAATGTAAATGTTTCTTTATTAAAATTAGGAGCATTAATATGAGCATTCATCAGGTTTAAATCACTAGAAATAGCTCCTAAAAAATCTTGATGTGCTCTTATTTGAAAAGCATACATAGGCTCTAATAAATCTGTGTCTGCTAATTCTAAACCGCGTAATACCCCCATAGGTGTTGCTAAAAGAAAGTCGCCTGGATTAGAATGTATATTGTGTTCAGAGCCGTTTATTAAAGTTATTTTAATATCTGTTACCTCCCAGCCTTTTATTCCTTGTCTTAAAGCCCAGGGGATCGCACGTTTTACTTCATTTTGATATTTTAAGGAAATGGCAGAGGTCCGGACTTTAGACTCAAAATGGACGCCGCTTCCTTTAATTGCAGGTTCTATCAGGAAAGTAAGTATAGCCCAACAGGGCTTAGGCATCCAATAGCGAACATAACCTTCTGCAGATTGTTTAGGCGTTTCTTTATAAATTACTTTAGGTTTTAGAAAATGAGCAGGAATATTAAAACGTTGTAATAAGCTGTCTTTTAAGACCTCGGTTTGTATGGGGCCCATAATACGCAAATGAAATTCACGCTCTTCTTTATACCATTTAAATTCCAATGTAGGATCTTCTATATTAAGTAACTCTAGCGCTTCTCCTAATTTTTTATAGTCCTTGCTATTGTCTGCAATAGCTTGTACACTTAATACAGATTGAGTAATTGTGGCATAACTATTATAGAACGTAGTCGTTCCTAAAACATCCCCAGCCAAAATGATATCAGAAGTTGTTATTACACCAATTTCTCCAGGATGCAATTCGCCTACAGATTCAAAAGCACCTAATTTACATTTAAGAATTTGATTTATTTTAATGGTTTTTTTTAATTGTTGAGACCAAATATTATTTTTAGTTTTAATAAGGCCACCATATATTTTAATATGTGCTAATCTTCCATGTCGCGAATCGTATTCGACTTTAAAAACTTTTGCAGAATTAGTTTTAATAGGACTATTTTGAGTCGTAAACAATGTCGTAATACTATCCAATAATAAGTCAATACCTATATCTAATTTTCCACTACCAAATACTACCGGAATAATTTGTTTCTTTTTAATTTGATGAGAAGCTTTTTGTTGTACTTCTACTAAATTTATATAATCTCCATTTAAATAGGTATCTAGAAAATTATCATCATTTTCAGCTAGATTTTCTAAACCTTTATTTATAATTGAATGCGATAGATAAGGTGTTAATTTTAAGAAATCAATTAATTGTGGTTGGGTGGGAATAGCTGTATCGACATAATTTAAAGGCAATAATTGTGCTTGTAAATCTGTTTCCAGATCTAAAAAAACCTGTTCAATATCTGCACCTTCTCTGTCAATTTTATTTACAAATATTAAAGCAGGAATTTTCCGTTCATTCAAGGCTTCCCAAAGGTTAAGAGTATTCGCCTGAACGCCTTCTACAGCCGAAACTATTAAAATAACGCTATCTAATACAGATAGCGCACGATCTACTTCTGCCGAGAAATCAATATGCCCAGGAGTATCAACTATGGTCATTGTAGTGTCCTTCCATTCAAAATCTACAGTAGCCGTTTTTATAGAAATACCACGTTGTTTTTCCATAGCTAATCCATCTGTAATTGCCGATCCTTTGTCTACACTACCACGTTGTCTGGTAGCACCAGCAATATGTAACATTCCTTCGGTTAAAGTTGTTTTACCAGCATCTACGTGGGCTAAAACACCAATCGTTAATTTCTTTTTATTAAGAGGCATATTATGCATAATATCTAAAGAGTTAGAATACAAAAATAAACTTCTAACTTGGTTATAACCAATAGACCTTTAATAATGTTAACAATACCTATTTTTAATGATAACAATCTAAATAGGGTATTATCTTTTTTATAAATTTAAAAGAAGATAATTTGTAATAATAAAATTTATTTGACTACCTAAAATTAATAAGCTTTAGCGTTTTTTTATTCAATGATATGAAATTTTATATATTTGTTTTATACAATAAAGCAGCCCTTTTGCTGCAAACTTATTTTCTATCTTAAGGAAGGCATTGGGATTATAAGTTTTATTACTTACGAAAAAACTTCGTATACCTTAATTAATTATAACTAATTGAGGTCTATGAAGTTTTTTGTTTATAAGTACGGTTTCATTCCATTATAAGTCAATCGATTATATATAATAAATAAAGAATAGTTTTAAAAATTGATAAATAAAATAGAAGTCAAGGTTAATTTGAGTTAAAAAATTAGATTGTATAAACCAAACAACTTATAAAAAGTGTAGAATATATTCTGAATAATTATGAACGTTAAAATAGTATGCAGTTAAACATAGAAAAAGTGATTCAGCTCACAGAAATTTTAATAACAGTACAAGGTCTTATTTTTGGGTTACGATTTATATTAACCAGTAAACAAAGTAAGCCTACTTTTTTTTTAGGACTGTTTTTAATAACATTTACATTAGATGGATTTAAAGTACTTATTGAAACCTTATTTTATGGGGAAGTTAATCCTAATTTAGAATTATCTCCTACTTCTACCTTTTTTTTAATATTGCCCATATTTTATTTATATGCAAGGCAGGTTTCGATAATAAAAAATAAGAAAACACAATATTGGATACTAGTACCAGGAATAATAGAGGTTATCATACTTTTAATAATATTTTTATTAAATAACCCTCAGTATTACCTAGAGTCTATATATTATATATTATACATATTTTGTGGAATAGTATTTAATATTTTGGTCGCTATAGAAATTATTAGGTTTTCAAAAAAACATAGTAGATTAGTAGAAAATCAATATGCGTCAACTTCTGGAATTCAACTTTATTGGGTGAAAAAATTTACTGTAAGTTTGCTTTTAATTTTAGCTGTAACATTACTCTTTAGTATCTTTTTTAATATGTTATACGTTGATTTATTTGTTATTATTTCTGATTTATTTATGGTCTATTGGCTTATTTTTCAAGGCTTCTCCCAAATTAAAATTGAGGCATTAATTGATTTAGAAGAAGAAAAAAAAGAAGATAAAACACCTATTCTCTGTGATAAAGAGACCAAAGAATTAATGAAAATAGTGGATCAAATAGATTATTATTTATTAAATAGTCAAAATTTTAAAGAAAAAGACCTGACTATTATAGATCTTGCCAAAGCAAATAAAATTCCACCTAAAAAAGTATCCAAAGCAATTAATCTTATAAAAGAAAAAAATTTTAAAACTTACATTAATCAATTGCGTATTGATGAAGCCATAAAATGTATAGAAAGTGAAGCATATAAAAATTTTTCATTGGAAGGAATTGGCTTAGAAGCAGGATTCAAATCAAAAAGTGCATTTTATGCTTCCTTTAAAAAAGCGAAAAATTGTACTCCGTTAGAATATAAACGACAAATCTTATTTAAAAAAGGTACTACAACCGTACTCTAGTACTTTACGTCTCTCATTTACAGTGTTATATAATATACCTTTGCACCATCAAACAAAGCAACTTTACTTTCTAACCTGAGAAAGATATTGAGAAAGTAAAGATTATAATTTGCATAACGCATATCTCAGTAGTCATACAAAATGATTGCTGAGATTTTTTTTAACAATAATTTTTAAATAAGAATGAGAAAAGTAGTTTTATGTGCAATAATTGCATTAGGAGCATTAACAGCCAAAGCACAACAAAATGTAGTAAAAGTTAATCCATTAGGTGCAATATTTGGAACAGCCGAGTTGAGTTATGAAAGGAGCCTATCAGAAAATAGATCTGTAGAATTATCTCTAGCGTACGGCGAATACGACGTGAATTTTGGCACTAATACTTCTAAAGAATCGTCTTGGGGTGTAGAAGGTAAATACAAATTTTATTTATCAAATTCTAAAGTTGCGCCAAACGGTTTTTATGTAACACCTGTTTTAACGTATTCAACATCCAATGTTTCCGAAGGGGACCTTAAAGGTGACGTATCTTATGTTGCAGGAGGAATAATTGGAGGTCACCAATGGGTTTTTGGTAAAGGAAATACAGGTTTCGTATTAGATTTAAATCTAGGAGGTCAGTTTACTTCAGTTAATAAAAGTGGAGATGTTATATCTACTAACATAGAGGACTTTATACCACGAATAGGTCTTGGTATAGGATATGCTTTCTAGATTTATAAATGAATAAATATTACAAAAATGAAGAATATAAAATTTATACTATTAGTAATAAGTACCGTTTTTTTTATTGCATGCAATTCAAATGACGATCATAATAATTCAGATTCATCATCAGAATATAAAGCAACGGCAATACCAGATGATATAAACAAATTAATAAAAACCACTGGAAATATTGAAGCAGAGAATGTTGTATTATATTTACAAGGAGGTCCTGTCTTTGAATTAGGAACAGAAGATTTGGATGCATTTACAGATGGGGTAGATTATTTAAAAGTATATGTGGAACAATCGCAAACTTTAAATCCAAGTTTACAAAATATAGATTTAACTTTTGAACAAGCCATTGCTGAAGATGCAATAAGTACAGCGATAGTACACAATGTCGTTACTCATTATAAAAGCATGGGGAAAAAAGTATATGTGATTGGACACTCATTTGGCGCTTTTTTATTAGCTAATTATTTAGCAGTATATGGTAATGAGGCAGATAAAGTGGTTATTATGGCAGGACGCTTAAATATGCCAGAAGTTGTATGGCAAGGATTTAGAGATGGAACTATTTATGATTTTCCAGATGGCATTACTCCACAGTTGGCCGATCCTAATGCCGAAGGTGGAATATTTACTAATGTAACAGCTACCCGTTTGGCAGCAGGTTTAGGTAAAAATAGATATATTCAACGCTTAGCAGATGTGGATTTAACTCAAGTCATTTATGTTTTTGCTACAAATGACCATCCAGTTGGAGCATTAACAGAAGAAGAAGTTAATTTTTTGATAAACAAACAAGCAACCGTTTTAGGAATAGAAGAAGGCGAACATGGAAGCATGTTTGAAACGCCATATAATACAGCTATTTTTAATGAATTAGTAAATTAATATAAAAAGAAAGATGAAAATAAAGTTATTTTATTTGATAGTACTAACAATTGTATTTTTAAGTTTTAGTACCAATATTTATGCACAAGAGCTTTCTGTAGTCGAAAGTAGTCGAGTTAGTGTAAATAAATTACCAGAATATGTAATTGTAACCTCTCAAAACACAAAATTATTAGGAGGAATAAATATTATAATTGATAGTAAAAAATCAAGTTACAAAAAGCAATTATTAGAATTAGAATCTATTTTACAAGATGGAGATAAACTAAGAGTACGAAATCAAACAGATTTATTGAATTCAATGTCAAAATTGGGTTACGAATATATAAATGCCTATAATGCAAGTGCTGTTTTACCATCTGCAAAAAATGATGATGTAGACGATATTTTTAATATTGTAGATGGAGGTGAGGGAGCATATAAAGTAAATATGGTATTTAGAAAAAAAATAAAATTTAGGGGCTAATACCTTTATTTTTTTAATACTACTGTATGTTTTACAGTATATATAAGTGGTAAGTTTTTAATAACTCAGGATTTAATTTAAATTCTGAGTTATTTATTTATTACTGTTTTAAAGCAATTCCTTTTTGCTTTTTAGTTTCTCCAACATAAGAGTACTCAAAAGTATAAGAAGTATTCGTTGTTGTCAATATTTTTAAATGAATATCTTTGCGTTCAGCCATATTCTTAGGGTTAATCGTTTTAAATATTACTTCACAATCATTAATCCATCGTAATTGCGACGAATCAATTTTTCCGTTATAATTTTCGATTTGTAAATCATGCGTTCTTGTAAAAGTTGATTTGTATTTTTCACCAGCAATAACAACTTCACTTTTAAACGTTCCTGTTTTAAAATCTGTACAGTTACGCTCTATTTGATAACAACTACTAATAGAAATTAAAAGTATAAATAGGATTAGGGTTTTCATTATGTTTTGTTTTATGCAAAATTAATAAATGAAAAGAGGATAAATGCATTTTATAACAAAAACCATAGTCTTTATAAATCGCGTATTTAAATTTTTTACGGATCATGATGCGAATACGCAAAATATATGAGGGCGCAATTTTAGAAGAAAAAAGGAATATTATTGTAATGAGAAATTTAGTAACAGACCAAGAAATGTTTTTTGATTAATAATTACCTGAAATGTAAAAAAAGAGTGTCTCTATAAAAATATACAGCATGCTTAATTTTTATGAAAAGAGAAATTCATTTTGTATAAAGGCTTTTTTATAAATGAGTACTTAAAAAAAACGGATTGTTAATTTGATTTGAAGCCCTTGGTTATATTTTTTAGAAGATGATAATTAAAATAAGTGCTCTTCATATTCTAAAGCAGTTTATTTTTTTACATAACCAAAATCTAAATTAATAATGACATTAATTTTTAATAAAAATGCATTTTACAGTAAAAAATATAATGGCTCATAAATCGCGTATTTAAAAATTTTACGGATCATGATGCGAATAGGCAAAATATATGAGGACGCAATTTTAGAAGAAAAAAGAAATATTATTGTAGTGAGAAATTTAGTAACAGGCCAAGAAATGTTTTTTAATTAATAATTTCGAGAAATGTAAAAAAAGAGCGTCTCTATAAAAATATACAGCATGCTTAATTTTTATGAAAAGAATGCGTTTTGCATGAAGGCTTTTTTTAAATGAGTATTTAAAAAAAACGGATTGTTAATTTGATTTGAAGCCCTTGGTTATATTTTTTAGAAGATGATAATTAAAATAGGTGCTCTTCTTATTCTAAAGCAGTTTATTTTTTTACATAACCAAAATCTAAATTAATAATGACATTAATTTTTAATAAAAATGCATTTTACAGTAAAAAATATAATGGCTCATAAATCGCGTATTTAATTTTTTTATGAATCTAGATGCGAATACGTAAAATTTATTAAGGCATATCAACAGTAAAAGAAAATCATTTTTTGACTAATAATTTTCGAAATTTGAAAAACTACCATCTTTATAAAATATAACAATGCGTTCAATTTCTTTTTTAGTAGAAGCAGGTGCATGTTGTACATCAGGATAAGGGAATTGATTCGTTTTAGATTCAGTATTTGAAAATAAATTTTGTTCTTGGATTTGCTTTGATGGATTTATTGTTTTTTGCTCAGAAATTTTTTGAGCAGGAAAAGAGCCTTTACCGTTCATTAACCAATACAATTCAACTTCAGGAAAAGAGGAGAGAACTTTTAAAACAAATTCTAAACTCGGTTTATTTCTTCCAGAGAGTATATGTGAGATACTGGAACGTTGCACACCTATTTTTTCAGCAAAAGAAGAAGCGCTTTCACCGTAATACTCAATGATTTTTTTTAGTCTTTTAGTAAAATCTTCACTGTTTAACATTGTAAACAAAAGGGGTTTGATTAAGTTGTTTACAAATGTAACTATTCTAGTTTACATAACATAATAAATAGTGTTAATTGTTGATTATCAATAAAATACATTGATTAATCACTTTAATTAAACAACTTTAACTTACTGAAAAAGAGGGGATTAAGCCATTTCCTGTGAAACAGTTGCATTATTAGCAATTTAAGGGATCTTTTAGTGCGCTTTAAAGGACTTAGTGTAAACATCTGTAAACACAAACAACTCAAATAACTGTTTACATTTGTAAATTTATTAATGTTTACATTTGTAACCTTATACAGACTAAATGACTTTAAAAACACTAAGCTCTTTATTTAAAAAGCATAAGGAAACAACTCTTTATGGACGTTACATAGGTATCAAACATATTAAACCTCTATTAATTAAACATAAAAATAGTTTTAATATAGAGGTTGCTGGTCAATCCGTTTTAGAAGAAGACATTTATACCGTAACCATAGGCACTGGCCCTAAAAAAATATTAATTTGGTCACAAATGCATGGCAACGAGTCCACAACGACTAAAGCCCTTTTTGATGTTTTTAATCTTTTAGGGAGTGATAATCTAATCGCAAAAGCAATTAAGGAAAGCTGTACACTAAAAATAATTCCTATTTTAAATCCAGATGGCGCAAAAGTATATACTCGTAAAAATGCTAATGGAATAGACTTAAATAGAGATGCTCAAGACTTGTCGCAACCAGAAAGTAGGGTTTTAAGAGCTTGTTTTAATACGTTTAAACCACATTTTTGCTTTAATCTACATGGGCAACGTACCATCTTTAGCGCAGGGAATTTTAATAGGCCAGCAACCGTATCCTTTTTAGCGCCAGCTCAAGATAAAAGCTGCTCTATAACAAAGAATCGTAAACAAGCTATGGCTTTAATAGTTAAAATGAATGCTTTCTTACAAAAAGAAATACCAGGTCAAATTGGGATTTATGACGATGCTTTTAATCATAATTGTGTTGGAGATACTTTTCAAGGGTTTAACATTCCCACAGTACTATTTGAAGCAGGACATTACGCCAATGATTACGATAGAGAAGAAGTAAGACGTTTGATTTTTAATGCGCTTATAATAGCTATAAATGGCGTTATAGAAGGAGCGAAGTCCTTTACCGACTTAAACAATTATTCAACAATTCCGCAAAATCAAAAATTGTTTTACGATGTTATAATAACCAATGCTAATTTTAATGGCGAATTGTTAGATATAGCCATACAATATGAAGAACGATTAATTAAAGACAATATTCATTTTATTCCCAAAGTCGTTAAAATAGCTAATTTATCAAGCTACTTTGCTCATAAAACCATTGATGCTAAAAACAGTACGGTTTTTATTTCAGAAAATAAGGTGATAGAATTGGGCGATGAAAATGATTTTGTAATCATTAACAATGTAAAATTTTTATTAAATTTCTTAAAACCATAAGTTTTAATATTTATAATTCATTGAAATTGTATTATTTTTGCTTTATATTTAATAAAAAACAAAATGGCAAAATTTAAACTAGACGAAATTGATCATCAAATTCTTGATATGCTGATAGATAATACAAGGGTGCCTTTCACAGATATCGCTAAAAAGTTATTGATATCTGCAGGAACGGTACATGTTAGAGTTAAGAAAATGGAAGATGCAGGAATAATTAAGGGGTCTTCGTTAACATTGGATTATAGAAAGCTTGGGTATTCCTTTATCGCTTATGTAGGCGTATTTCTTCAAAATACATCGCAAACAACTTTTGTTTTGCAACGTATAAATGATATTCCTTTCGTTACTGTAGCGCACGTCACTACTGGGAAATTTAATATCTTTTGTAAAATTAGAGCGCGCAATACAGAGCATGCGAAAGATATTATTTTTATGCTGGATGATATTGATGGCGTTTATAGAACCGAAACAATGATTTCTCTTGAGGAAAGTATTAACGATAAAAAGCGTTTAATGCACGATATTTTTAGAGAACTATAACGTTTTAACACTTTATTATAAAAACCTTTCGTTGATTCGAGAGGTTTTTTTGTTACATTTAATTTTTTAAAAATAGATATTAAACTATGAATGCGACCCAATTAAAACAAGACGAATACTTACCATATTTTGATAATTATATTAAGCAAGCAGGCGATATTGAGTTGATAGAAGGGTTGCAATCTAGTATGGAAAACATGATCGCTTTCTATGAATCCATTCCCAATGATAAACTTGAGTTTAGATATGCTAATGGGAAATGGACTATTAAAGAAATAATTAATCATTTAATAGATACGGAGCGTGTTTTTGTGTACCGCGCTTTACGTTTTGCACGTCAAGATTTTACAGCTCTTAGTGGTTTTGACGAGGGGAATTATGCAAAAGAAAGCGAAGCGAACATAAGAACTTTAGACGCGCTTATAGAGGAATATAGGTTGTTGCGTATGTCTACTATAGCTATGTTTAAAAGTTTTAGCGAAAAAATGCTAAAAAGTAAAGGGATGGCAGGTAACGGAGCCGTTTCTGTTAGAGCTATGGGGTTTTTAATTTTTGGTCATGAAAAACATCATGCTAATATTATTGCAGAGCGTTATTTATAGCTTATTTTTCTTCATCAACTTCTAGATCGTCTATAATAATATGACCAGATTTATTAAGTAATAATGAGTCTTTTACATTAAAATTAAGCATAGTGTAGTGAAGCTTACTGCTTATTTTTACAAGGTAAATGGTGTCTTTAGTTTTAACCTCTACAGCTTCTATGGTTTCATTATTATGGTTGTCGAAAATAATAATATCGCGGTCACCATAGCCGTCAGGGAATTTCTGAGTTAATAAATTTAAAACTTCAGGGGTTAATTTTTTGTAATCTACGATAACTCTTTTCATAGTAACTATTTTAAATTAGTAATTACTCAAACAGGGGGTTATTCCATGAATTTCAGTCTATAAATTTACAATTTTTAATTTAATTTTAATTGTTGTAAAAGTCAAAAGCATCTATTATTAGATTATTAGCAACAGTACAGTTGATTTTTGTTTTGCCAATATCTTTAAGGAGTACAAAGTTTATATTCCCATGCTCATTCTTTTTATCATATTTTAAAAGTTCCATTATAGGGGCGTAGTCTTCTTTAGTTATTACAACATGGCCGTAAATCCCTTTTATAACCTTCTTTATTTCTTTACTTTTTTCTGTAGGAAAATTAAGCATGTGTTCAGATAGATATGTTGCTAGAACTATTCCTATAGCTATAGCTTCCCCATGTAGAAGAGTTTCTTTTTCTGAAGCGCTTAGAAAATAAGATTCTATAGCATGTCCTAATGTGTGCCCATAGTTTAATGTTTTACGTAGGTTTTCTTCTAAGGGATCTTTTTCTACAATTTTCTTTTTAATTAATATAGATTCAAAAATCAAAGTATCTAAGTCTTCAAGTGATAGTTTAGATAAGTCCTTTAACTTGCTCCAATATAGCTCATTGTGTATTAATCCGTGCTTAAGCATTTCTGCTAATCCTGAACGCATTTCAAGTTGTGGTAATGTTTCTAAAAAAGAAGTGTCTACAAGCACCATTACAGCTGTATTAATGACGCCTACTTGATTTTTTAAGCTTCCCAAATCAACTCCCGTTTTTCCTCCAATAGAGGCGTCTACCATTGCTAAAAGAGAGGTTGGAACATTTATAAAGTTTATTCCACGTTTAAACGTAGAGGCTACAAAACCACCTAAATCTGTAACAACTCCGCCGCCAACATTAATTATAAGACTCTTACGGTCAGCATTTAGTTCAGATAAAGCATTCCAAACACCAACACAGGTTTCTATATTTTTATTTAATTCCCCTGGTGCTATTTCAATAATTTCAAAAGCTGTTTCTATTTCTGTTTTAGCTAAAAATGAAGGAAGACAATGTGTGTGTGTGTGTGTGTCTACTAAAATAAAAATTTTAGAATAATTTGTAGCCTTTAGATGCTTGTTTAAAGCGGTATAGCATGCTTCATTTAAGTATATAGTGTAATCTTGTGTAGATATAGATGTCATTTTAAAGCGTATAAAAGTAGAATGTGAAAATAAGGCGTTTTTTATTAAATAATGTATTAGTATAATTATATTTGTACAAATATATTTGTACTAAACTTATGAGCCAAGAAAAAATCTTCGATAATACAGAGATAGCATTCTCATTGAAAAGCGATTCAGAGTTGGAACGTGCTTATTTCCTATTTAAAATGATCGCAAATCAGCCTTTAGTTAGGATCGGAACAGCGGTTACTAATTTTGCATTGAAGGCAAATTTACCAATAGAAGGATTAATAAGAGCTACTGTTTTCGACCATTTTTGTGGCGGTGTTAATGAGGAAGATAGTCTTAAGGTTATAGATAAGATGTATACAAAAGGAGTGTGTTCTGTATTGGACTATTCTGTAGAAGGCAAGGAGACTGAAGAGCAATTTGAAGAAGCAACATCAAAAATATTGAATATCATAGATTTCTCGGATGAAAAGAAAGCGATGCCTATAGTGGTTTTTAAACCAACAGGGCTAGGGCGGTTTTATTTATTTCAAAAGAAAAGTGAAGGTGGCGTTTTTACTAAAGAAGAGCAATTGGAATGGGAGCGTATCGTTAGAAGGTTTAATACCATTTGTAAGCTGGCGAGTGAGAAAGACGTAGAAGTTTTGATTGATGGGGAGGAAAGCTGGATGCAGGATGCTGCCGATGATTTAGTAGAAGAAATGATGGCGGTTTATAATATAAATAAACCAATAGTGTATAATACATTACAAACCTATAGATGGGACAGGTTGTTGTTTTTAAAGAAATCTCATGAGCGTGCAAAAAAAGAAGGCTTTAAGCTAGGCTTTAAGATTGTAAGAGGGGCGTATATGGAGAAAGAAAGGACTAGAGCAGAGGAAAAAGGTTACAAATCTCCCATCTGTAAAGATAAGCAAACAACAGATGATAATTTTAATGATTGCTTGAAATATATTTTAAATAATTTAAATGATATTTCAATATTTATAGGAACTCATAATGAAGAAAGTTCTTATTTAGCAATGGATTTAATGAAAGCGCTAAAATTAGATAAAGGAGATAACCGTATTTGGTTTGGGCAATTATATGGAATGAGTGATCATATCAGTTTTAATTTGGCTGCAGAAGGCTATAATGTAGCTAAGTATGTGCCATTCGGGCCTGTAAAAGATGTGATGCCTTATTTAATTCGTAGAGCAGAAGAGAATACCTCTGTGGCAGGCCAAACAAGCAGAGAGTTATCTTTATTGAAAAAAGAAAGGACTAGAAGGAAAACAATGGAGTGATTTGCTTTATATAGAACGATTTTAAAAAAAACAGAGCTACACATAAATAAAAAAATGTGTAGCTATTTTTTTATAGCTCTTTTAATCTAGAAATTCGATATGCTTTAATGTTGCTGCTTTATCACAATTTTCAATTGTTAATGCGGCATTTTTTTTATTTAGAGTGCCTTCTATGTGATAAATACCACAAGGTTCTTTTCTAGGCTCGCTTTTTGAAAAAACAACGTCTCCTTTATGTAATATGTAATTTATTGCTATTGTATCTATTTTTTTAGAAACTATAAATGCCTTGGCTTTAGAGCTATAAACAATGTGCTTCGTATTTATATTCTTTAGTGTTCTTGCTTCTGGACTATAACTACAAGAGGTCTTTTTACCGTTAAGAAAAAAAGCTAAAAGTATTAATCCTATTGAGAAACCGCCAAGGTAATAACCTATTCTATGTATTAATTTCAATTTTCTAAATTTTAATGGACTGCAAATTTAAAATATTATAAGATTAATATCACTATATTTTAAATCAAACCACTCGGCAACGGATTTATTTGTGAGAATACCGTGGTAAAAATACAAGCCGTTTTTTAGGCCTTTGTCCATTCTTAGGGAGTTTTCAAGTCCACCGTCTTCAGCAATTTTTAATAAATAGGGTGTAAAAATGTTACTAATTGAAGCAGATGCCGTACGAGAATATCTAGCCGGTATATTAGGAACGCAATAATGAATAACGTTATGCTTTCTAAACGAAGGTTGTTTGTGTGTTGTTACTTCACTTGTTTCAAAACAGCCTCCCATATCAATACTAACATCTATAATAACAGCGCCTTTCTTCATTTGTTCCACCATAGATTCACTTACAATTACAGGAGCTCTATTTTCTCCTCTAATAGCGCCAATAACTACATCGCAACGTTTTAAAGCTTTATTTAAATGTTTGGGCTGTATAGTAGAAGTGTATAATGTGCGTCCTAGATTCGTTTGTAAGGATCTTAGTTTTGTAATGGAATTATCGAATACCTTAACATTAGCACCAAGTCCAATTGCGCTTCTTGCAGCGAACTCACCAACGGTGCCAGCACCCAATATTACAACTTCTACAGGAGGTACTCCGCTTATATTACCGAACATTAGCCCGTTACCTTCATTCGCATTGCTTAGTAACTCTGAAGCAATTAAAACAGAAGCCGTTCCTGCAAGTTCGCTTAATGCTCTTACTGCAGGGTAAGTGCCATCATTATCTCTAATAAATTCAAAAGCTAAGGCTGTTATTCTTTTACTTGCTAAAGCTTCAAAATATTTTTTATTTTGTGTTTTTAGTTGTAGTGCTGAAATTAAAATGGTCTGTGGGTTAATCAGTTTTAATTCTTTAAGGGTAGGAGGTTCCACTTTTAGAATCATAGGGCAAGAATAAACTTTTTCTGTATCGTTTGTTATTTCCGCACCAGCTTCACAAAAATCTTTATCACTAAAATTAGAACCATTGCCTGCGCCAGATTCTATTAAAACCCGATGACCATTATTTACAATCGCGGAAACGGCATCAGGAGTAAGGCATACACGTTTTTCTTGAAACGCGGTTTCTTTTGGTATCCCAATAAAAAGCGCGCTTTTTTTCTTGAATATCTCCAGCGTTTCTTCTTGAGGTAATAATTGCGCTTTAGAAAAAGGTGTAATTGGTTTTGACATTATAATAATGTTGTGAGATTTAAATTAAAAAATCAAATTACGAATAAAATTTGAATGATAATAAAATCTACTAAAAATACTGATTAATTTTAGCCCAAAGCCCTACGGGTTTAGCTCTTAATTCATCTTCAAGCTCTTGAATAGATTTGTCAACAGAATTTAATCTATTAAAAATTCGTGCTCTTATAAGGTATATGCTTGGAATAATAATCGCTATAAAAGGAATAATGTGAATTAATTCAAATTCGTCAAAAAAATAGGTGTTAGATAAGGAGAAACTAATAATTTGGTATAGGTACATAGCAATAGGGGCAAGTAGGGCATGGTACCACCAATGACGACAAGTGAAAAACCAGATAATCAATAAAAACAATGGAATTATTTTACCAGTAAGTGTCCAAACAACTATTTGAGTACTTTCATAAATTTCACTGTTAAAAGTATAAATGAAAGTATCCCACACAGGTTGATTAGGAACTGCTTCATAGATGTAAAAAAGATATGGTGTTATAGCTATAAATGTAGCAATTATGCTGCCAACTAAAATAACTTTTTTATTATCCATTCCTTGGTACTTTGATTTTTCTTCCATCTATTTCGGTTTGTGTTTCTATATTTAAATCAAAGATATTCGTTGTAAAAAACATGCCTCCAAAAAAAAGTAATGTGATTAGGTTTTTTTTTGCCTTCATAATTGCTAGTCGTTTGTTGAGTTAATTAATTCAAATGTAGCTAAAGGCCGTTTTTGTTTTTTTTGGTAAATGTTAAATAAATGTTAAAACTGGTTTTTTTTCATTTTTTTATTACGGGTAAAACCGTACTATCTAAAAAAAACGTTTTTTGTCTTATCTTTAAATGTTATTAATTATTTAAAATATACATTATTTAATACAAGTGATCTTGTATTGGTTTTATTTAATGTGATGTTTAAAATAGTATGATTTGTTTGTATTAGGTGTGTTAAAATATCTGGCCATTCAACAAAAATCCAACCAGTACTATTTAAATAATCTTCTATACCAAAATTGTAAAGTTCTGCTTCGTCTTCTATGCGATACAAATCAAAATGAAAAATTGAAGTTTCTTTTGTTGCGTATTCATTTACTATAGAGTAGGTCGGACTACTTATAGTGTCTATACAGCCCAATTTTGTAGCAAGAGCTTTAATCAATGTTGTTTTTCCAACCCCCATTTCTCCATTAAACAATAGTATTTTTGAGGTGCTGTGTTTTAAAATTTGTTCGGCTACAGCATTGACCGTTTCTAATGAATACTCTATTTCCAAAGCGTATTATATTGATTAAATAATGTAAACTTAAGTTTTTTTTATGATTTATAGGATATGAAATATTCTATTCAAATTTATTTTGGGTTAAGTACAACAAAAGGTATAATCATTTCTTCCAAAGAAACACCGCCATGTTGATAGGTGTTTCTGTAATAGCTTACATAATGATTATAATTATTAGGATAAGCAAAAAACAAATCAGTTTTAGCGAAAATAAAAGCACTATTCATTGAAATAGATGGTAAATAAATTGCTTTGGGGTTTTTAGCCGCTAAAACATCCTTCTCTTCATAGCTTAGACTTCTGCCTGTTTTATATCTTAAGTTTAAACTTGTGTCTCTATCTCCTATAACTTTGGATGGGTTTTTAACATTAATTGTGCCATGATCTGTTGTTATAATTAATTTAAAACCCATTTGTTGTGCTTGTTGTATCATCTCTAGAAGTGGAGAGTTTTTAAACCAACTTTGGGTTAACGATCGGTATGCTTTGTCGTTAGAAGCTAATTCTTTTACAACATCCATTTCGGTTTTGGAATGTGAAAGCATATCTACAAAATTATAAACAACAACAGTAAGGTCATTATTTTTTAATCCTCTAAAATTATCGGCTAATTTTTTTCCTGATTTTAAATTAGTAATTTTAAAGTATTCATATTTTAAATGCGATAATCTTAAGCGCTTCATTTGCGCATCTAAAAAATCGGCTTCATGCAAGTTTTTACCTCCTTCATCAATATCATTTTTCCAATATTCTGGGTGGAGTTTTTCCATATCACTAGGCATTAATCCTGAAAATATGGCATTACGAGCATATTGTGTTGCGGTAGGTAAAATACTATAAAATGGTTCTTCTGTTTTCTTTTTATAGTGATTTGTTACATAGGGCTCAAAGGCTTTCCATTGGTCGTAACGTAAATTATCTACAACAACGAGTAAGGTGGGTTGTTCTTTACTTAATTCTGGTGCGATTTTATCTTTGAATAGATTGTGAGATAAAGTCGGGGAATCAGTATTAGGTTCAAACCAAGAAGAATATTCTTTATCTATAAATTTTCCAAATTGAATATTAGCTTCGTTTTTTTGCGATTCTAGAATTTCGAACATTCCAGTGTCTTCAATATCTTCTAATTGTATTTCCCAGTAAATTAGCTTTAAATATAAAGCGGCCCATTCTTCATAAGAATTTACCATAGATAGATCCATAGCAATTTTCCTGAATTCTTGCTGGTAATTGGATGTTGTTTTTTCAGATATAAGTCTTGAATGATCTAAGTTTTTTTTAAGACTTAATAGAATCTGATTGGGGTTTACAGGTTTTATAAGGTAATCTGCAATTTTATTACCAATAGCTTCTTCCATAATATACTCTTCTTCGCTTTTGGTAATCATTACCACAGGAAGCGTGTCTTGTAGCTCTTTGATTTCGTTTAAGGTCTCCAAGCCGGTTAAACCAGGCATGTTTTCATCTAAAAAAACAATATCAAATTTGGTTTCATCTAAAATTTCTAAAGCTTCTGTGCCACTATTACAAGTCGTAACAGTGTAGTTTTTTTTCTTAAGAAAGAGAATATGAGGCTTTAAAAGATCTATTTCATCGTCAACCCAAAGAATATTGATAGTGTTCATGTATATTTGTTTATATTATTAATAAGAAATTAAGACAGCTTGTATACAATTAACAAACTTAAGATTTTAAACGATCCAATTTACGGATTTATTACCATCCCTAATTCATTAATATTCGATTTAATTGAACATAAATATTTTCAAAGATTACGTCGAATTACCCAAATGGGGTTGTCGTACTTGGTTTATCCTGGTGCTCATCACACACGATTTCAACATGCGATTGGTTGTATGCATTTAATGCTTAAGGCGGTTAACGTGTTGCGTTTCAAAGGAATATCTATTTCTGAGGATGAGGAAAAAGCATTATGTGCTGCTATTCTTTTGCATGATATTGGGCATGGTCCTTTTTCACATGCAATGGAACATAGTATCGTAAATAAGATCTCACATGAGCATATTTCAATGCTTTTTATGGAACGTTTAAATGATGAGTTTAACGGAGATTTAACATTAGCTATAAAAATATTTAAAGGCGAATACCATCGTAGGTTTATGTGTCAGCTTATTTCTAGTCAAATTGATATGGATCGAGCAGATTATTTAAAGCGCGATAGTTTTTATACAGGAGTAGCAGAAGGGAATATTAATAGTGAACGTCTTATTACAATGCTAAATGTTAAAAATGATGCCTTGGTTATTGAAGGAAAAGGTATTTATAGTGTTGAAAAATTTTTAGTAGCTAGGCGATTAATGTATTGGCAAGTTTACTTGCATAAAACCGGTTTAGTTGCAGAGCAATTAGTAATTAGAGTGTTAAAAAGAGCAAAAGAATTAAGCCACAATGGGATTGAATTGCCTGCCAGTGAAGCATTGTCCTTTTTTTTAAACAATGAAATTGATATAAAAAGCTTTAATACTGAAAGTTTAGAAATTTTCTCTAAATTAGACGATTATGATATTGTTTCCGCTATGAAAATGTGGCAATCTCATGAGGATTTTGTTTTAAAAAATTTATGTGAGATGATTTTAAATCGGAATTTATTGAAAATTAAAATGAAAAAGAAGAAAATAAAAGAAGCGTCTTTAATTGAATATAAAGAAAAACTTATTGATGAATATGGTATTACTGATGCTGAAGCGAGTTATTTTGTGTTCACAGGATCGGTTTCAAACCAAGCTTATGAACAGAAAAAAGAAGGAATAAAGATTTTATATAAAAATGGAAAAATCGAAGATATAATTAAAGCTTCAGATCAACTTAATTTAAAAGCACTTTCAAAACCCGTAACTAAATATTATATATGCTATCCAAAAGAAAAAATGTGATAATTTTTCCTATTTTTGCGAGTAATGAAGTTTAAAGCAGAACAAATAGCTGATATTTTAGAAGGAAAAGTTGTGGGGGACTCACAAGTAGAAGTGTCTAAACTATCAAAAATAGAAGAAGGAGAGCAAGGGGCACTAACCTTTTTGGCTAATCCTAAGTATACACCTTATGTGTACACCACAAAAGCATCCATTGTAATCGTAAATAAGGATTTTAAACCCGATCAAAAGGTTGAATCTACATTAATTAAAGTTGAAAATGCGTATCAGTCATTTTCAAAGTTGTTAGAGTATTACAATAAGGTTAAATTAAATAAATTTGGTGTAGAACAGCCAACATCGATCTCTGCATCTGCAACATTGGGTGAAGATGTATATGTAGGAGCGTTTACATACATTGGTGATAATGTAAAAATTGGCGATAATGTAAAAATATTTCCAGGATCATACATTGGTGATAATGTCGTACTAGGAGATAATTCAGTCGTTTTTGCTGGTGCTAAAATTTATTCAGAATCAATTATCGGAAAACATTGTGTTATAAATTCGGGCGCAATTATAGGAGCCGATGGTTTTGGTTTTGCACCTCAAGAAAACGGAGAATATAAAAAAATCCCGCAAATAGGAAATATAATTATAGAAGACTTTGTCGATGTTGGAGCAGCAACAACTATAGATAGAGCCACACTAGGTTCTACAGTTATTAGAAAAGGGGTGAAGTTAGATAATCAAATTCAAGTTGCACATAATGTTGAAATCGGAAAGAATACCGTAATAGCGGCTCAAACAGGAATTGCAGGCTCAACCAAAATTGGCGAGAATTGTCAAATAGGCGGGCAGGTAGGAATCGCTGGGCATTTAGTTATAGGTAATGGAGTTCGTATTCAAGCACAATCTGGAATTGGAAGAAATATAAAAGATAACGAAACACTTCAAGGCTCACCAGCATTTAATTATGGTGATTGGAATAAATCTTATGTGTATTTTAAAAATTTACCGAAATTGGTGAAAATAATAAATGAATTAGAAAAAAAAGAAAATGGGAATAGTTAGTACTGAAATAAAGCAGAAAACAATAGGTAAGGAGATTTCCTTAAAAGGAGTTGGCTTACATACAGGAAAAAATGTTACATTAACCTTTAAACCCGCTCCAGCAAATTCTGGGTTTGCTTTTAAACGTATAGATTTAGAGGGTAACCCTAGTATGGAAGCTGATGCAAACTATGTTACAAATACACAAAGAGGGACTTGTTTAGAAAAAAACGGCGTGACCATACAAACCTGTGAGCATGTATTAGCAGCATTAACAGGGTTAGATATCGATAATGCTATTCTAGAATTAGATAATTCAGAACCTCCTATTATGGATGGGTCTTCTAAGTTTTTTATTGAAGCCATAGAAAAAGCCGGTATTGTAGAGTTGGAGGCTTACAGAGAAGAATATGTTGTTACCGATATTATTTCATATTCTGATGAAGAAACAGGAAGTGAAATATTGGTAATGCCTTCAAAAGAATATCAAGTAACCACAATGGTTGATTTTGGAACTAAAGTTTTAGGAACTCAAAACGCAACTCTAAATCGCTTGTCCGATTTTAAAAAAGATATATCAGATTCTAGAACATTTAGCTTTTTACACGAACTAGAATCCCTTTTAGAGCATGGTCTTATTAAGGGCGGAGACTTAAACAATGCCATTGTTTATGTTGATAAAGAGTTGTCTCCAGAAACAATGGAGAAATTAAAAATAGCTTTTAAAAAAGAAAGCATCGCTGTAAAATCAAATGGCATTTTAGATAACTTAACATTACACCATCCAAACGAAGCTGCAAGACATAAACTACTAGATGTTGTTGGAGATTTAGCATTAATTAGAACGCGTATTAGAGGAAAAGTTATCGCTAATAAGCCTGGTCATTTTGTAAATACTCAGTTTGCAAAAAAAATGACCAAAATTATAAAGAATGAAAGACGGAATAATGTGCCTGTAATAGATTTGAATAAACAACCGGTTATGGATGTTAATCAAATTATGGACATGCTTCCTCATAGACAACCATTTCTTTTAATAGATAAAATATTTGAACTTTCAGAGAATAGCGTTACAGGAATGAAAAATGTAACAATGAACGAGCCTTTCTTTGCAGGTCATTTCCCTGGAGCTCCTGTAATGCCTGGTGTGTTAATTGTAGAAGCTATGGCGCAAACAGGCGGTATCTTAGTTTTGAGTACTGTGCCTGATCCAGAAAATTATTTAACCTTTTTCATGAAAATGGATAAGGTGAAATTTAAACAAAAGGTAACACCCGGAGATACTTTAATTTTTAAATGCTCATTAATTACGCCTATTAGACGTGGTATTTGCCATATGCAAGGTTATGCTTATGCTAATGGAAAATTATGTGCAGAAGCAGAATTAATGGCGCAAATAAGTAAAGTAAAATAAAAATATATAATATAATGCAATTGGAGTAAATCCAAAGCATATCGTTATTTAATATAATAAAAAATAAAGAAATGAACCAACCATTAGCTTATGTGCATCCAGGTGCTAAAATCGCTAAAAATGTAGTGATCGAACCTTTTACTACAATTTATAATAATGTAACTATAGGAGAAGGAACTTGGATTGGAAGTAATGTAACCATTATGGAAGGCGCACGTATAGGTAAGAATTGTAATATCTTTCCAGGGTCGGTGATTTCAGCTGTACCTCAAGATCTAAAATATAACGATGAGGATACACTAACTATAATTGGTGATAATGTTACCATTAGAGAATGTGTAACTATTAATAGAGGGACAACAGATCGAATGAAAACAGTTATAGGAAATAATTGTTTGATTATGGCTTATTGTCATATTGCTCACGATTGTATTGTTGGTAATAATTGTATTTTTTCTAATAATACAACTTTGGCAGGACATATTAATGTTGGAGATTATGTCGTGCTGGCAGGTATGACAGCCGTGCATCAATTTTGTTCTATTGGAAACCATGCTTTTGTTACAGGAGGCTCACTAGTGCGTAAGGATGTTCCGCCTTACGTAAAGGCAGCAAGAGAACCTTTGTCTTATGTAGGAATTAATTCTGTAGGACTTAGAAGAAGAGGGTTTTCAACCGAAAAAATAAGAGAAATTCAAAATGTGTATAGATTATTATATCAAAAAAACTATAATAATACACAAGCTTCAGAGATTATAGAAGCCGAAATGGAAGCAACAACAGAACGAGATGAAATTCTTCAATTTATTAAGAATTCGCATCGTGGAATAATGAAAGGTTATTTCAAATCAAATTAAAAATAAAAGCATTTTAGCTAACAAATAAAAACCATACACAATGGCAAGTACATCAGATATTAGAAATGGATTATGTATTAAGTATAATCATGATATTTTTAAGATAATAGAATTTTTACATGTTAAACCAGGAAAAGGCCCCGCATTTGTAAGAACCAAACTAAAAAGTGTAACGACAGGTAAAGTCATAGATAATACGTTTTCTGCAGGACATAAATTAGATGATGTACGTGTAGAAACACATAAATTTCAATACTTATATAATGAAGGTGAAACCTTTCATTTTATGAATACAGAAGATTATTCTCAGATCGAACTGCAAAAAACAGTATTAGATTCTCCAGGATTAATGAAAGAAGGTCAGGTCGTTACCATTTTAATAAATTCTGAAGATAATATGCCACTTTCGGTAGATATGCCAGCGAGTGTAATATTAGAAGTTACGGCTACAGAACCTGGAGTTAAAGGGAATACGGCTACAAATGCTACCAAACCAGCAACAGTTGAAACAGGAGCAACAGTAAATGTGCCTTTATTTATTAACGAAGGCGATAAGATTAAGGTTGAGACCGAAAAAGGAACTTATAAAGAACGTGTAAAAGAATAAGGCAACAGCAGCGTGTCTTTTTATATTCGTAAACAGGAAATCCTTTTTATACTTACTGATTAAATGAAATTTTCAAAACAATATACTTTAAAAGCGATTGCTCAAATTATAGACTGTGACTTTATAGGAGCCGATGATTTTCCTGTTTTAGGAATGAATGAGATACACGTTGTGGAATCTGGAGACATTGTTTTCGTAGATCACCCTAAGTATTATAATAAGGCTTTAGAATCTGCAGCAACAATCATTTTGATTAATAAAAATGTAGAATGCCCTAAAGGTAAGGCGCTTCTTATAAGTGACGATCCGTTTAGGGATTTTAATAAACTGACTTTACATTTTAAACCCTTTCAAAAGAGCAATGAAAGTATCTCGCCTTCTGCTAAAATTGGGAAGCACACAATTATTCAACCGAATAGTTTTATAGGGAATAATGTAAGCATTGGCGATAATTGTATTATTCATTCTAATGTTAGTATTTATGATGACACCCTTATTGGGGATAATGTAACTATACACTCAGGATGTGTCTTGGGAGCTAGTGCTTTTTATTATAAAAATAGACCAGAAGGTCTTGATCAACTTATTTCTGGTGGCCGCGTTGTTATAGAAGATAATGTAGATATAGGAGCGCTTTGCACTATAGATAAAGGGGTTACTGGTGATACGACTATAGGAGCGGGGTCTAAATTGGATAATCAAATACAAATAGGACATGATACTGTTATTGGAAAAAAATGTTTGATAGCATCTCAAGTAGGAATAGCAGGCTGTTGTATTATAGAAGACGAAGTTACTATTTGGGGACAAGTAGGAACAAATAGTGGTATACGAATAGGCAAAAAAGCTATTATTCTTGGGCAAACAGGGGTTACAAAATCCGTAGAAGGCGGCAAAAGTTATTTTGGAACACCTATTGAAGAAGCTAGAGTGAAATTAAAAGAACTAGCTTACCTTAAGCAAATCCCAAACATCATAAGTAAATTAAAAAGTAATAATTAATACGGATCTGCAACTAATAAAAACCTAGGTCCTTAAAAATAAAAAGTTTAGCTTTAATCTTGTTATATGTAATATTAATAAGCAAGGCTTTATTAAAAAATACAGTTTCTTTTTGGGAAAGAAAAATTTAAAAAATAGCTTAGTAAATAGTAATCAAAATATTACTTTTGCTGTTAAACAGAAACCTCTTAATAGGTTTCAAAATATAAATAGAAAATTACCTAACATAAATATAAAATGAGCGTTTTAGTAAACAAAGATTCAAAAATAATAGTTCAAGGATTTACAGGTAGTGAAGGTACTTTTCACGCAGGTCAAATGATTGAATACGGAACAAATGTTGTTGGTGGAGTAACACCTGGAAAAGGGGGGCAAACGCATTTAGATAAGCCTGTTTTTAATACTGTTGCAGATGCTGTAGCAAAAGTAGGTGCAGACACCACAATTATATTTGTACCACCAGCTTTTGCTGCCGATGCTATTATGGAAGCTGCTGATGCAGGGATAAAAGTAATAATTACAATTACTGAAGGGATTCCTGTTGCAGACATGATTAAAGCTTCAGATTATATTAAAGGAAAGGCATGCCGCTTGGTAGGACCTAACTGTCCAGGGGTAATAACTCCAGGAGAAGCCAAAGTTGGTATTATGCCAGGTTTTGTATTTAAGAAAGGTAAAGTAGGAATCGTTTCTAAATCAGGAACATTAACTTATGAAGCTGCAGACCAGGTTGTAAAACAAGGATTAGGTATAACAACTGCTATCGGTATTGGAGGGGATCCAATAATAGGAACAACAACAAAAGAAGCTGTAGAGTTGTTAATTAACGACCCAGAAACAGAATGTGTTGTTATGATTGGAGAAATTGGAGGCCAATTAGAAGCAGACGCCGCTAAGTGGTACCAAGCAAGCGGTAGTAAAAAACCAATCATTGGTTTTATTGCAGGAGAAACAGCGCCAGCAGGACGTACAATGGGACATGCTGGAGCAATTGTAGGCGGTAGTGATGATACTGCTCAAGCTAAAAAAGCGATTATGAAAGAATGTGGTATTCACGTCGTAGATTCACCTGCAGAAATAGGGAAAAAAGTGGCTGAAGTTCTAGGATAATAGACTGCAATTAAACAAAAATAGAACGCAGCTTTTTTTGTTAAAAACTGTTAAAATATTTGTAATAAACAAACGTTATAAGTTCGTTGGCTTTACATTAGCTAACGAACTTTTATTTTTAATTAAAACTAACAAAAAATGAAACACCTAAAATTAGTTTTTGCACTTATGCTTGTAGCTTTCATCTACAGTTGCAAGAAGAGCAATAACACTAGTAATGTAGTAATGACCTATGAAACCGAAAGCAAAACAGATGCTAACGGTTTTAATTATGAGGTTGTTACAAATGACCCCACAGGATTGCGATTGTACACTTTAGACAATGGTCTAAAAGTTTATTTAAGTAAAAACACAGATGAACCTAAAATACAAACCTATATAGCTGTAAGAGCGGGTTCTAATTATGATCCAAAAGAATCTACAGGATTAGCACACTATTTGGAACATATGGTATTTAAAGGAACAGATGAAATAGGGACTATAGATTGGGAAAAAGAAAAAGTATATTTAGATCAAATTGCCGATTTGTATGAACAGCATCGAGCTGAAAGTGATCCAGATAAAAAATTAGCATTATATAAAAAAATTGATGAAGTTTCTTTAGAAGCTTCGAATTATTCTGTCGCTAATGAATATGATAAAATGACGAGTTCATTAGGTGCTACAGGAACCAATGCTCATACTTGGTTTGAAGAAACTGTTTATAAAAATAAGATTCCTGCAAATGAACTTAGTAAATGGTTGGCATTAGAAGAAGAACGTTTTAGCCAATTGGTGTTGCGTTTATTTCACACGGAGTTAGAGGCCGTATTTGAGGAGTTTAACAGAGGTCAAGATAATGATAGAAGAAAAAGTTACGCTGCAATGTTAGAAGGATTATTCCCTAACCATCCTTATGGTCAACAAAAAACAATAGGTACTGCAGAGCATTTAAAAAACCCTTCTCTAATAGATATTAACAATTACTTCGATAAATATTATGTGCCTAATAATATGGCTATGGTATTGGTAGGAGATTTGGATTTTGAAAAAACAATAAAGGAAGTTGAAAGTACTTTTGGTAAGCTTAAACGTAAGGAAGTAATGCATCCAGTGTTGCCAAAGGAAGCACCTATTAACACTGTAATTGCAAAAGAAGTATATGGGCCTACTGCAGAAGGAGTTACTCTAGCATTTCGCTCTGGAGGTGTAAATACAGAAGACGAGAAATTCGTGACGCTTTGTGATATGATATTAGCAAATGGAAATGCTGGATTAATTGATTTGAATTTAAATCAAAAACAAGCAGTACAACGCGCAGGGTGTTCCCCAACATTCTTAAACGATTATGGTTACCATAGTTTTAACGGTGCTCCAAAAGAAGGGCAGAGTTTGGATGAAGTAAAACAATTGTTATTAGATCAAATAGCATTACTTAAAGAAGGTGCTTTTGATGACTGGATGATTGAGGCTGTAGTTAATGATTTAAAAAAATCACAATTACAACAGTATGAAAATAGTACAGCGTTAGCTTCAGCTTATTATAATGCTTATATTCACCATGAGGATTGGAAAAAAGAAGTAGCGTTTCTAGATGCTTTAAAAGCCATATCTAAGGAAGAATTAGTAGCGTTTGCGAATACATTTTATAAAGATAATTATGTGGTAACCTATAAACGTAAAGGTGAAGATAAAAACATTGTGAAAGTTTCTAACCCAGGAATTACACCTGTAAAATTAAACAGAGATAAAGCTTCAGAATACATAAAAGAATTCAATAATAAAAAGTCTAAAGCATTAGAACCTGTATATGTTGATTATACAACAGCTATAAAAGAAACAAAAACGGATAATGGTTTAAAAGTTTCTTATATCGAAAATGAAACCAATGATTTGTTCAACTTGAATATTATTTTTGATATGGGAAGCGATAACGATAAAAAGTTAGGCTTAGCAGTTGGTTATTTAGCATATTTGGGTACAGATAAATATTCAGCAGAAGCGTTAAAAAAGGAATTCTATAAATTAGGGATAGATTATTCTGTTAACACTGGTGGAGAGCAAACATTTGTAGGTTTAAGTGGTCTTAAAGAGAATTTATCTAAAGGATTAGAGTTATTGGAACATCTATGGGAAAATGCAGTGCCAAATCAAGAGGCTTACGATAAATATGTGCAATCTATAGCAAAAGGAAGGCAAAATAATAAAACAAGTAAAGGAAGTATTTTGCGCTCAGGGTTATTGAATTTTGCAAAGTATGGTGAAAATTCAAGATTACGTAACATTATTCCTGTTAGTGAATTACAAGCGATAAATCCACAAGAATTAGTGGACTTAACAAAAGGAATAAAAAATTATAAGCAACGTATTTTTTATTACGGTAAAGATGTTGATGCTGCTGTAGCTGCAATTAATACGCTTCATAAAGTACCAAGTACTTTAAATGAATATCCAGAAGCGATGGCTTATCTTGAAAAAGAAACAGGAGGAAATGTTTATTTTGTAGATTATGATATGGTGCAATCTGAAATGATGTTTTTAGCAAAAGGAGAACCTTTTAAAGCAGAAAATATGGCTGCTTCTACATTATTTAATACTTATTTTGGAGGCGGATTATCTTCAATTGTTTTTCAGGAAATTCGAGAATCGAAATCTTTAGCGTATTCTGCATGGTCAAATTATGCAACAGCTCGTAAAAAAGAGGACGCTAATTATGTCATGGCATACATTGGAACACAGGCAAATAAAATGCCAGAAGCCGTAGATGCAATGATGGCTTTAATGAGTGATATGCCTGAAGCTGAAGAACAGTTTAATGCCGCAAAAGAAGCAACATTAAAAAAACTAGCTGCACAACGGATTACAAAATCAAATGTTTTTTGGAATTATGAAAGGCTTAAAAAGTTAGGTATCGATAACGATAATCGTGAAGCGATGTATAATGCCATAAAAACGATGACAATGGAGGATCTTCGTGAGTTTTTTAACAAAAATATAAAAGGAGAAAACTACAATGTAATGGTAATAGGAAATAAGAAGGATATTAATTTCGATGCCTTACAAAAATTAGGAAAAGTACAAGAAATGGATGTCGATTACTTATTTAACTATGAAAAGCCTGAAGAAGTAAAACTATAAGTTTTTTATAAGAAATCTTGTAAAGACAAGGATAATCTCTTAGTAAAAACCTCACAATTAATTGTAAATTGTGAGGTTTTTTTTATTCTTAACACAGAGTAATTGTTATATTTGAAATTGTAAAGATAAATTCATTTTAATAGTCAACAATTATAAATTAATAATAACTGTTGGAATAAAAAAATAGTAAAGTCAAATGAAAATATTAGAAGGTAAAACAGCCATTATAACAGGGGCGAGTAGAGGAATAGGAAAAGGTATAGCACAAACATTTGCACAACAAGGTGCTAATGTAGCTTTCACCTACAGTTCGTCTGTAGAGGCCGCAAAAGCATTAGAAGAAGAGTTAAATGCTTTAGGGGTAAAAGCAAAAGGTTACCAAAGTAATGCAGCCGATTTTTCTCAAGCGCAAACATTGGCTGAAGACGTTCTAAAAGAATTTGGAGCTATAGATGTATTAATTAACAATGCAGGAATAACAAAAGATAACCTTTTAATGAGAATGGGAGAGGGCGATTTTGATAAGGTAATAGAAGTAAACTTAAAGTCTGTATTTAATATGACTAAAGCAGTTCAACGTACGATGCTTAAGCAACGTAAAGGATCTATCATAAATATGAGTTCTGTAGTTGGCGTTAAAGGTAATGCAGGGCAAGCTAATTACGCAGCCTCTAAAGCAGGAATCATTGGGTTCTCAAAATCGATTGCTTTAGAGTTAGGGTCAAGAAATATTAGAAGTAACGTCGTTGCGCCAGGTTTTATTGAAACAGAAATGACAGCTAAATTAGACGAAGACATTGTAAAAGGATGGCGAGCAGCCATTCCATTAAAAAGAGGTGGTACGCCTGAAGATATTGCTAATGTCTGTGTATTCTTAGCTAGCGATATGTCTGCCTATGTTACTGGACAAACATTGAATGTTGATGGCGGAATGCTAACTTAATATTAAATCTTTTAAACATAAAAAATCACTTAAATTATGAAAAAAACAATTTTACTATTTGTTTTAATGCTAGTTATTGTTGCGTGTCGTTCAGCAGCTTAAAAAATAAAAAACTCTAAGCCCATACCATGTTATGGGCTATTTAATTTAAAAAAAAATGAAAAAATCCCTACTATTTTTATTATTATCGGTTTTATTAATTAATTCAACTATTGCACAAGTTTATGTGGGAAAGATAAAGCCTAGTAAATCGATTTATACAAACAAACCTAAAGTATTAAAAAAAGATGACTTCGATAGGTTTAAAAAAACAAAAACTTTTTTTGTGTATAACAAAAACATTTATGAATCAACATTTTCTAGAACAGAGTTTGAACGTTTTATAGATGAAGTTTGGACGGTTACAGAGTTCGAGGTTATTAATGCAGATGAAATTCTAGAGAAAGTTAAAATAGGTAATTCAATAGCTTATTTTACATCTAGTGAATTGGTTACTATTGGAATTTATGATAAGGGAATAGAGAATACTCGTTTAGAGTTTGGTGTTGTTAAAGAGTTTAAGAAAAAGAAAAAGAAAACGTATTTAATTACAGATATTGTTGCTGATGTATTTATAAGCATCGGAACCAGGTCATTTATTAGTCATAGTGATAAAGATCTTATTTCGTTAAATAATAAACCTATGAAGATGACTGTAGGAGCTTCTCAATTTGCAAATTATATAAAATTCGTGAATAATAAAATAGAGTATAACCAGTCGTATATTTCTTGGGGAGATTATGTAGATAAAAATGAAATTAAAAACCTTAAAACAAATAAGCTATATCTTACGTATTTAAATATAGCAGGGAGCGCTTATGGAAATGGAGTTGTTAGTAAAGGAGAGCAAAAAAAATTGGATGCATTTTTAGATAAATATAAAAAAGAATACAATTATAAATTAGTTGTTTTAATGACGGAAAAAGAATTGTCGGATTTAATTCTAGAAAAAAAGAAGAACAACGAAAATATCTATTATCTTACGACTAACCTAAGCAGACACTTTAAAGTTGTTAATATTTTTGATATAAAGGGAAATATAATCTTTCAAAATTACCAAGGAACTTCATGGATGCTTAAGGTAAAGGATATGAAAGATATAAACAAGGCGATTGAAAAAGGAAAATTTTAGATTTAGAAATAGTTTTTATTCAATTAAAAAATGAAACAATAAATAGTTGACGACACAAATATTACTATATATTATACTGGCTGGAATTATAGCGCTTTTATTAGCGCTTTTTCAATATAAAAACAAATCAAAAGGAGGTTTGAAAAAAAATCTCTTTTTGATTTTTTTAAGATTCAGCTCTGTTTTTGGGATACTATTACTACTTGTAAATCCTAAATTAGAGCAAATAAAAGTATATACAGAAAAACCAAATTTAGTTCTTGCAGTAGATAATTCGAGCTCTACCAAATATTTAAAGCAAGACGATAAGGTAATGGAGTTGCTGGAAGTAATTAAAAACAACAGTGCATTAAATGCTAAATTTAATGTTAATATGTTTTCTTTTGGGGAAACGTTAAAAGCCACAGAAGCTTTAACGTTTAATGAAAAGCAAACGAATATGGATAAAGCATTTAGCGCATTATCTCAAGTATATAAAAATACAATAGCTCCAACAATACTCATTACAGATGGAAACCAAACCTATGGTAATGATTATGAGTTTTCTGCTAAAAAATATAAGCAAGAAATATATCCTGTAATCCTAGGGGATACCATACAGTACACAGATATAAAGCTTCAGCAACTTAATGTTAATAAATATGCTTATTTAAAAAATAAATTTCCAATTGAAGCTATATTGGTATCGAATGGAAATAAAACAATAAATACACGATTTATTGTTACTTCTGGGAAGTCTACTTTATATTCAAAACCGGTTACTTTTACAAAAAATAATAACTCCAAAATCATTAACTTCACTTTACCAGCAAATCATGTTGGAGTAAACACATATAAAGCAACAGTAGTTTCAATTGAGTCTGAAAAAAATAAAATAAATAACACTAAAAACTTTGCAGTAGAGGTAATCGATCAGAAGATGAAAGTCGCTATTGTTAGTTCTTTTTTGCATCCTGATTTAGGCGCTATTAAAAAAAGTATCACGCATAACGAACAGCGTGAAGTTACATTGCTTACACCTAAAGAATTTGAGGTAGAAAAAGATGATTTTCAACTAGTTATATTGTATCAACCGAATAATAGCTTTAAAAAAGTGTTTGAGGTTTTAAAAACAGAAAATAAAAATAAATTTATTATTTCTGGATCAAAAACAGATTGGAGGTTCTTAAATTCGCAAACGTCAAATTATAATAAAAGTATTACCTCTCAAAAGGAAGCATACCAAGGGTACTTAAATCTTAATTATAAGTCATTTATAATAGAAGGTTTAAGTTTTGAATCCTTTCCACCGTTAGTATCTTCATTTGGAGAAACAGATTTTAGAGTCCCGATTGAAACACTCTTATATAAAAAACTAGGTAATATAGATACAGAATCCCCATTATTAGCAACTTTTGAAGCTAATGGAAGGCGAGAAGCCATTCTTTTTGGCGAAAACATATGGAAATGGAGAGCGCAAAGTTTTTTAAATACAGAGACATTTAATGGTTTTGATAATTTTATTGGAAAGCTGGTACAATATTTAGCATCAAATAAACGAAAGAATAGATTAAACCTAGACTATGAGTCCTTCTATCAAGGGAATACAAATGTTGTTGTTAAAGCGCAGTTTTTTAATAAAAACTATGAGTTTGATGCCACAGAACACTTGAATATTAATATAACAGACGCAAAAACAAAAAAAACAAACACCTTTCCGTTTATTTTAAAAAGCAATAACTATCAAGTAGATTTAAGTAGTTTGCCTGCATCTGAATATACTTTTACTGTATCAGCATCCCGAGAGTCTATTTCAAAAGCAGGGCAATTTAAAGTGTTGAATTATAGTGTGGAACAACAATTTTTAAATGCAAACGTAACAAAGTTACAACAGTTAGCGACTAATAGTAAAGGCGCTAGTTATTTTATTGCAGATTATCAGGAATTATTTACTAAGTTATTAAATGATAAACGGTATTTACCTGTACAAAAAAGCAATAAAAATAGTGTCCCTTTAATAGATTGGAAATACCTGTTGCTTTTAATAGTTTTAGCCTTAGCAACAGAGTGGTTTATACGAAAATACAACGGATTAATATAAATTTATAATAATGGAAAAATTACCAAAAATAGCTTTACCTGTAATAATTGCGGGGATCGCATTGTTAATATTAGTATCAAAATCTGCCGTAACTATTGGACCGGGTGAAGGAGGTGTTATATTCGAGCGTTTCGGAGATGGAATTAATACAGAAAAGACCTATGGAGAAGGGTTTCATATTGTTGCGCCATGGAACACAATGATTATTCGTAAAGTGAGACAACAGTCAATTTCCGATGAAATGAATGTGTTATCTGTTAATGGATTAGAAGTTAAAGTTAATGGAACCATTTGGTATGAACCTGAATTTTCAAACCTTGGAAAATTAATAAAAACAAAAGGACAAAATTATGAAGTCGAATTATTAGATCCGGCCATTAATGCAGCTGCACGAAGTGTTGTTGGACGTTATACTCCAGAGCAATTGTATTCTAGTAAGCGGGATGTTATAGAACAAGAAATTCTAGAAGAAGTAACAACACTTTTAAAAGATCAATACCTGAGTGTTAAAAAAGTACTAGTTGAAGATGTGAAATTACCACCAACAATTAAAGAAGCTATAGAACGTAAATTAAAACAGGAACAAGAATCTTTAGAGTACGAATTTAGACTCGTAACTGCAGATAAAGAAGCTCAAAAACAACGTATAGAAGCGCAAGGTAAAGCCGATGCAAATAAAATTTTAAGCGCATCTTTAACAGATAAAATTCTTCAAGATAAAGGAATCGAAGCAACCATTAAATTATCTGAATCACCAAACAGTAAAGTTATCGTTATTGGCTCTGGAGACAGTGGAATGCCAATAATATTGGGCAATCAGTAATATAAGAGTTCAATTTTTATGTAAAATGCGTCATTTAAAAATGGCGCATTTTTTTATGTTTTAATATTGCGTTTTTATAAGCGTAAAAATATTTTTAAACTTAAAAGTTTGGAACTTTAATATAATTTTTAAATATTTGCCAAGAATAAAAAAGCAAAAATGAATTTTACTCAATTACATCATCATCATTTTCATCCTAGCAATCAGGCGAGCTGAAAATGTATTGAGTAAAACCAAAATATTAAAAAACCCGTTTGAGCTAATCATACGGGTTTTTTGTTTCTACTCGAAATGGATTGGTTCATACCTATAAAAATTAGAATAATGAACAAATTAAGAATTGCAGTTCAAAAATCAGGGCGGTTAAATATAGATTCAATGAAAATTCTAACCGACTCAGGGATTTCTATAGACAATGGAAAAGACCAACTAAAAGCATTGTCGCAAAACTTCCCGCTAGAAGTATTTTACCTTAGAAATGGAGATATTCCACAATATTTACGCGACGGAGTTATAGACATCGCCATAATAGGAGAAAACATACTTATAGAAAAAGGACGTGATTTAGTAATAGCCGAGCGTTTAGGATTTTCAAAATGTAAAGTATCTATAGCGGTACCTAAGAATTCATCAGCAAATACGTTAAAAGATTTGAAAGGAAAGCGTATTGCAACGTCTTATCCTAATACAGTTAATGAATTTTTAACAAAAAATAACATTAAAGCTAATTTGCATATCATTAATGGTTCTGTTGAAATAGCACCAAATATAGGCTTAGCAGATGGTATTTGTGATATTGTATCTAGTGGAAGTACACTATTTAAAAATGGATTGAAAGAAGTGGAGGTTTTGTTGCACTCTGAAGCAGTATTAGCTGTTTCTCCAAGAATTTCAGAAAAAAATAAAATTCTTATGGAGAAATTAAGATTTAGAATACAGTCCGTTTTAAAAGGACGTCACTCAAAATATGTACTAATGAATGTTCCAAATGATAAGCTTGAAGAGATTGTGAAAATATTACCAGGAATGAAGAGTCCTACTGTGTTGCCCTTGGCTAAAAAAGGATGGAGTTCTGTTCATTCTGTAATACATAAAAATGTCTTTTGGGAAGTTATAGACAAACTTAAACAAAAAGGAGCACAAGGCATTTTAATTTGTCCCATTGAAAAAATGGTGGTCTAATTCGGTGCTTTTATTTGCCAAGAAAAAGATGTAATTAATAATAAAACACTTTAAAAACGAATAAGTGTTAAATCAATAAAATGATATGAAAATAGTTTTTAATCCCAAACAAAGTGAATGGAAAAGCCTTTTAAAACGTCCTGTTTTTGCCTTGGAGGATATTGAAATTAAAGTAAATCAGATTTTTGATGATGTAAAAATAGATGGAGACGAAGCTATTGCGAGATATACGCGATTGTTTGATGATGTAGTTTTAAAATCTAATATCGTTTCTAGTGCAGAGATTGATAAAGCAGTCGCCTCAATACCTTTAAAGCTAAAGGAGGCCATTAAAAAAGCAAAAGCAAATATAGAAGCTTTTCATAATGCACAAAAAACAGAAAAAGTTTATTTAGAAACGGAAAAAGGGGTTATCTGCTGGCAAGAAAAAAAGCCTATAGAAAAAATAGGCTTATATATTCCCGGAGGCACAGCTCCTTTATTTTCAACCGTTTTAATGCTAGCTATACCTGCAAAAATAGCTGGATGTAAAGAGCTAATTTTATGTTCTCCCCCATATTGTAAAAAAGGAAAGATTGCTAATGAGATCTTATATGCAGCACAATTGTGCGGTGTTACAAGAATAGTAAAAGTAGGTGGGATTCAAGCTATTGCAGGATTAACTTTTGGAACACAAACCATTCCCGCAGTTTATAAAATTTTTGGACCAGGAAACCAATTCGTAACGGCTGCAAAACAGCTAGCTACCAAATTTGGAGTTGCTATAGATATGCCCGCTGGGCCTAGTGAATTACTTGTTGTTGCAGATCATACAGCCAATGCTGCTTATATCGCTTCAGATTTACTAAGTCAAGCAGAGCATGGTACAGATAGTCAGGTCGTTTTAATTTCAACATCTAAAAAAATATTAGAAGCAGTCATTACTGAGATAGAAAAACAAATCCCCATTTTGCCACGTAAATCTATTGTAAATCAATCGATTAAAAACGCTAAAATCATTTGTGTTGAAAATGACGATATTGCGATAAAGTTAATTAATGAATATGCTCCAGAGCATTTAATAATTTGTTCAGAAAAAGAAGATTTATATATTGATAATATTCTAAATGCAGGTTCCGTTTTTATTGGTAATTATACTCCTGAAAGTGCAGGAGATTATGCTTCGGGAACAAATCATACACTACCAACAAATGGAGCTTCTAAGGCTTATTCGGGAGTTAACTTAGACAGTTTTATGAAGAGTATTACATTTCAAAAAATTACAAAAGAAGGCTTGTTAAACCTTGGGCCTACAATAGAGCTAATGGCTGAAGCCGAAGGTTTGCGAGCACATAAAAATGCAGTAACCATTCGATTAAAAGATATACAAACCCCTTTAAAATGAAACAACATACAAAACTAAAAAAAGCGCCTTAAACTAATAAATTATATATTATGAACATTCAAGATTTAGTAAGAGAAAACATTAAACTGTTAAAGCCCTATTCTTCAGCAAGAGATGAATTTCAAGACGTAAAGTATAATATGATTTTTCTTGATGCAAATGAAAACCCTTTTAACAATGGAATTAACCGTTACCCCGATCCGCAACAAAAAATTGTTAGAGAATTATTATCTGAAATAAAAGGCGTACCAACACATAATATCCTCCTAGGAAATGGAAGTGATGAAATTTTAGATATGATTATTAGAATCTTTTGTAACCCAAAAGTAGACCAGGTCATTACATTGCCTCCTAGTTATGGAATGTATGAAGTGTTGGCAGGTATAAATGGTATAGAAGCGATCAATATCTCACTAGACTCAGATTTTCAACCTAAAGTAGATGATATTCTGCGAGCTGTAAAAACAAATACTAAATTATTGTTTTTATGCTCTCCAAATAACCCGACAGGTAATAGTTTTGATAAAGCTAAAATAGAAAGGTTATTATTAGAGTTTAATGGTATTGTGGTTATAGATGAAGCTTATATTGATTTTTCAGAGGAAGAAAGTTGGTTGAGTAAATTAGCAACATATCCTAACTTGATTATTATTCAAACACTTTCAAAAGCTTATGGAATGGCAGGAATAAGATTAGGCGTTTGTTATGCCTCAGACTATATAATAGCTATGTTAAATAAAGTAAAACCGCCCTATAATATAAATGAGTTAACCCAGCAAAGGGCTTCTAAAATATTATTATATAAAGAAGGTTTAAAAAAAGAAATAAAAGTCATATTGGAAGGACGCGCTAGACTAATATCTCAATTAGCAGACCTATCTTTTGTAGAGAAAGTCTATCCAACAGATTCAAACTTTTTACTTGTAAAAGTTGATGATGCGCATAAGCGATATCGTGAATTAATTAAGCATGGAATTGTAGTTAGGGATAAATCAGATCAACCATTATGCGATAACTGTTTAAGAATAACTATAGGAACTTCTAATGAAAATAGAAAGCTTATTTATACTATGAAAAAGCTTTAGGATAAAAAAGAATAAACCCTAGGAGAAAATTATGAAAAAATGAAAAAAGTATTATTTATAGATAGGGATGGCACACTTATAAAAGAGACTTTAGATGCGCAAATAGATGCTTTTGAAAAATTAGTTTTTTATCCCAAAGTCTTTCAGTTTTTAGGCAAAATAGCAAAAGAATTGGAATACGAAATAGTAATGATTACTAATCAAGATGGATTAGGGACAGTGAGTTTTCCAGAGGAGACTTTTTGGCCTGTTCATCAATTCATTATTCAAACATTTGAATCTGAAGGAGTTGTTTTTAGTGAGCAATTTATAGATACTACATTTGCAAAAGACAATGCCGCAACACGTAAGCCTAACACAGGATTGTTAACACAGTATTTTTCTAAAACTTACGATTTGGCTAATTCATTTGTAATAGGAGATCGTTTAACAGATGTAGAATTAGCAAAAAACTTAGGAGCTAAAGCTATTTATATTAATAACAAGACTCCTTTAGGAATAAATGAGATTACTATAAAAAGCAGTGAGTTAAAAGCTTATATAGCACTGGAAACAAATGACTGGGAAGCCATATATACCTTTTTAAAACGAAAAGGACGAAGCGCGAACATCGTTAGGCATACGAATGAAACATCTGTTAATATTGAGCTAAATCTAGACGGAACAGGGCAAAGTTTAATACACACAGGCATTGCTTTTTTTGATCACATGTTAGACCAAATAGCGAAACACGGACAATTAGATTTAAAACTAGAAGTAGAGGGTGATTTAGAGATAGATGAGCATCATACAATAGAGGATACAGCAATAGCTTTAGGAGCGGTATTTGCCGATGCATTAGGCCCTAAAATAGGAATAGAACGTTATGGATTCAGTTTACCTATGGATGATTGTCTTTCGCAGGTAGTTATAGATTTTGGTGGGCGCAGTTGGCTTGTTTGGAAAGCGGAATTTAATCGCGAAATGATAGGGAAAATGCCAACAGAAATGTTTATTCATTTCTTTAAATCATTTAGCGATGGGGCTAAATGTAATTTAAATATAAAAGCAGAAGGCGTTAATGAGCACCATAAGATAGAAGCTATTTTTAAAGCTTTTGGAAAAGCCATAAAAATGGCAGTGAAACAAGATCTAGAAAAAATGATTTTACCATCAACTAAAGGGGTGATTTAGTTTTTTCTATACATAAAGTTCTATCAAATAATTAAAATTAAAAAAATTGAAGTTAGTCATCATCGATTATGGAGCAGGAAACATAAAAAGTATTCAATTCGCTTTTAAACGTTTGGGGGTTACGTCTGTATTGTCTAAAGATATTGAAACGATTAAAACGGCGGATAAAATAATTTTTCCAGGTGTAGGAGAAGCTCATGCAGCAATGAAAAAACTTAAGGAAAGTGGATTAGATGAAATCATTACCGAACTTAAACAACCTGTTTTAGGTATTTGTCTAGGAATGCAATTACTATGTAATCATACTGAAGAAAGTAATACCCGAGGATTAGGTGTTTTTAATGCGAATGTAAAAGAATTCTCTAAAAATGTAAAAGTTCCGCAAATGGGATGGAATACAATAAATAATCTAAAATCAGAATTATTTAAAGGTGTAAATGAAGGCGCATTTATGTATTTAGTACATAGCTATTATGTTGCGCATTGTAGTGAATCTATAGCAACAACATATTACGATACGCATTATGCAGCGGCATTGCAAAAAAATAATTTTTATGGAGTCCAATTTCATCCAGAAAAGAGTAGTGCTATTGGTCAGCAAATATTAAGCAACTTTTTAAGTTTATAAATGTGATTTTAAAAACAATGTTATGAGAATAATCCCTGCAATAGATATTATAGACGGTAAATGCGTACGTTTAACCAAAGGCGATTATAAAACAAAAAAAATATATAATGAATCACCTTTAGAAGTCGCAAAACAATTTGAAAGTAACGGAATAGAATACTTACATCTTGTAGACTTAGATGGTGCTAAGGCACACCATGTGATTAATTATAAAATAATAGATCAAATAGCTTCAAGAACAAGGCTAAAAATAGATTTTGGTGGAGGAGTAAAATCAGATGAAGATATTAAAATAGCGTTTAACTCAGGAGCAAATCAAGTAACAGGTGGAAGTATTGCTGTCAGTAATTCAAGTATTTTCACACAATGGATTACTAAATATGGACAAAGTAAGATTATTTTAGGAGCCGATTTTTATCCCAATACAACAGGTGCTAAAATTGCTACCAATGGTTGGCAAGAAGAAAGTAAAGAAGATTTAATTCCATTTATAAACGGGTATTTAAAAAAGGGAATTCAATATGTCGTTTGTACAGATATTTCAAAAGACGGCATGTTAAAAGGGCCGTCTTATAAAAGCTATAAATCGATTTTACAGGCAATACCACATTATAAGGAAACCCGTACACAACACATAAAACTAATAGCTTCAGGGGGAGTTTCCAATATAGATGAACTGCCAAGATTGGCGAAAATAGGCTGTGAAGGTGTTATTATAGGAAAAGCAATCTATGAAAATAAAATTAGTTTAAAACAATTGGAACAATTTATACTAACCAAACACTAATAATCATGCTAACCAAACGCATAATACCGTGCTTAGATATTAAAAACGGAAGAGCAGTAAAAGGGGTTCATTTTAAAAACCTACGCGATGCAGGTGATCCAGTAATACTGGCAAAACAATATGCTAACCAAGGTGCAGATGAATTAGTTTTTTTGGATATTTCAGCAACATTAGAAGCACGAAATACAACCTTAGAAATGGTTTTAAGAGTGGCAGAACAAATAGATATTCCCTTTACCGTTGGTGGTGGAATATCATCAATAAGTGATGTAGATAGGCTTTTAAAATCGGGAGCAGATAAGATTTCTATTAATTCCTCTGCAATTAAACGACCAGAATTAATAACTGAATTAGCGCGTAATTTTGGAAGTCAATGTATCACCGTTGCTATCGATGCAAAACTCGTAAACAATGACTGGGTAGTGTATTTGGCTGGTGGAACTATAGCAACAGACCTTAATTTATTTACTTGGGCAAAAGCCGTTGAAAATAGAGGTGCTGGAGAAATTTTATTTACCGCAATGAATAATGATGGCAAAAAAAAAGGGTTTGCAAATAAAGCACTAGCACGTTTAACGCAAATTGTAAATATCCCAATAATAGCGTCTGGTGGAGCAGGAACTATTTCACATTTTATCGATGCTTTTAAAATCGGGAAAGCCGATGGTGTTTTGGCAGCAAGCGTGTTTCATTTTGGAGAAATTCCAATTAGAAAATTAAAAAAAACTTTAAAAGAAAAGGACTTGCCTGTACGTATTTAATAACTTTAAGAATGCCTTTTTTTGCACTTGTTGTGAGTAATAGCAAGGAAGGGAAGAAAATAATAAATGTAAAACAAAATAATGATTACAGATTTTACTAAAAATAATGATGGATTGATTCCTGCTATTATACAAGATGTTAATACAAAAAATGTGTTAATGCTAGGTTATATGAATGAAGCAGCCTTAGAGAAAACAAAACAAACTCAAAAGGTAACTTTTTATAGTAGAAGTAAACAACGTCTATGGACTAAAGGTGAGGAGAGCGGGCATTTTTTAAATTTAGTAAACATAAAAAACGATTGTGATAATGATGCGCTATTAATACAAGTTATTCCTTCTGGACCTACTTGCCATAAGGGAACGAGTACATGTTGGAATACGGAAAACTCAGAAACTTACGGGTTTATTTCAGAGTTAGAGAAGATTATAAAAAACAGAAGATTAAGTGGAGTGGAAACAGAATCATACATTGCTTCTCTCTTCGAAAAAGGAATCAATAAAATCGCTCAAAAAGTTGGAGAAGAAGCTATTGAAGTTATTATCGAGGCAAAAGACGATAATGAAACCTTATTCTTAAATGAAAGTGCTGATTTGTTATTTCATTTTTTAATACTACTACAAGCAAAAGGGGTTCAATTAGAAAACGTCATTTCGGTATTGAAAGCAAGAGAAAAAAGGTAATCTTATATTTCTCTTCTTAAAATCGATAATCTGTAATAAAAATAGCAGAAAAGTCAAATTTTATAGGTTGTCCTTTTCTGCTATTTTAATATGTCTGTATATAGACATCGGTATTAACTTTAGAAAGTAAATACGCCGCCTACATTAAAGCTACTTCCTGCGTTTAATTGGGAAACATCATCAGAATCCAAAATATTTGAGACTCCAAACAATCCTTGTCCATCTATTAAGATACTGAAACGATCTGAAACTTCAATTTTATAACCTATTCCATATGAAATGGCTAATTGAAATGATTTATAAGCATCTTTTACATCTTGTCCATCAACATCGGCGTTAAGCAAAAAACCAGGAGTAACCCCAAAATTTAGGTTCCAGCTTCTTGTACCTCCAAAATGCCAATTTGCATTTAAAGGGATATTCAAATAATTAAGTTGTAATTCAGAATTAGATACTGATGTTCCCATAGTCTCGTATGAAAGCCCAGACCTAACACTCCATCTATCACTAAGGTAATAGTCTCCAGTGACTCCGTAGTGTACTGAATTTCTAGAGTCTAAATTATCAACATTATCTCCATTTAAAAATGAATTAGCATAACCTATGTATGGTGTTAATTCTATAGTTCCAGAATCTCTTTCTTGCGCGGTTAATGAGATTGAAGCTAAAATTAATCCAGTTAAAAGTAAAAATTGTTTTTTCATTTGTTTTAAGGTATTTGTAAATATTAATTAGGGTTTTAATTATTACTAACTTATAAAGTTAAAATGCTTTCAATATGTTTTGTATTTAATTGTATTCCTCATGTTTATATAAAAAATATGCGCAAACTTAATAAAAGTTTGCTTCATAAAAAATACGTAAGACTACGTATTTTTTAAATTTGCTTTATGTCATAAAGCTCTTTATGAATCAGGTGCGAATGTTGTAGCTTACATCAAAATTAATATTGTGAATTTTTTATAATATCCGTTAAGAATTAAGGCTTCACTAAATCAGTTTTTCTTTTGTGAGCTGTTATTGTTTATGGTTTTTTATTAATGAAATCCCAAGATAGCAGATTAAAAAGCTCTATCTAGTTTAAATTTCTTTTAAAATAGGGGTTACTTAATAGAGCTGTTTTATAGAATTTACCTTTAGTTAACCTTTTTAGCTTTTAGATTATAATCTAGTAAAACTGTATTAATACTAATATAACATTTGGGTTGTTAATTTGAGGTATTCAAAAACAACTCAAAACAAATGAAAAACTATTTACGATTAAGTCTTATTATTTTAGCATTGGTGATTTTTAATGGTTGTAACGACGACGACGACGATAGTGCTGTTTCAGAATCATTTAACCCTGTGGATTTAAAAGCACACTCTGTTTCTCCGATTTTTTTAAAAACAACTTCAGAATTTTCAAATATAAATGTATATCCTTTAATATCTTCTGAAGATACACTATTAGAATCACCTGCATTTGTATATGGATCAATGGCAGATGGAGCAGGATTAATAAAAAATGCAGATGAGAGTTATACATTAATAAATAATATTGAAGCGGATTACGCTATTGCTAGAATAACCTTAGATAAAACATTTAAGCCCATAAAGGGAGAGTATATTTTAAATGCAACGGCAACAGCGAACACAGCACAATGCTCAGGATCCTTAATTACACCAGAAGAACATGGGTTTGGACCTGCTTATCTTTCAGGAGGTGAGTGGGGTGGTGCATCAAAAGGGGTCTTTATTACAGATCCATTTCGAGAAGCTAACGCCGCTTCATTTGCTCAAATGTTACCTGCTTTTGGACAATGGTCTACAGAAAATGCTGTCGCCATAGGGCAAAAGGCATACCCAGAAAAAACAGTAGTATTTATTGGGGATGATCATTCCGATAATGAAGTCCCTTCAGGACAATTAGGAATGTATGTTGGTCCAAAAGGAGATCTGTTTGGAGGGCAATTGTTTGCTTTAAGAGTAACAGATAGCAGCATAGACTATGAAGTTGATATGCAGGAAGGTCAAGTTTATCCTATTGATTTTGTAGCCTTAGAAGAAACTCAAATAGACCTGTTAGATACTGAAGCAAAAACAAAAGGAGCAATGGGTTTCTCTAGGTTAGAAGATATTGACTGGAGACGCGGGTCGGCTGCTAATAATAGAGAAATTTATTTTAATGTTACTGGGCGAAAAAAACCAGGACTGCAAGGTAAAGGAACTGTTTATGGGAGGGTATATAAGGTGACTTTAAATGAAAACGATCCTTCAGCATCAGGAACTATTACCTGCATTTTAGATGGAGATAAGGCTAATGGTATCGCAAAATCTTTTCATAGTCCAGACAATATCGTAGTTACCGAAAATTTCGCCTATATTCAAGAGGATCCAAATGGATATTTTGATACCCCAGATAAAATGCATTATGCAAGAATGTATCAATATAATTTAAATACAGGAGCCTTAAAAACGGTACTAGAGTGCGATCAAGAAACTGCCGAAACCAAAGGTTATGGAACAATAAATACAGCTTGGGAAATCACAGGGATGATTGATGTTTCTGATATCATTGGAGTAGATGAAACCTTTTTAGTGATTACACAAAACCACGGATGGGAGGGTGGATTTACAGATCCTCAAGCCAATGGAACGCCTGCTACAGGCGAGGGGAGCACTATGTATATTATAAATGGTTTAGAACGTTAAATGAGAGCCTATAGAATGATTATAAAGGGAAGTAGGGCTTTTTTTTTGTATCTGTTATATCTGCTTTGTTTTAGTTGTAATGAAGCTCACAGAGCTTACGAAAATAAACATCCTAATAAGGTTATACAATCTAAATTTAAATCAACGATAGTTGAAACACTAAAAACCTTAGATTCATTAAAAGTATCGACCACACATAACGAGAGGTTAAAATATTACAAATTGGCCAGAAAAGGGTTTAAAACAATAGAACCAATACTTGCTTTTATTGACCGTGATAACTATACATTTTTAAACCAACCCAATATTTTAAAAGTAGAAGAAGAAGATGCTACAGATATTAAAATAAAAGCTCCTTCAGGATTTCAAGTATTGGAAGAGCAGTTATTCGATGGAGCTACAGGACGTGCTATTGAGAAAAATATTGAATTAATTCAAAACCGATTAAATTTAATTCTATTAAATACAACATTAAATTTAAAAGCTCATCATATTATATGGCTCATAAGAAATGAGATTGCGCGTGTGGCCTTAACTGGAATTACAGGGTTTGATTCTCCTGTTTTAGAACAGTCGCTTAGGGAGGCTCAAATTGTGTATTTTGCATTGGAAGAGATTCTAAAAAGCTATGCTTCAAATTTTAAAAATAAAAAAATACTTGAAGAATGGGGTAATGAGTTTGCTAGCGCACAAAATGATTTGAATTCAGATTTTGAAAATTTTGATCGTTATAATTTTATAAAGAAACATTCCCATAAGCAATTAACATTATTAGTTAAAACGCAAAAGGATTGGGATGTTATTTTTCCTTTTGAAATGGCTTTTAAAAACGAGATGACCTCTCTGTTTTCTCCTGAAACCTTTGCGCTTAATTTTTTTTCAGATCATACAGGAGAAATAGAAGCTTTTACACAAAAAGCGCTTTTAGGAAAGCGTCTTTTCGAAGACGAAAATTTAGCCGCTTCAAAAGCAATTAGTTGTGCAACCTGTCATATCGCTACAAAAGGCTTTACTGATGGCCTAAAACATTTTAAAGGCCAAACACGCAATACTCCTACAGTGAGTTATGCTGCGTTACAAAAAAGTTTTTTCTATGACGCTAGGGCGGGAAGTTTAGAAGGGCAAATTATAAATGTTATTGAAAACAAAAATGAGTTTCATTCTAATTTAAAAACAATAACAGAAGCTGTCGCATTGGATAGTAGTTATGTACATGATTTTAAAATGCTTTATGGTAAATTAAACGATAGAACAATTAGAAATGCTATAGCGAATTACATTAGATCTTTATCTCCTTTCGATACTAAGTTTGATAGAAATATTAATAATTTGGAGCAAACTTTAACACCGAGTGAGATCAATGGATTTAACTTATTTAATGGCAAAGCGAAATGCGCAACCTGTCATTTTGCACCTATATTCAACGGGACCGTACCTCCAAACTACAAAGAGTCGGAATTAGAAGCAATAGGAGTACCAATGGATACCACAATACAGACTAGAGTAAGTAATGACTTAGGACGATACAATGTATATCATACAGAAGCTCGAAAATTTTTTTTCAAAACACCAACCATTAGAAACGCTTCTAAAACAGCGCCATACATGCATAATGGTGTTTATACAACTTTAGAAGCGGTTTTAAAGTTTTATAATAATGGAGGAGGTGCAGGGTTAGGTATTATGTTAGCGCATCAAACCCTACCAAAAGATTCATTACAACTCAATTCACGAGAAATAAAAGATATCGTGAGTTTTATTAGAACTTTAGAGGATTAAAATTAATAATGTAATCTTTTTCATATTAAAAAAACTATCATGTAAATAATTAATAATCAGAAATATAATTTAAAATTTAGTATCTTTAAGAAAAAACAATGGAGTTATTTTTATTAAGTTTTGGGGCATTGTTCTCTATTATGAATCCTTTAGGAACAGTACCTGTATTTGTTGGTTTATCTCAACATAACACAAAAAAAGAGCGTGCAGTGATTGCCTTTTGGACTGCCTTAGATGTGTTAGCAATATTATTATTATCCTTTTTTGTAGGGAAGCATATATTATCCTTTTTTGGAATTAGTTTAGATGCTTTAAAGGTTGCAGGTGGCCTTATTATTACGTCGTCGGGCTTTGCTTTATTAACAGGGAAGTTTAATGAACATAAGGGCATGAAACACAAGGGAGTAAAAAACGATATTGCTACGCGTGACTCTATTTCGTTAACGCCATTAGCAATTCCAATGCTTGCTGGGCCTGGCGCTATCTCTTTGTTAATTACATACAATCGTGAGTATGTTTTAATAAGTGAGATTTTTATTATTATGGGAGCTATATTATTTACCGCATTGTCTATTTATTTAATTCTTAAAAGTTCTCACTATATTGTTCGCGTTTTAGGGGCATCTGGCATTAATGCGTTATCAAGAATAATTGGTTTTATAGTTATAGCTATTGGTGTTGAATATATTATAACCGCGGTAAAGTCTATTTTTAATCTTTAGTTTTTTTAAATTGAGAGCTGTCTTGATGTCTTTTTATTGCTTTTTGAGACAGCAAAACACCTATTAAAAGAGAAAGCATAGCCCCTATCCAAATGCCTGGAATAAAATGAATGAACAAAAAGAAATCATAAGTACCATGAAACGCTATGCTAAGAAATAACCCCGTAAGATTTAATCGTGTTTTGTGTTTAGAAAATTTAGCTTTCCCCATAAAATACCCCATTAATATCCCAAAAGTAGCATGAGCAGGAACAGCTGTAAATGCACGAAGTAAAGCTGTGGTTGCGCCACTATTTAAAACATACATAATATTTTCGGTAGCAGCAAAGCCCATAGAGACCATTACAGCATAAACAATTCCATCAAAAGGTTCATTAAATTCTTTTCGCTTTTGCGCGAATAGTAATACAATTAAAAACTTACTTAATTCTTCCGAAAAGCCAACAACAAAAAAAGCTTGTATAAATTGCTGTACTATACTCAATTCATTAGTTAAAGGGAGGGTATGATTGAAAATAGAATACAGTAAAAGAGTCATTATAATGCTAACAATAGCACCTAAAAGAAACGAAATAATTAATAAATGCTTAGGTTCTTTTTCATATTTGTCTTTAAAATAGATATATAAAACAATAATAAATATTGGTGCTAAAGCATAAATAATTAAATCCATTATACCAAGGTATTAAAATTAGAGCATATTTTTAATATGTTCTAAAACAAACTTGTAGTAGGCTTCATTTGAAGCTATGAAATGATTATTTATACTGCTGTGCTTTAATAAATTTAGAAAAGTTGTGGGGGAGACTAACTTTAAGCGTTCTACTTCTTCTTTTTGAGGAGTTAACTTAGAGCTATTAACCTTAAGTTTTGCTATAAATATATGATGAAACTCATTATCAATAATTCCTAAATCTGTATAATTCTGAAAAGATTCAAAAACACCTATTTTATGTAAATCGCTTTCAGTAATTAATAAGCCTATTTCTTCTTCAATTTCACGAATAGCTCCAAAAATCAAGCTCTCACCAGCATTAATATGTCCAGCAACGGAAACATCCCATAGTAATGGACATATCTTTTTTGATGCAGCACGTTGTTGAAGTAAAATATTACCCGCATTAGTATAAAACCATATGTGAACAGTATTGTGATAGTAGCCTTGTTTATGGATTTCTGATTTTAAAACATATTGCCCTGTAGGCTGTCCCGTTTTAGTAAGCACATCTATATATTCATCTTGCATATTTTATTATTAAAAAGAAAGGTTTTAAATGCATAAAACTATTACAAAAATACGAAAGGAAATACGGTCTTTTTGAATAGTCTAAAAAAGACAGTACTTTAATAAAAAAAAGGCCTTGATATCATTTTTATCAAGGCCTTTCTTAATGTGTATTAAAACTGTAGATTATTCAAAATAACTAAAAGTTTCACCATTTTTAATATTCAATAATGTTTCATATATTAATTTAATAACATTTTCAACATCCTCTCTATGAACCGTTTCTACGGTTGTATGCATATAGCGTAATGGTAAGGAAATAAGAGCAGAAGCCACTCCGCCATTACTATAAGCAAAGGCATCTGTATCTGTTCCTGTAGCCCGTGATAATGCTGCACGTTGAAACGGGATCTCTTTATCTTCCGCGGTATCGGTAATTAAATCACGTAATTTTTGTTGTACAGCAGGTGCGTAAGCTATAACTGGGCCTTTCCCTAGTTCTGCTTGACCTTGTACTTTCATGTCAATCATTGGTGTTGTGGTGTCATGAGTAACATCGGTTACAATAGCTACATCTGGTTTAATGGTATGTGTAATCATCTCGGCGCCACGTAATCCGATTTCTTCTTGAACAGAATTAGTTATGTATAATCCAAAGGGAAGTTCTTTTTTGTTTTCTTTTAATAAACGAGCGACTTCAGCAATCATAAATCCACCCATTCTGTTATCTAAAGCACGGCAAACAAAATTAGTTTCATTTAAAATATGAAACTCATCTGGATAGGTGATAACACAACCAACATGAACGCCTAATTTTTCAACTTCTTCTTTCGTTTTACACCCACAGTCTATAAAAATATTGTTTGGTTTTGGAGCTTCTTCTTTGGCACGATTACGTGTGTGAATTGCTGGCCATCCAAAAACCCCTTTTACAATACCATTTTTTGTATGGATATTTACAATTTTACTAGGCGCAATTTGATGATCACTACCTCCATTTCTAATGACATAAATTAACCCTTTGTCTGAAATATAATTAACATACCATGAAATCTCATCAGCATGTCCTTCTATAACTACTTTATATTTAGCGTCTGGGTTTATAACGCCTACAGCTGTACCGTAGGTATCGGTTATAAACTCATCTACATATGGTTTTAGATAGTCCATCCATATTTTTTGACCATTCCATTCATAACCAGTAGGAGCTGCATTGTTTAAGTATTTTTCCAAAAAGTCCATTGACTTTTTATTAAGTATGCTTTTTTTTGCCATTTATTCTAAATTTTTGACTAAAATAACAATATTCAATTATATTGTCGTTAGGATAAAGTTAATTAGTAATTTTATGACTTTAAAATTAGCATGGCGAAATGCTCTTTTTGGAACGATTTTCGCATTAATTAAGATTATGATTACCCAAATGAAATATTTAAGCTTCCTCTTTATTGTTTTTCCTTTGCTCCTTTTTTCTCAAGAAGAGAATAACGCTATTTTAGACACAACTACTATTCAATATATTGTTGTTGAAGGCGACTCTATACCTACAACAGGGATAGATTTAGACGAAATCATGATATTGCATAAGTTAAAATTCGATGATAAGAAAAGCTGGCGACGTTATATGATTTTAAAGCGTAAAACCCTAAAAGTTTATCCTTATGCTAAATTAGCCGCTGAACGATTAGAATCTTTAAATGCGCACCTGGCGTCGTTAAAAAGAAAAAGAGATAGAAAGCGATATTCTAAAAAAGTTCAAAAGTATATACAAGAAGAGTTTTCTGCGGAATTAAAAAAATTAACACGAACAGAAGGCCAGATCCTCATAAAATTAATTCATAGACAAACTGGAAAAACGGCTTTTGAACTCATAAAAGAGTTACGGAATGGCTGGCGGGCTTTTTGGTTTAATACTACAGCAAATGTATTTGATATTTCTTTAAAGCGAGAATTTAATCCCGAAGAAGAAAAAGAAGATTATTTAATTGAAGATATTTTAGAACGCAATTTTCAAAATGGAAGGCTAGAACGTCAAAAACCAGCTGTTGAATTTGATTTTTATGTGCTGACTAATAAATGGATAAAAAATAAGTAACTAAAAAATGAGAGTTCAAAGTGTTTTAGAAGAAAAATTAAATGCCATTACCCATGGTTTTGGAGCTATTCTAGGCATTATAGGTTTAATCTTATTAATACTTAAAGACTCTAATAAAACATCTTGGAGTTTGTATAGCGTAATTATATATGGTAGTACTCTAATTATACTCTTTACAGCCTCTACACTATACCATTCTGTTTCAAATAAAAAACAAAAGCATTATTTCCGAATTATCGATCATATCGGGATTTATTTGCTTATCGCAGGCACTTATTCTCCTGTACTTTTAATAACTTTAGAAAAAGGGTTAGGTTGGCCTTTGTTTTATACCGTTTGGGGGATTGCCCTTTTTGGGGTCTTTTTAAAGCTTTTTTTTACAGGTAAGTTTAATATATTTTCAACAGTATTATATTTAATAATGGGATGGTTAATTGTTTTTGATTTCTCTAAACTTTCTGCGCTTATGGATATTAATGGGATAATCTTGTTAATGGCTGGAGGCCTGTTTTATACTGTTGGTATTATATTCTATGCTTTAGATAAAAAACGTTACTACCATGTTATTTGGCACTTATTTGTATTGGCAGGAGCCATTTGCCACTACCTAATGATACTATTATATGTTATTTAATATGAAATTAACTAGCTAAACTAGTTGGTCTTGTAAACAACATAATATTGTCTTGAATGCGTTGTTTAACAATGGCCATCATACGTTTATTTAAGGCAGACGATGTTTCTATATAAAGCGCATATTCTTCAATAGTAAATTGACCAATAATCATCCCTTTTAGAGCATTTCTAAATTTAATGTCCTTTTGTATTGCATTTTCAATGTAATTTAAACCTTGATCAATCTCTAATTCATAGAAAGCATTCTTGTGTTTTCTAATGTAATTTCTAAATGCTTCTATCAATAAGTCGCTTTGTAGCTTAATTATTGGACGTAATGTAATATTTTGAAAACGTTCATCATTACTCATATTGTCTGTTATTTTAATAGAAGAAATAATGGGTCTGCTGGCTAATAATTGTTGATCTCGTAAAGTCATAATTAGAAGTGTTTTATATAAAAATATTAATAAAGACGCTTAAAAAAAATGAATTAGAATTTACTTGTTAACTGGCTTATGAACAATTACCTTTAACATCTCAATTACTATTTCACTTTATTAGTTATTATAAAACACCTTAAAACAGGGGGTAAACAGTTTTTTTGAATGCGTACAAATAAGATTACAAAAGTAACCTGTAGTGAATTGTTACGACTAAAAGCGGTAGAAATGAATGAGATAACTAAAAGCGTTTAAAATGAAATTTGGAAGTGTACATCGTCCAGAGCTTATAGATTTTACATTGCCTGAAGACCATAAGGGTATTGAACGCGTCTTAAATATAGAGAAAGTAACCGATAGCCCAGAAATATATGTGGGTTGTGCAAAATGGAATAAAGCTGATCTTAAAGGATTTTATCCACGTGGCACAAAAGATGAATTAAAATATTATGCTTCACAATTTAACGCCATAGAAATGAATGCAACATTTTACCGTATCTTTTCTGCAAATCAATTTGTGAAATGGTATGATAAAACGCCAAGCGACTTTAAGTTTTTTCCAAAAATAAATCAAGAAATTTCACATTGGAAACGGTTAGATGAAATCGATGCCCTTTTAGAACATTACTTATATAATATATCACACTTAAAAGAAAAATTAGGCACCCTTTTTTTGCAAATGCATAATAATTTTGCTCCAAATAATTTTGATAGCGTAATACGGTTTATTGAAAAATGGCCAAAAAACATTCCGTTATCTGTAGAATTTAGACATACCGATTGGTTTAACGATGCAAAGGTAGCGAATGATTTATGTTTATTGTTAGAAGAAAACAACATCTCCAATAGCATAGTAGATACCGCAGGCAGACGTGATTTACTGCACATGAGATTAACAAATCCTACTGCTTTTATACGCTTTGTTGGTACAAATCATAAAAGCGATTATTCGCGGTTAGATACTTGGGTTGAACGTTTAAAAGTATGGCAGCAATTAGGGCTAAAAGAGATTGCTTTTTTTATTCATCAAAATGTAGAGATTGAATCGCCATTACTTTCAGCCTATTTTATAAAAAAATTAAATGAAGCATTGGGATGCAATTTAAAAATACCCCAAACTATAAATAAACAACAAAATTTATTTGAAATATGAGATTTCACACACGTAAATGGGTAAAACCAGAAGATTTAAACCCTAACGCTTCTCTTTTTGGAGGCCGTTTGTTAGAGTGGATTGATGAAGAAGCAGCATTGTATGCTGTAGTACAATTAGAAAGCCCACATGTGGTTACTAAATTTATTACAGAAATTGATTTTAAGAGCTCTGCAAAACAAGGTGATATTATAGAAATAGGGCTTGAAGTACTCAAATTTGGTAAAACTTCACTTACATTACGTTGTGAAGTTAGAAATATGATGACTAGAGAAACCATCATTACTATAGATAAAATTGTAATGGTTAATCTAGATAAAGAGGGTAATGTTTCGCCTCATGGTAAAACAAAAGTTGAATATGTTAAAAACCGATTACGTTAGGTAGAAACAAATGCTTGTTTTGTGATTCTACAATAGCGTTGTTTGATAAAAAAAATGTGCTTTGTTATATAACAAAGCACATTATAATGTAGTATTCTTTTTATTGCAGCGGTTTCAAATATTTCTTGTCAACATAAAATGTTCCAAATGGAATTAATGATGCTGCTAAAACAATCAAAAATGTTTGCGCATTCCATTTATAAGTGGCACGAAGAAGAATTGCTAACGCAACATATGCTACAAATAATAGGCCGTGAGGCATTCCAAGCATTTTTACATATTGAGGATCATTATTTAAATATTTTATAGGAGTTGCAATAAATAATAAAAGAATATAAGAAACACCTTCTAGAAAGGCAATGATTCGAAAAATATTAAGCATTCTTGATTTTAATTTTTAATTATTTTTTTTACAGCAAATTCTTCGCCAGTTAAAGAGGACAATTTAGCAAAATAAACACCAGGAGCCAAAGCGTTAACTGTTAATTTGTGTTTAGAATTTACGTTACGCTCCAATACTAAAGTCCCAGTCATACTATATAATTTTATATTTAGAGGTTTATTACTATTATAATTTACAGTTAATTCATCACTAAATGGAATAGGATATAATGCAATACTATTTTTTATAGCGATTGACTCGGTAGACAATGAGGTATCTTCATTAAAGTATAGTTTAGCCAATTCAAATGATTCAACACCAATTTGGGCTCCAATTTGTCTTCCTTTAATATCATCAATCGGAGGATGAATTCCGCCCCAAATGCGAGATAAACTAGTCTGATCTGATGCATCTCTATAGGTTGCCCATTGTAAAGTAAAACTTTCTGAGGGACCGTCTTCAAACACTAGGAATTCGTTTGCTGCTACATCAAAAGTTCCCATTCCACCAGGAAAAAACGCGTCACCAGTTAATAATGTTAATGTTTCGGCAGCAGCTCTAGAGAAAGTAGAGTGCCCAGACAAGTATCCTGCAAAAGGAGGTGTTACAAATGTCCCACGTTGGTATGACCACCAATGTGTACCTAATATCCAATCTACACCAGCAACGTCTGTTTCTGGGTTAGAAATAAAATCAGGCCCTTTCCATGCAAATATTTTTATTTTACCTACATTTTCATTGCTAGCTCCAGCTAAAGGATCTCCAGAAGCTATAAGCTCTATTTTACCGGGTATAAGCGGTAAGCCATGGGGATCAAAACTAGGTAAAGTATTATCTGTACTCTGACCTTTTCCTGCCATATAACGAATTGCAGAAATTGGTCTAATGTAATTATAATACCCTTTTATACCCCAAGTTGCTACCGCAGAGTCATGCATTGCCGCCCCTAAGGCTAAGTAGGCTTTTGCATCCCATTCTAAATCACTAAGAAGCGGTCCAACACCTTCTATTTTTTTAACTGTTAAAGGGTGGTCACTAACATAGTTTAATAGGGTAAACCAATGTCCTGGAGGTGTTTCTGAATCTGGACCATCAGCCCAAAATTCGGCAAGTACTCTTGCATAGTCTGCACGTTTTACCATTTGCGGCGTGTATGGCGTGTTTGTAATAGGGTTTAAAGCGCGGCCTGTACTTGCATCGCCGCCATTATGAAAATTATAAAATGCTTGGTATTCTGAGAACGTTTCTGGGTAATTTTCAATATCAAAATTTCCTATAGAAGCTGGAGAGATATCGATTTCTGTTGGATCATTAGGGTCCATATGAGAAGACCATGAGGCGACCAGTGCAAAATGCCATTTATAAGGATCGTTAATACCGTTTGTAGTAGAATTTTGAATATAAACAGGAGCTCCAGGGTTTTTGTAAACATAGCAATCAAACCCATTGTTTAATATTTCTAAGTCATTAGCATTTAAACAAAAAGGGGTTACTTCACCCCATTCTGGACTTAAAAATGGAGGTGTGCCAAGTGGTAATGGATTACCACTTTGATCAATAAAAACATCAAAAGCTAAAGGTTGCCACGCATTAGGGTCATTTAAAGGGTTTTCATCAGAATAGATATCCAATATCATAGGTTCGTTGGATGTTGTATAAAACTGATTAGCATAATCATTAATCTCATTAGCGTTATCTTGCAATCCAAAAGCAATCATTTGTTCTGCTAAATAATTTCCTAAAGCAGCATAAGAATTTGTAGTGTAATCGGTACTGACGATAGATACATCATAACCATAATTTGTAAAAAGGTTATTAAAGGCCTCTAAACTAGCAACATTTCCAGGGGAATTAGCAAAGCGATGATTTAATAATCGAAACATGGCATAACTAATAATTTCATGTCTTGCAGCATCAATATCTGTTGGGGTTGCTATTCCTGTGAAATTACAGGAATAACCGCCAAAATTCTTTCCCAAAAAAACGGTTTCTGCATTATCATTAAAAATAGCCCAAGCATCATACATAATGACACTAGAATGAAATAAATTTCGAGCATGCACAGTAGGTCTGGCATAATCGGTTCGTATGGCTTCTAATAATTGTTCATTCCACGCTCTTGCAACAGATTGTTGTGCTCTAGTGGTATAAAAAATTGAACAAAATAAAATAAAAAATAAAAGTGTCGTTTTTTTCATGGATATGATATTCAAGTTAGATTGTAAACTTAATAAAAAAGGAAATATAATGCAGTAAGTATATTTTTTAGTTTTTTGGAAATCACTTAATTATAATAACTATTAATAACAGAATAGTCCTTTTGTTTGTATTCGTATAGATCTTGAATAAACCAACTGTTTTTTTCTTAGGAAGCTATTTGTATATAATAGCCTATAATGTTTTTCTTAAAATACAATCTAACTCTATAAACGAAATAGTATTTTTGTATTATGTCAAAATCCAACCAATTACAACAGCAAATATTAAATAAATTAGGAATACAGGAGCTTAACCCTATGCAAGAAGAAGCTTATTTAGCTATTTCTTCTGTAAGCAATGTTGTATTATTATCGCCAACAGGAACAGGTAAAACAGTGGCTTTTTTATTGCCTGTATTAAAAGAATTAGATTCAAATTTAAAATCAATTCAGGTATTAATATTGGTCCCTTCTCGGGAATTAGCGATTCAAATAGAGCAAGTTATTAGAACAATGGGATCGGGTTTAAAAACGAATGCTGTTTATGGCGGACGTCCTTTTTCTAAAGATAAGATTGAATTGAGTCATCCTCCTGCTATTTTAATAGGAACTCCAGGTCGTGTAGCCGACCATTTGCGCCGTGAAACTATTAGTTCAACCAATATAAAAACATTAGTTTTAGATGAATTTGATAAATCATTAGAGGTTGGATTTGAATCGGAAATGAGTGAGATCATCGCTTTTTTACCGCAAATAAAAAAACGCATACTTACATCGGCTACTCAAGATATGGAAATCCCGCATTTTGTGGGATTAAAAGACGAATTGGTTATTGATTATTTAGGGACTGTAACCTCTCAGTTACAAGTAAAAAAAGTGATATCTCCAGTAAAGAATAAACTTCAAACTTTAGTTGATTTATTGTCTCATATTGGAAATGAACCGGGGATTATTTTCTGTAATTTTAAAGATACCATAGCTTATATTAGTGATTTTTTATTGGAAAATAATATCGCACATGGGTGCTTTCATGGTGGGTTAGAACAAATAGAGCGGGAGCGTGCTTTAATAAAGTTTCGAAATGGTACACATCAAATTATTGTTGCAACAGATTTAGCGGCTAGGGGACTGGACATTCCTGAATTGAAATATATTATACATTATCAATTACCATTAAAGGCACAAGAATTCACCCATAGAAATGGTAGAACTGCAAGAATGAATAGTGAAGGTACGGCTTATGTATTACAGTGGGAAAATGAGTATTTACCGGAGTTTATAGCATCTGATGTGATCGTAAAGCTAGAAGAGAAATCTAGCCCTGAGCCTACAAATTGGGAAACATTGTTTATTTCTGGGGGACGAAAAGATAAAATCTCAAAAGGCGATATTGCGGGGCTTTTTTTTAAACAAGGAGAATTAAATAAACAGGAATTAGGCCTTATAGAGCTTAAACACGATTGTGCTTTTGTTGCTGTGCCCAAATATAAGGTAGCGGCTATTATTTTAAAAACTAATAATAGCAGGCTCAAGAAGAAAAAAGTACGTGTTACTGTTGTTTAAATAAAACTGAGAAGCCCTGTTGTTATCACTAATTTTAGGGGAGAACCTAGTAGATATAATTAAACCGAGGGGATTATAAATAATTCACCTCGGTTTTGTATGTTATATTACATTTTAAAAGTTAATACCGGTAAATTAGAATGATTTACCACGTCTTCGGAAATGCTTCCACCAAAGAAATGGCTTAAGCCTTTTCTACCATGAGTAGTCATTGCAATGACGTTAGCACCTATTTTATTAGAATGATTTAAGATGCCGTCTTCAATGGAGTAATCTGCTACAAAACTAATTTTATCTGTGCATTCTGGGGTTTCTGCTTTAGTTAAAAAATGCTGTACTTTTTCCTCAATTTCTTGGGTACTTCTAAATTTATTTACACTTGGGGTGTTTACATGCAATAGTGATGTATTACTTTTTAGTTCATTTAATAGATTAACAGCTTTTTTATAGGCAGGAATACTTTCTTCAGAAAAATCTGTAGCTAATACTGCATTAGTAAACTCAATATTTGTATTCTGTCCTTTAATAACAAGTACAGGAGTTTCACTATAACGCACTACTTTTTCGGTATTGGAACCTGTAAAAATACCATCGTGATTACTATGACCACGCGATCCCATTACAATTAAATCGGCACCTTCATTTTTTGCAATTTCATCAACTTCTTTTAATACTTTATGGTGTTTAATCATAGGAACAACATCTAAATCTTTTAAATAATCTTTATCTAAAAACGTTTCAAACTTCTTATTTGCAGAGGCTAACATGAATAACATTTCATTTTGCCTGTCAGAATCTGAGGTAGAAATAAAGGATTCTGATAATTCAAGCATATTCATTACTATAAGTTGAGAATTATGTTTTTTAGCTAAATTAGCTGCTGTTTCTAGGGCATATTCAGAATGTTTAGAAAAGTCTACAGGTATTATTATTTTTTTCATGTGAATTGTTGATTTGTTTTAGTGCTTCCAATTTACAAATAAAATAAGTAACTATTTATTTTTTCATTTAGAACGGGTTTAAACTATTTGTAATGACGCTACTCTTTTTTATTATAAAATAAAAACGAAAGGGTGTAAATACAGGTTACTTGTCGTAAAATGAGTGCATTACAATTTATGTTGTTCTTGTATTTGTATTATATAATGAGTATCTTTAATAGTAAACTGTGCCTTTTTAGGCTTTATTGAATAATTTAAGCTTGTAATTATGATTAACAAAGACGTTTTAATGCTGATTATATTATTTGTTGTGATGGGATGTGCTCCAACATTATCATCTAGTTTTATAAGAGATAATTACGTTGATAATACCTATAAAAAGATTGCTGTTGTTGGTATTAGTAATAATCTAAATTCTAGATTGACTTTTGAGAAAGAAGCTGTTAATTTATTTAAGGACAAAGGTATTAATGCTATTGAAGGGATTAATATATTTCCTCAGAATATGCCTAAAGAAGTACGAAAGCCAGAGAATTTAATTGATATTATTAACGCAAATCAATTAGATGGGATTATTACAATAAGTCTAGTTGATATAAAAGATGGATATAGATATGAACCTGGAAACGCTTATATTGTGCATTCTGGTTATTATAGGGTAGGGCGGCATATTTCTAGTCGCTACGTAACTGTTAACGACCCGGGTTATTATGAGCCCACTCGATCTTATGTTATTGAAGCCATTTTATATAATTTAAAAGGCGACTTAAAAGCGGGGCAAGATACTTGGGTTTGGACTGGAGAATCTGCGCTAACAGATCCGTTTTCTTTGCAAGCATCGGCTAAAACTTTTTGTAAACGAATGGTTAATAAAATTGTAAAGGATAGTATTATAATACAGAGGTAATTAGTTTTTAAAAAGTAAATTGAATGCCTATACCATAAATACTTTGGTTGTTGCTTTCTCCAATATTATTTTCACTAAAATCTTGTTTTGTACTGGCAAAAATATAACTTGATTTTTTAAAGGAGTATCCTACTTCTATAACCCCGAATTTTGTATCAAATTCTCCTAAATCTTGGTCTGAATTAGGTTCTACATAGCTAAAACCGCTTGCAAGATGCCATCTTTGATTTTTTGAAAACTTATAGCTTGAGAAAAACTCGACACCTATACAATCGTAAAATAGGTCTTCGGTTTTAAAATGATTATTAAATATGCCATAAGATGCGGCAACTCGTAATCTGTTTTTAGCATATGATAGTGCGGTAATAAAGGCTTCATCATTTTTTTGGGTTTGTTTTGATGTGGGTTCTATAACACCATCATTTACTTTATTATAGCCTACGCCAATTGCAAATCCTTTAATTTTATAATTTATACCATAGCCATAGGAATCTATATTTTCACTGTTTTCAGAAATATTACGTACTTGTATTTGTGTGCCGATGCTAAGGCCCTTTTTTTTGTAGTTTAATTGCAATACTTGATTTGCTCTACCTGTTCCAGAAACACCGCCATCTGAAACGGGCCAAACCCCCAGAGCGACCCCTCCAAAAGCTAAAAAATAATCGACTTCGCTAGCTGCAAGATTATAATAGACAGAATTGTTTTTTCCAAAGATAAGATTGAACTCCTTATAAGAAACCCCTGCATAACCTATTCGTGTAAAGATAGCATCTCCAACTTGTACAACACCTTCTTTAGCATCAATAGCAAATGACACGGTATCGTCTCTAGAAACAAGATTCAATCCAAATTCTGCACATCCAATGACATTGAAATTATCGGTTTTATTTTCAGAGAGGGCATGTTTAATTTTTACTCCTACACGTGGGGCATTATTAGAAACGCCTATTTCTCCTTTTTCTACAAAACCAACAGCAAGCCTTATACTTCCGTAAGGTGTAACTCGTGATGCAATTTCATCTATCCAATTTGTTTGTGAGACTTGCGCATTTGCATTTAGAGTAAAACAAAAAACGACTAACACCAGTTCCTTTTTAAAAAAATGCGTAATTAATTTATGATACATTGGCTTTAAAATTAATAAGTAAGATATAAGAACTATTCTGTAATAAATGGCGGTAAATTATTACGTTACAGATAATCTTGTAAAACTACAACACAATAATTATTGTAAATCAATACATAAACATTAAGTATAGGGAGAGAGACAAAATGCTTAAATAGCAATTGCTAATACTAATATAGTTTTTTTGTGGTTTAAAATTTATATTTGGCTTATATTTTTTTTTAAATCACTTTGTAACAGCATTATATTAGTATTAAAATATTTTCTGTGCGGTTATAAAAAAGGGAGGCGTGCTTGTGTTTATTAATAAAAATAGAGTATAAAAAAGGCCATAATTATAAATTATGACCGTTATCTATTTAAATTTAGAACGTTACAGTATTATTTTAAACTTTCTAATAATTTTTCGGCTACTAATTGCGACGAGGCTGGATTTTGTCCTGTAATTAAGTTTCCATCTTGAATGGCGTAAGCTTGCCAATCTTCTTTTTTAGAGTAAATTCCTCCATTTTCATTTAACATGTCCTCAACTAAAAAGGGAACAACGTTTGTAAGTCCAACGGCAGCTTCTTCTGTATTTGAAAATCCTGTTACTTTTTTCCCGCTTACTAAAGGCGTCTGATCTGGCATTTTTACATTTTTTAAAGCAGCAGGCGCATGACATACAAAGGCAACTGGTTTTTCTTGAGCGTTAAACGTTTCTATAAGAGTAATCGACGTTTTGTCGGTTGCTAAATCCCATAAAGGGCCATGTCCTCCAGGGTAAAATACTGCATCAAAATCTTCTGGATTTATCGTTGCTAATACTTCGGTATTAGCAATTTTTGCTTTTGCTACGGCATCATTATTAAAACGTTCTGTATCTTTTGTTGCTGCATCTGGAGCATCGCTATTAGGGTCTATTGGTGCCGCACCACCTTTTGGTGTTGCAATGGTAATGGTTGCGCCTTTATCTAACAAAGTGTAATATGGGTTTGCAAATTCTTCTACCCAAAACCCAGTTTTTTTCCCTGTATCTCCTAGTTTGTCATGTGAGGTTATTACAAATAATATTTTCATGTCTTTTTTTATTTTTGATTTTGTTTCTTCTTTTAAAATAGGTTTCGTAGGGGATTCCTTTTTTTTCTCTTTACAGCTTGAGACTGCAATGAATACCAGTATTAATATTATGGATTGTATTCCTTTCATTATTAGTAGGCCATTTTTACAATTGCTTCAACTTTTTCAGGGGATAATGTTTGGTGTTCTCCTAATGCTAACCAGCCACGATCTTTAAAGCGTTTTGATATTTCCTCGGCAGTTCCATCATAATCCTTAGTGTAATCAGATAATTTAGTATGGATCTCTAAGGTATTAAAAAAGTGTTCTGTTTTTTCGATGGCCGCATTGGCTTTTTCATCGATACTCCCTTCTGTAATATTCCAAACGCGTTCGCCATATTGTGCTAGTTTTTCTTTTTTAGCTTCAAAATTAAATTTATAATGACTTGGTGCTATAATTGCTAAAGTACGCGCATGATCGATACCAAATAAGGCTGTTAGTTCGTGTCCGATTGCATGTACAGCCCAATCTGTAGGAACGCCTTTTTGAATTAATCCATTTAAAGCCATTGTACAACTCCACATAAAATTTGATGCTGCTTTATAATCTGTAGCGTCTTTTAATATTTTAGGAGCTATCTCTACAAGTGTTTGTAAAATACTCTCAGCAAATCGGTCTTGTAGTAAGGCGCCTATGGGGTAGGTCATGTATTGCTCTAAAACATGAGTAAAAGCATCTGTTAATCCATTTGCTAACTGTCGTTTCGGAATAGAGGTAATAACTTGTGGGTCTAATATAGAAAACTCTGGAAATAAACCTGGCCCTCCCATTGCTAACTTTTCTTTAGTCTCTTTTCTGGTAATAACAGCACCAGAATTCATTTCCGAGCCTGTTGCTGGTAAAGTTAAAACAGTACCAAAAGGCATGCCTTTTTCGGTTCTAATATTATGGGTTAGAATATCCCAGGGCGTCTTTCCATTAAATAATGCTGCTGCAGATAAAAACTTAGTCCCATCAATTACAGAACCACCACCAACGGCTAATAGATAAGTTATTTTTTCTTCTTTAATAACTTTTAGGGCTTCCATTAAAATAGAATATTCTGGATTGGCAGGGATGCCTCCAAATTCTACAATATCTACTTTAGAGAGTGCTGTTTTTACTTGATTGTAAATTCCATTTTTTTTAATACTTCCACCGCCATAGAGTAATAATATTTTGGCGTTATTAGGGATCTCATTTTCTAATTTTTCTATGGTTCCCTTTCCAAAAATTATTTTTGTAGGGTTTTTAAATTCAAAATTGTTCATCTTCTTTCGCTTTTTTAAGGTTGTTTTTACTTACTAAATGGTAGGTTATTCAATTACTGTTACTAACTCTTCCATAGGTTTTCTTACTTTTACTAAGTTTACTAACCAGTCTTTATCTTCTTGTCTGTATCCTATTGGCAGTAATACAGCACTTCGTAAGCCTTTTTCGCGTAAGCCTAAGATTTTATCTACTGCATCGGGTTCGAAACCTTCGATAGGTGTTGTATCTACGCCTTCAAAAGCAGCTGCGTTTATAGCATTTGTAAATGCAATATATGCTTGCTTTGAAGCGTGATTAAAATTCTCTTCGGCATCTTTTTGTGGGTATATATTTAATAACATCTGGCGGTAATTTTCCCAACCTTCATTTTTAAACCCACGTATTTCATTTGTTAAATCGAACATATAGTTAATCCTTTCTGCTGTATAGGTATCCCAAGCTGCAAAAACAAGTAGGTGAGAGCAATCTGTAATTACAGATTGATTCCAGGCAACTGGTTTTATTTGTTCCTTAATGTTTTGGTTTTTAATTACAAAAATTTCAAAAGGTTGTAATCCGCTTGATGTAGGCGCTAAACGTGCAGCTTCTAATATGCGTTCAATTTTTTCTTCGGCTACTTTTTCACCATTCATGGCTTTTGCAGCATATCTCCAGTTTAATTTATCTAATAATTCCATTTAATTTAATTTATTTTATTTTTTGAAATTTCTTTAATTTTGTTTGAAGTTATAATAACTTCTTTTGTATTGGTGCTATTTGCTAGATTGAGCATTGCTTGCGCGATAGTTTTAGCTTTAATTAGTTTGTATTTTTTTAATCGTCCAATAAGGAGTGGCTCAATGAGTTGAAATAGTACTAAGCCTATAGTTTCTATTTTTCTAAAATTCTTACGTTTTCCTTTAATAATGGAGGGTCTTAGTATAATGGTACGCTTTATATGCTGTTGTAAAACGCTGCATTCCATTTCGCCTTTTGTACGGTTATAAAAAATACGGCTTTTTTTATTAGCTCCTATTGCAGAGATTACTATAAATACCTTAATATTATTTTCTTTTGAAAGTTTTGCTGCTGCTAAGGGAATCCCGTGATCTATTTGTTTATAAAGTGTTTTATTAGGGGTTTTCTTTTTTGTGGTGCCTATACAACAAAAAACGTGGTCTGCTTTAAAATCGGTTTTAAATTGCTCTAATTCTAGCAGATTGCCTGTAAACTGTTCTACTTTTTGCGGCAGCCCTTTTATTTTAGTGCGGGAAAATAATTTGATGGCATCATAATTATTATTCTTAATTAGTTTTTCAAGTAATATATGACCTGTTAATCCTGTGGCTCCTAATATAATCGCTGTTTTTTTCATAGTATTTAGGATACTTTAATACTATTCCAAGCGGCTTGATAGGCTTGTTCTATATGAGTTTTATCTAATTCAAAAGCACCTCTTTTATTGGAGGTTATTAGGAAAGACAATGGGTGTATGGTATAGGCATATAGTAAAAAATCTGAAATGGGTGTAATAACGCCTTCTTTTTTACCTCTATCCCAAAGATCTAATAGTGGCTGAAAGTGTTTTATACCTTCTTGTATGCTCGGTTCGTCTATCATTGGGGTATTGTCGCATTGTGCTAAAAACATTGCTTTTTCGCATTCGTTAAGTTTAAAATCGGCTATGCGTTTCCAAATGATCTCAAATCCTTTTTCGACAGACATGCTTTCGTTATAATTTGAAAAGACATGTTTAGTATAGGCTGTTTTTAATTCAAGGTATGTTTTATTTGCCAAGTCTTGTTTGTTATTAAAATACAAATAAATAGTAGCGGGGGAGACGTTTGCCATTTTAGCAATTTTACTCATAGGTGCTGCATGGAAGCCATTATTATTAACTAATTCTATGGTTGCATTTATTAGTGCGTTACGTTTGTCTATGCTTTTTTGAAGCTTTGCCATTTTAGTTTTAATTATAATACAAAGATATATTAAAAATGAATGTTCATTCTTTTTTTAACAGAACTTTAATTTGAAAATAAAATTTAATAAATCTATAGTTGTTAGGTGTTTATATGAAAGTAATAGTGGGGTTTTATACTAAAAGTGTTTTCCTCTTTTATTTACAAGCTTTTTAAAGCGGATTGAATGGTCTAGGATTTATTCTGGGATAGCAAGTAAAAATAGGTGTGAATTGCAGTCTTTAAACTGATGTTTTTAGAGTGAAATAATATGAAGGGGTATGGGGCTAGTTTCTATTTTTTATTCTAAAGGTTAACTAACCGCAACTATATAGGGCTTTAATAGGGAGTATCTATGAAGTAAAGGGGGCTAGTTATGCTCTTTTTTTATATAAAATTTAACTTTTAACCTGTAATTTATGGCATGTAGTTTGATTATCATTTATCACACACACATCTTTCCTACAAGTACCTTAACGTTTTTCAAAAAGGCCATTTTGATTATTAGAGCTTTCTTAATTGAAAACTCTTAATTAACAGGTTCTCGGATCGTTCGAGATCTTAATATTGTTTAATCCGAGCTTAATTATTATTTAAGTTCACAAATTTTAGAAATTATGGCAAAACAAAAAGGATTTATTAAATTAAAGGGTAGCTTGGGAGGACTTACTTTTTATAATAAGAATGGGGATGATTTAATTAGAACGACTGGTGGCGTAGATAAAAACAGGATTGAAAAAGACCCTGCTTTTAAGCGTACTCGCGAAAACATGAATGAGTTTGGGGCTTCTGCAACTGTAGGGAAGGCTTTTAGGCAAGGGTATGCAAACATTATTAAAACAATGAGTGACAGTACTATTACAGGACGACTTACGGCAGTTATGAAACGTATCAATTCTGTAGGTACTGGGGATCGTGGGCAACGTGCGTTTGAAATACTTGCTAATAAGGCTCTATTGGAGGGTTTTGATTTTAACAAAACAACTCCTTTTGATGCTGTTTTTTATGCTCCTTATGCTGCTCCTGCTTTAGATGTTAATAGAAGTATTGCGACTTGGACAATTCCCGATTTTGATGCTTCTAATTATATAACTGTTCCAGATGGGGCTACTCATTTTAAATTAATACTGGCTTCTACTGTTTTAAGTGATTATATATTTAATCCCGTTTTAAAAAAGTATGTGGCTGCCCATAGTGAGGAGAATGAGACTAATGGTATTGCTTTTAGTGCAGAAATTCCCATTGCTGGTATGGTTGGTACAGAAACTGTTTTAACTGTAGATTTAGGTTTTACAGAGGCGTTACCTGATACTGTTGCGGTTATTAATGCTATTGGTATTGTTTTTTATCAAGAGACAAATACGTTGTTTTATGAGTTGGCTAGCGCTAATGCTATGACAATAGCTAGTATTGGCTAGGGTTATGTGAACTTCATTTTTTACTTCACGCAAAATAGGGTGCGGTAAAAAAATAACAATAAAAGGCTTGTAGGAAGTGCCTTTGTGTGGCAAAAGCAATCTTAAATTTATTTAGGGTTGCTTTTGAGGTTGTGTATATATTAAAATAAATATTAACTTTTAAGAACTAGGCTAGTGTTTTTTATAGGAGACGGTGTTGGCTGTAGTTTTTTATTCTTTAGATTCATTTTCTTTTTGTAAGGTAATAGTTATTTTCTTTTTTTTATGGCTTACAATAACAAATTGCTCACAATTAAATCCTATTTCTTTAAGCCATTTTCCACTTAATTTTATTTCTGGAAAGGTAACATACCTATTATAGCCTCTTCGGAACGCTTTAGAGGTCACTTTTAATCGTCTTTTTCCTTTTTTTGTAATTTTCTTATTTTGCGTCATGACTATTATTTATTGCTATAAAAATACAATAAATTGTATTTAAAACAAAATTAATATGCATGTGAATATAATAAATTGTGATTTTAGCACAATTTTAGAACTCTTATATTTACACCAGAAGTCAATAAATTAACATTGTGGCGAAACAAAACTTAAATAGAATTAAATCTGTTCTTGCTGAAAAGAATACTAATAATAAGGCGTTAGCAAATCATTTGGGAAAAACAGAATCTACTGTTTCAAGATGGTGTACTAATGAAGTTCAACCTTCAGTTGAAACTTTATTTGAAATTTCAAAATTTTTAAAAGTTGATATTCGGGAGTTATTGATTTCGACAATGAATTAATTTTACCAAAAATGCCACCACTTTTTTTTATTTAAGTAATTATTTATGTAGTCTTGTTCTCCTTTTAATTCTATCCAATACTTTTTGAATGATGCTTTCAACACTGGGTCGTCTTCAATATTAAGATTGGTTTTTGGATACTTTTTACCTGATGAAACTATTGATGCGCGAAATCCTCCAGTAGTTATCATTTCAATAATCCAATGAAAATCGTCATCTGTTGCTGAGAATGTTTTCTTTAGTTCAGAAATGATTTTTTCGTCGTTATGGATTCCATTAGTTTTTAGCTCAAGAACAGTATCGACTAATTTTTCTGCAATATCATCTGTCATATTCCAATTAACGCTGACGTTTAAGTATATGTGTTGTTTGGTTATAATCGTTTACGTAGCGAAAAGCGAAGATAAACTATTTCTAAATGATACATATACGTTGTGCCTGTTGCACAACTTTTACAGCAAGTGACTGGGTTATTATAACTTATAATGATACAGGTGCTGGTGACAGTCTAGCATCGATCACAAATAGGATGTGGAGCAAGTTATATAGTGTTGCACTATTGATAATTCTATAGGGATTATCAACAATTCAACACTCCAAAATCACCATTATGAGGTTATTAAAAAATAAATATTAACGTTAAAGAATTAGGCTAGTGTTTTTTATAGGATACGTTGGTGGCTACCGTTTTATTTGTAAATATTAATTTCAAAGTCAGAGTTAATTTTTTGCTTTTGTTTTTCAGTTAAGTTGTCAAATTCGTTATTATATAATTCCTTGCTTTTTAATTTGTAAAAGTTTCTTTTTGCTCTAACTAATTCGTTCTGCACAGCTATGTAATTCATATAGCTTGTTTGCGGGCTCGTTTTAATAAAAATTATATTTTCATTATCGTAATTTGAGAAGTAATCACTTGCTTTTTTTGCTAATTCATTTATTTCTAAAACTTTATTGTTCCAAGAAATATTGCTATTTGAATCAATAATTAATTCAACGCTTTTAGGATAATTTTCTTTCTTGTAAAGTACTTTTCCTTTTTGGTTTTTTGTTTTATCGTAAACCTTAATTATGTTGAAAAGTTTGTGTTTAATATAATCAAATTTGAAGGTGTTTTCATTAAAAATTGAGTCAATAGGTTGCGATTCAAAATAGCCTTCGTAATCCCCTTCATTTTTAGTCATATATTTTTTTAGCTTTCCAAAAATGGAAGTATCAAAATCTTTGTGTTTTCTTATCGCCAGAGGACAGTCTAAAACTCCATCGTATTCCAATCCATTTATGCTATCTAAAAAAGAATATTTAGATTTCATATCAATATAATCATAGTCAGTAAGTTCATGAAAAAAGTCCTCATAACTGTTTCCAGTCGAATCTTTAAGCAATTTATTTTCAATTAGACTATTTTCAAAACCTTTAATGTAATGTCTTATTGATTTTTTATTAACTGTTACATTTTCAGCATAACAATCATTGTAGATTTCATAAATACTCTTATTTCGATTTTCAGAATGATTACAGCTCATTATTACTAAACTGATGATTATATAAAAGGTGTCTCTCATAATATTGCCTAACGTTTTGGCTAAGCGGTGTTTTAATGCGCTATATATACGTTGTACCTGTTGCACAAGTTTGTTGATAAAGATAGTAAAGGGGGGGGGTAAAGCAGCCTAGTTATTGCAAAAAGACTAGTAAGAAAAATTATTTTCTCATTTTCAACGGGATGAACACATTCCGAAGCACAACTTTTACCGGCAAGTGGACGGTCTAGCATCGATCACAAATAGGATGTGGAGCAAGTTATATAGTGTTGCACTATTGATAATTCTATCGGGATTATCAATACTCCAAAATAATCATTACGAGATTATTAAAAAATAAATATTAACGTTAAAGAATTAGACTAGTGTTTTTCATAGGATGCGTTGGTGTACAACGGTTTTATCCACCATATTTTCGTTTTCTTTCTCTATTCTGTTTTCTAATTTTCTTTTTAAGTTTTCTTGAGTTTTTGGTTGAGAAATTAGTCCACGAATTTCCAATTCCTATATATACTTCTAATTCTATTGCTTGTCCATTCATTACTGACACATTCTTTTTTAAACCTTCAGTTCCTAACGCATCAAATTTTAATTCATAGGTTCCTTGGTCAATTTGAAATTCAAAAAATCCATTTTCATCAGCAGAATAGTATCCATTTTTTTTAAGGAAATCATCGCTATAAATTATCGCATCCGTGTTCGGTAAGCTATCTAATCGGTTTTTTATATAACCTCTAATAATTCCAATTTTGTTGTTTGATATTTTAACAGTTTGGATATTCGATATTTTTGAAGGAATACCTCTTTCATATAAACATATATCAGTTGTTCCGTTTTTAGATACCGAACATCCGATAAATATTATTGATAAAAAACAAATTTTAATGATTTTCACAAAGTTTTTTTTAACTGTTACACAACATTCCGACTATGGTTAGTACGGGAATTAAAAATAATAAGCTTAAGGTACTTAGCTTATTACTTTTAATTTTGTTTTATTTTTTTGTTCTAAAGCCAAATCAAAAGATTTGGCGGACTTGGTTAAAAGTTCTAAACTTTGAATTAGCACCAAGCCTCGTTTAATTATAGCCCTTTTTGGGGTGTCCATTATTTATTGAACGACAAATAATATGGGATTTTATATAATCCATTGTTAAAATATACTACTGCTTTGTCTCCAATTTCTTTACTATTATAAATATCTTTTGCAACAGAGATTTCATCAATTTTGCTTTAAGGCCCCCATTTATCAAGTTCTAAATAATAAGTTGTAGATCTTCCTGAACTTATTCGTTTATTCAAAATTTCCGTGACATATGTAATTGGTTCGGATTCATCAAATACGGCATTAGTTATGGTACAATAAGTTATTAAAACAAGCTTTTTCTATCGGTAAAAATGGGGGTTTATAACGATGAATATAGCAATGTTTTGAGGTGTCATTAATTGAGTTTTATTAGGTTTTTACTTCAGTGCTTTGTTGGTAATAGTATTTTTAATCATTATGTCGTTCAATTTTTGAGTGTCAGAATCTGAAAATTTATTTAAGTCCAGCGTAATTTTTCGTCCATCAGCTTTTATTAAAGTTAATGTTTTTTCATTCAATTCGGTTGCTTTGATTTCGTCAAATCTCAATGATTTTCCAAGAAATGATTTAATTCGTATGACAATTCCTTTATCATTCCATTGCACAGTATTCTTGTACCAAAATAATTTACTAAAATATAAAGACTGTAATAGATATCCGGTTACACTCAAATATTTATAAATTTTTGGGTTTTCAAATTCAAATGGTTCAAAAAAACCAATCAAAATAAAAATCAATGATAAAAAAAATAATATTATCCAATAATTCTTCTTTCCAAGATTGTCAAAGTGTATTTTTTTCGTTTCCATCTGCGTTCAGTTTATATTATTGACAACGTTTAAGTATATGTGTTGTTTGGTTATAGTCGTTTACGTAGCGAAAAGCGAAGATAAACTATTTCTAAATGACACTACCTATATAGCTTCAATAGGTACGCTTAACAAAGTAAAAGCCCATGGTAAAAGGCGTTTTGGATATTTTTAGACTTGTACAACGCTTATGTTGTTGGCAATAGTTATTTTTTATTCCAGTTCTGTTCAAATTGGTCGATATACTGTAAGTATCTTTTGTTTTTAGTCGAATATTTTCTAGTTAATTCAGCCCATTCATCAAATTTATTTTTATTCCTCAGTTTAAAATAGGCTTGAGCCATATTAACTGACATTTCACTTTTTTCAATGTTGTTGTCTGACATTTTAATTCCTTTCCGATATGTTCTTTCGGCATCTTCTACTTTATTTAAGCCTAAATAGGAAAAGCCTAATTCTCTAAAAAAGTAATAATTTTCAGGGTTATTCGCAATTGCTTTTTCCAAAATTGGAATTGCTTTTTCAAATTGTCTCAAATGATTGTAAGCAAATGCTAATTCAAATTCAAGTCCATCAAAATGAGGGTCAATTTCATAAGCCATTAATAACGGTTTTAGAGCTAATTCACAAGCGCCAACGTGGTTATAGTGATAGCCTTCTTGTTTTAAATAATCCACTTGGTCGGAACTTTCTTTATAAATAGATAACCAATCGGGTTCTTTAAGTAAATTCAGCGCAGAAATTTGATTTTCGGTCAAAACAGAAACCAAACTCGTATTTTGTCCAAGTCGATATTTCATAAATCCTACAGTCGAACCTGGTTTGATGTTGATTAATTCTTGCTCTTTTATTTGAAATTCGCTTTTGTAATTAAAGGTAAAACCTGCTTGATTGTCCAAATAAATAAATCCATAAGCATAAGTGGAATCAGTATCTTTTTTTGGAAAGGCAACCCATTTATCAACTGCGTTAAAATACTTTGTATCAAATTTAAATTCAATCAGATTATTTTGTGAAAACCCAATATTTGAAATTAATATCAGAGCTAAAATGGTTATTTTCATTGTTTGTTTCATAATATTCGTTAAGGGACATAGTTTACACCAGTTAAAGATTCGGGTTTACACTACATTAGTTTCTAAGCTTGTTGATAGATTTATAGTTCATTAGATATTTCTCGCAATGGAACATCTTTATTCGTTTTCTCTTCTTTTTTCTTTTTCTTTAATCGTTTGAGATACTCTTTTCTTGTCAAATATTCTAAAACCACATTTAAATGAAAGGATTTTTCATGGTACTTAAGTTTTGAATTTCTTATAAAGTTATTGGAGTTGTTCAATATTATATTAATATCTAGATCATTGTATCCCTTTTTATCCTCTAAGGAATACTTTGTTTTAAACTTAGCGCTCCAATTGTGATGGATAAGAATAATTTTATCATCCTGTTCTATAACTATGGTTGCTATCTCTTTAGGTATTTTGTTGTCATGTTTGTAGATGCTCTTTCTTTCGTTAGGCATTAAATGACTATTTCTATCTATTAAATATTCTGGAACTTTAATATATCTAGATTGCGAAGTATTGAATTTGTCTTGTTTCAGTTTAATTTTATCTATTGGATTATACTTGGTATTATTTACCGCCCATTTGCTATGTTTAATTGTTCTATCACCTTGATACATTTTTAAATCAACATTATATTTTTCCATAAGGCTTTTATAAATACAATAAACCTTTTTATTCTTGTAAATAGTAGTCATACCATAAGCTATGTTGCTTATTCTGATTGATTTTAATAGATCGTTTTTAAAAACAGGACGTATTTCATATGCATCATGAACATCACCTTTCCATCCAGCAGGCATAGTTCTACAATATGGAAACAAATAGTATAACTTATCTTCGCTTCCTATTCCCGTTTCGTTAACAACATTTTTAACTTTATGAACTATACCTTTAACAATTAATTTTTCTGTTATTTCGTTAAACTTTGATTTTGAAATATCAGAATTATAATCTAAAAAGAGTTTTGTCTTAATTAAACTATCTTTTTTGATTAAAGGAGGTGCTGTTATCAAATTCCTAGATGGTGGCTGAGTGTCATTTTTGTTATTCTTTTCTTTTGTAGAAAAATTACATGAAAAAAGTAAGAATAAAGGTATTATGTATTTAAATGATTTCATTTTTATAATGTCTCGCCCTAAAATATGGCTACAGATTAAGATTGATTTTAAGCTGATAATTTATATACCATATTCGGTGTTTTAGAGACTAAAGATAAATGTAATCTTAGTGCGTTGTATAAATTAATTGTGTTTTTTGTAGCTCTTTTCGCTTGTGTTACAGTAGCAAAGGTTTTGTCGAGATAAAATTTATCTTTTAAGATGCCGTTTACCCGTTCTGCCATGGCGTTTTCATAGTAGTGTGTTTAGTGCTTTTACATTATCGGTTTCCTCATTGTTGTTTTTCCGTTAGATGCTTTTCCTGTTTTGTGACAATATTTTTCAGGGAAATTCTCATTTCCATATTCGTTCCATATTTTCCACGATTCTTTAGCCATTGGCTGTTTTGGATTGAACTTTATTTTTTTACCTGACCGAATACAAAATCCGTGTTCAGTTTCTCGTTCAGTTTCTCGTTCAGGTCTGATGTCAGCTTTTGAGCCTAACTCCAATTCTTCTGGAAAATCATTAAGTCTTTTGTTTTCAAGCTTCTTGTTTCTTGAAAACCCGTAAAACTTGTCGGTCGAGTCAAATAGAATATCAGATTTTATATAGTTTTTCCCTAAATTGATAATCCATTTTTTAGTCTCAAAAACAGGTCTTTTAATAAACACGACTTCGTTGTTTTCTGCAATCTCCATACATTCATTCCAAGCATCATTATCAGTAGATTGTTTAAACTTATCCAAAATACTTTGCTGTGAATAGACTCCAAACTCAATATTATTTTTAAATGAATAATCGTAAAGATTTATTGATGTTATAACTCCTTGTTTTTCATTTCCATAATATTTTGCGTGTAAATTCGGAACGTAAATTATGCTAACATTCAAAAACTTTTTGAAATAGTCAAAATCAGCTTTACTCATACTTTTTCGGACAGCTTTTTCATTCTTTCCGAATACTAAAGTCAAATGTATTTTTGGATTGTTTTGGTGTTTGTCAAAAAGCGCTTTAAAATAATCATCGAGCTTTATAAAAGGAGAAACAATAAGTAATCTACTTTCAGTTTCCCAAATCGTATTGTAAATGGCATCTTCCAATTCTTTGCCAGTAATAAATTTACTCATTTATTATAACGTTTGTTTTTAGGGACATGGTTTACACCAGTTAAAGATTAGAGGTTACACTACATTAGTTTCTAATCTTGTTGGTTGTTGTTTATTTTTAAGCTCGTTTTCATGCAAAGCCGCCCAAAAATACGGTTCTATAAAAGACTTTCCAAATGTCTTTTTTCTATAGTGGGTTTTGGTTTTTTTTAAATGTTTTTATACATAATCGTGTGAAATATGTAGCCTTTTTTAGGGCGTGTCACACTTATTATATGAGCTAACGAAAGATAGGGGAGAATGGTCCCTTTGCAATATTTTTAAATTCTAGTAAAAATTTCAATTGTTATTACTACCAAAATAATAACCGATTATTACTCCAATAATACCTGTAAACAATGAAGCCGTTTTATCTATAATACTCATCCACTTTTCGGAATTACCAGGGTAACCTGTCAATTGTGCTATTAATGGATAAATTATGACGATACCAATAATTAGTAAAAAGCCAATAACTAAAATGGTTGCTAACCGATGTCTCATTTTATTTTTATCCATCACAATCTTGTATTAAAGTTCTTAGTTTATTTAGTCCATTTCCGATCTCATTAGTTTCTTGGAGCATCCCTATTTTTTTTTCTAACGAATCGAAGTATTTTACTGTACATTTTATTTGAGATGGATTAGAATAATTAATTGAGAATATTTCTAATAAATAAGCATCTCCACCAAAAACATTGCTTCTAATTCGTCTTAAATAATTGTAAAACCATATTTCATTGTTATTTTCATTTTTTCTAAATAACTGATATTCTGAAAAATTATCACGGATTAATTGCTCATAGTCACATATAACATTATTTTTAGGAATATTGCTCTCATCTGAAGGGTCTGTTTCTGAAATTTGTTGAACTGGAATTTTATATGCTCTATTTAATAATTCTTTTTCTTCTATAGCCAAATTAAGTTTTATTGTAGTGGTGTTTAATAAAGCTCTAGTTTCTTTTTGCTTAGCATCTAAAGCAACCCACTTTTTTTGTGATATACACCCATTAAGAAATATAAAGCTTAGAAATAACAGTAATAATTTATATATTCTAGATGTCATAAAATCTATTATTTACGCGATTAAAAGTATTTATTAAATTAACAAAAATTAAATTTATTACGAAAGGAATACTCGTATAACATTTTAAAACACTAAAATGATTAGTTAAAAAAATGGTTTATCTTTTATGTGGTTAAGCGAGAAGCTAAAATGTTTAATTATTCAAATATGATGCAAAATACCGCTTAAAAGCGTGATTCCGCTAATTGGGCTTGAATGTTCTGTATTATGTCACTTAAGTTTTGCTTAAATCGATTATATAATTTTTAAGGATTTTGCGAATTTCTTCCCGTTGAATTGGTTTAATCGTTAGAAAGGTCTAGTAGTCCTTTTTAGTGAACGAATACGCCCAGTGGTGCTTTTTTACACCATGGTTTCTTAACCTGTTTTTTTTACAAGGTTAATGAATCCCATATTTACAAAATTTAGCTAAAAATGTCTACTAGACATTTTATTAACGCCAAATAGTCTAAAATATAGCGAATGAACCGTAAATTGTTTCCAAAAATTTATGCTGCCTTGAATTTTTGTTTAGCTCCCGCGTTTATATTTTTATGGAGTTCGTGAATCTCCTTAGGTCGATTTCTTTTTTTATCAAGACAAAAGATAATGAAACACGAAAAAGAAGATTGATTGAAGTTCTATATATAACAAGTGCATAGAATTTTATTTTTACTCACATCTTTAATTATTTGCAGAAACTTCAAATGTGTTCGTGAATCTCGTAAAAAGTCGATTTCTTAAAATTTATGCTCTTGTGGCAAACTTACGAGAATCGTCTAAAATTTTTTATTACGTATTTTATCGAATACGAGATTTTTAATACAACGCAAAAAGGTTAGCTTTTATTTTGGCGTTCGCAAGCGCTAGATAATTATTCGCATCATTTCTATTTTAAAATATGGTGCTCATGAATACTTCGTATTTGTGTTATAAAACAATCGAGTGTTTTTATAAGCAGTAATTTTATATCATAATGTTCTGTGTTATGTCACTTGAGCTTTGCTCAAATCTATTATATCATTTTTTTAAGGATTCCGCGAATTTCCTATCGTCGATTTGGTAAAAAGCGAAAAGGTCTTTACCCCAATTTTCTTGGTTCTTTTCTTTTCAAAAGTTTCTTTAACAATGTAATGGAATACGCTTTCCCTGAAGCGACGATAGGAGTGACGTGGGAATGTGTATGGAATGGATTGATATTTTCTTACACAAATATTTAAAAATCAAACTGTTAAAATATTTTTATTGAAATACATTTTTAAGACCGTTTATATTTCAATTTTTATTTTATATTTGTAACCAATGTATAAGGTTGTGTTATATGGTTACAAAAGAATATTATTCGTTAAATGAGGTTTCTCAAATTTTAGGAAAAAGTAAAGAAACTTTAAGACGTTGGGATAGAGAAGGTAAGTTTCCTGCTGTACGAGAACCTATTAGTCAATATAGGATTTACAAAAAAGAACAAATTAACACACTTCTAGAACAACTATCTATAGAATACGAAGATACAATAGATAATTCTGTAGCACCAATTAAAGAGTTTAAAGTTTTAGAATTATTTGCAGGTGCTGGAGGTTTAGCTGTTGGTTTAGAAAAAGCAGGTATTAAATGTGTTGCTTTAAATGAAATAGATAAATGGGCTTGTCAAACTTTAAGAGAAAACAGACCAAAATGGAATGTTTTAGAAGGAGATATCAAGTCTTTTGATTTTACAGAATATAATAATAAAGTTGATATTGTTACAGGAGGTTTTCCTTGTCAAGCATTTAGTTATGCAGGAAAAAAATTAGGTTTACAGGATGCAAGAGGAACTCTTTTTTATGAATTTGCACGAGTAGTAAAAGAAGTGAATCCACTTATTTGTATTGGAGAAAATGTAAAAGGGTTATTATCTCACGAAAAAGGAAAAACTATTGAAGGTATGATTTCTATTTTGGATGAAATCGGATACAACGTAGTGCCTGTACAAGTTCTAAAAGCAATTAATTATAGAGTTCCTCAAAAGCGAGAGCGTGTAATATTGGTTGGAATTCGAAAAGATATTGAATTGAAATATGAATACCCTACACCTCATAATAAGATTTATAATCTAGTTGATGCACTTAAAAAAGGAGAATTATATGATTGTAATGTGCCAAAATCTGAAGGTTCCAAATATCCTGAACACAAAACAAAGGTATTAGATTTAGTTCCTCAAAAAGGATATTGGAGAAATTTACCTTTAGATATTCAAAAAGAGTATATGGGAAAAAGTTTTTATTTAGGAGGTGGGAAAACTGGAATTGCTCGTAGAATCGGTTGGGATGAACCTAGTTTAACCTTAACTTGTAGTCCTGCCCAAAAACAAACAGAAAGATGTCATCCGGAAGAAACTCGACCATTTACCATACGAGAATACGCTAGAATACAAACTTTTCCCGATAACTGGAAGTTTATGGGATCCGTTTCACAACAATACAAACAAATTGGGAATGCAGTTCCTTGTAATTTAGGGCAAGAAATAGGATATTCGATAGTTAAGTTTTTAAATGAATATTATTCAAAATTACGTAAATAAGGATCTTTAATTCAAAGTGTTTGATAAATATTAAGAAATGATTAGATTAGTGCAAATTTTAATCTATGCCCTATTTAAATTGGATATCTGATGCAGATCTCATAAACCACACTCAAGATTTATTATTATATGCACAAAAAGCCCGTGCTAAAAAGAAAAAAGAGTTTCATAAAAATGTAATTGACCCCATTCAAGCTATTTTTGAAATGTCAGGATTTGCATTAAACAGAGAAGATTGGAAAAAAGCGGAATTTGAAAGGCAGGTTGGTAAAGCTGTGCAAAACAAAATTGGATTGTATCATCAGAATATATTAGGAAGTGTAACTAATTGGGATAATCTTCGCACAGGTAATATTGTCGATTTAAAGTCAGACCCTAATCGGATAATTGCTGAAGTTAAAAATAAACATAATACAGTAACAGGTTCAAAAAAAGTTGATGTTTATGATCAACTAGCAAATTTGGTAATGCCAAATACAAGTGTATATAATGGTTACACAGTTTATTTCGTTAATATTATACCAAAGAATAGCACACGATACAATAAACCATTTACTCCTTCGGATAATACAACTAAAACAAGTAGACCTTCAAATAATTTAATCAGAGAAATTGACGGAGCTAGTTTTTATCATTTAGTTAGTGGAGAACAATCAGCATTGAGGGATTTATATCTTGTTTTACCTGATGTAATTCATAATATTTTAGGTACGAACCAGTTATCAAATGTAGATAAATTTGCTTTATACAGACTTTTTTCAAAAGCGTATAGTTAGAAATAAACATTTAACTATAGTATCAAATTTATAGTTCTAAAGTTTCTTGAGAATCGCGTATTTAAAAAATGTTGAAGGATTATACAGAATATTAAAATTATACGAAAAACAAAAACGATGAAGTTTAATGCCCCAAGTACTGCAGTTTATTGTGTGTACAAGATTTCCTGGGATATTTTACATAATACTACATTATAGCTACACATCTAAATTATTCTAACGAAGCCACAAATTGGCTTTTACATAATGGCTGTCGATATAAAACACTAGCGTGTTATTATATCTGCAATTATGTAAAATGCAAGCATCCGCCAATTTGCTATATAAATGTACTATAATGTTCTGCGTTATGTACACTTTGCTTTGGTAAAAAGCATTTTATATACACAAACAGTTATTTCATTTTTTTCTTTCTAAAAGCTTCTTAAAAATGTAATGGAATACGCTTTACCCGAAACGACGATAGGAGTGAAGTGGTAATGTGTATGGAATGGGATTAAATATATTATGATTAAGTTTTAACTAAAATTTATGGTATATTTATTTTTTTAATTTTCTAATGGAAACTACACCAAAACAAGATAAGAATAACACTTTATGGATAATTATAATACCAAGTATTATAGCTTTAATTCTTGCTATGATACTTTTTTTATGGAAACGTAAGTTCTTAGATTTTGATACAACTGTAGACTCAGGAATGCTTGGTACGTTGGGTGATTTTGTAGGTGGTGTAATTGGTTCTATTTGGGCTTTAGTTGGAGTTATTTTATTCTATTTGGCTTTAAAAGAGCAGAGAAGAGATATTGCTACAAATCAGAGAGCTCTAGCTAAACAAATTGAAGCATTAGAAATACAAACTAATGAATTTAAGTTGCAAAAAGATGAATTAATTGAATCACGAAAAGTATTTATCGAGCAGTCAAAAACATTAAAAAAACAACAATTTGAATCTACATTTTTCTCAATGCTTAAAATGTATAGTGATAATATCAGAATTCTAAATTCAAGATATTCTGATGGGAAAGATTATTTTATTGAATTCATAAAAAAATTATCGTCCAAAGTTAAAGTAACTAATAAACCTTTAGTAAATCATAAAAAAACTGTAGAAGCTTATAATGAACTCTTTTTTGATTGTAGAGATGATATCTCTCATTATTTTAGAATAGTCTATAGACTTGTGAAATTCGTAGATAACAGTTCTATGAATGATGAAGATAAAAAATTGTATTCTAAAATATTACGTTCTCAATTTTCTGAAAAGGAACTTCTTATACTTTATTATAATTCATATACTGTTTTTGGAACCAAATTTTATCCTTTAATTTTAAAATATAACCTATTAAAACACTTACCTAATGATTCTAAAATTGAATTTAAAAAATTGGTTTGTAGTAAAGTTAAAATGGATTTTAATAGACTTTTATTCGTAGAAAAAGTATCTAATTATTTAAAATTATACTTCGATGAGTTTAAACAATTAATGAAACAAGAATTTATCAATGAAGAAGATTTTCCGCTTGAAAGGTCTATAAAGGAAGAAGATTCATCAATGATAATTCACATTATAGCAGATGAATTAACAGAAATAAAGATTTCTTTTTTGAATATAGATAATGATATTATAAAAGATAAATATGATTTAGATTTAAAAGGCTTTATGCGCTATGTTTTACATCATTTATATCATAAATTTATTTTTGATACTTACAATGATTCTGAAGAATTAGATTTTAATATCTCAAAAGAATTAAATTCAAACAATATCAAATATTTAATTACTAGTAATAAAGGAGTTTCATTATAAATAATTATGGAAAATAAATCGGTAACATCACAATTGTCTCAAAAAGAGTTTGAAAGCATTTTTAAAAATAATATGAAAATATCTTCATATTCAATGTCTATTAAAACACTATTTAGCGATAGAATGCAAAAAAAGATTGACTATAATCCATATTATCAGAGGAATTATGTATGGGATAGAGCAAAAGCTACTTTTTTTATCGAAAGTATATTATTAGGTACTGATATTCCTCCTTTAATTTTCTTTAATTCAGGAGGAAAGATAGAGGTTATTGATGGTAGACAACGTTTTGAAACTATGAAAAAATTTAAAGAAGGTGATTTATCTTTAAATATAAAAGGACTTTTAGAATTACCTCAATTAAAGAATAATACATTCAATAAACTTGATGATGATATACAGGGAATATTTCAAGATGTTAAAATAAGAATTTTTGAATTTGAAGTAATTAATGAACCTAAATTGACTGAATACCTTGAAGATAAAATTAAAAAGGAAATATTTAGAAGATATAACTCTGGAATTACAGCTTTAAACACTTCTGAAATAGACAATGCTGTTTATGATGATGATAAAATTACAATTGAATTCAAAAAAGTACTTAAAAAAGATAAAGAATTAACTATCAAAATTACTGAAACTTTTCTTGGTAAAAAATTTAACGATAAGGATATTGATTTCTCTAAAATCTTACAATTATTAAGAAAACATTTTGTTTTAACAAGTTTTCCTATTTCTCATTATGCAAGAACAAATAATAGACAGAATACACTTAAGCTTTTGTATGACGTTGTTCAAGAAAATAAAATTACTGATTCTTTTTTAGTCACTGATTTTTTTGATAACATTAAATTAGTATTAACGTTAAAAGACTATTTTCAGAAAAATGGATTAGAAGGCAACAAAACCTTATATGAATGTATATTATGGGCAATTTGTATTCTGAAAATTGAAGTTTCTCCTGAATTGAAAAAATTCACAGAAGAACAAAAAAAGAAACTTCTAAATCATTATATAAGCAATAAAAAAACTTATAGTACTGATTTTTATCATTATTATAGTGAAATAATTAATCGGTTCAATGATACTGCATTAATTTTTAAAGATATTTTCTCTTTTGATTATAAGGATTATATAAGAGATGAAAACTTTAATGAAAAAGTAAAGTCTTTAAAGCAAAGTGAAAATCAAGCTAAACTAAAGTTAGATGAGCTTTCCACTTTAAGGGTAAATAAACCTGACCCGTCATTTATTCCAGTTGAAGAATTAATTAATGATTTAGAAACTAAAAGATACTTAATAAGACCTACTTACCAAAGGCAAGAACGAATTAATGAATATAAAGCTTCAGCAATAATTGAAAGTATAATTTTGGGAATCTATTTACCTCCAATTTTCATTTATAAGAATAAGAATGGTGTTAAAGAAGTAATCGATGGACAGCAAAGAATGTTATCTATTTTAGGATTTCTTGGAAAACAATATTTGAATGAAAATAATAAACTAGTTTTCTCTAAAAACAATAATTATAAACTTCGTGGATTAAAAATTATTAAAGAGATTAATGGTTCAAGATATAGAGATTTAGATGAAAATGATTACCAAGAAAAGATTTTAGATTTTAAGTTACAATTAATTGAAATTGATAGTGCAATTAATGAAAATTTTCAACCTGTTGATTTATTTATAAGATTAAACAATAAGCCTTATCCTATTAAAGAAAATTCATTTGAAATGTGGAATTCTTTTGCTGATAAAGAAACTATAAAATTAATTAGAGAAATAACTCAAAAGTACGTTTCTTGGTTTTATATAAAAAGTACTGATAAAAAGTATTTTATAGATAGAATGGAAAATGCTGAATTAATAACAATACTATCTTATATCAATTACAATAATAAATATAGAAAAGATTATAATAGTGTTGGGTATTATAATAGAAAAGATAAAATCACAGGTAGAATTGGTGACAAAAAAGATGTATCAAGTATCATCGAAAGGTTATCTGTAAATGTTCTGATGAAAGAGAACTTTATTAAATCTGTAAAAGAAATTGAAATATTTATAATGTTATTGTCAAAAATTTTAGGAGAAGGAGAAGGAGAACAGGACTTAAAAGAAAAGTTAAATGATTTATTTGATATAGGAAAAGCTAAAAGGTCTAAAATTGACTTTTATCTCCTTTATGATTTATTAGAAAACATACCTATTGATAAATATAAACTCATAAAAATGAAAGAGTTAGATAATGATATTTCTCTTTTATCATCTATACTAAAGAATACGAATGGGGAAGAAATTAATGATAATTACAAGCAGAATTTTTTATCTATAAAAGATAAATTAGTTTCAAAATACCAGAAATTAATTGATTAGAATATTTTTCAGAAACTGCTAATACGCTATACATTATGTTAAATAGAAGCTAAAATTAAAAAAAAACGGCCTCAGAAAATTTTGGTAAAAACAATAGGAGAAATGAGCGTGTATATTTTAGGCTAGACGAATACAATTATCCAGTGAATGATTTGATTTGGATACAACACTTAACTTAAATTTCGCTGGTAATCGTATTTAGCTAAAAATGTCTACTAGACATTTTATTAACGCCAAATAGTCTAAAATATAGCGAATGAGCCGTTAAGTGTTTCCAAAAGTTTATATTTTTATGGAGTTCGTGAATCTCCTTAGGTCGATTTCTTTTTTTATCAAGACAAAAGATAATGAAACACGAAAAAGAAGATTGATTGAAGTTCTATAT